>JBKJLX010000068.1:0-6516 GCA_046596645.1 Polyangiaceae bacterium
CTTCGAGAAGGAGCACGGCGCGCGTGTCATCCACGCGTGGGGGATGACCGAGACCAGCCCGCTCGGGACGGTGAACGTCCTCCTCCCCCGGCACGCGGCGCTCGACGACGCCGCGAAGCTCGCCATCAAGGTGAAGCAGGGGCGGCCGATCTTCGGGGTCGACCTGCGCCTGGTCGACGACGCGGGCCTGGTCCTCCCCCACGACGGCAAGACGTCGGGGCACCTCCAGATCCGCGGGCCGTGGGTGGCCAGCGCTTACTACCAGCGCCGTCAGGTGCTGGAACAGGAACAGGACAGGAGCGAGAAGGACGACGCGCACCGGGACGGCTGGTTCATGACCGGCGACATCGCGACCCTCGACGGCGAGGGCTACATGCAGATCACCGACCGCAGCAAGGACGTCATCAAGTCCGGCGGCGAGTGGGTGAGCAGCATCGATCTGGAGAACGCCGCGATGAGCCACCCGGCGGTGGCGCAGGCCGCGGCGATCGGCGTCTCGCACCCCAAGTGGCAGGAGCGCCCGCTCTTGGTCGTGGTGAAGCGCCCTGACGCGCAGCTCGATCTGGTGGAGCTGCGCGCGTTCCTGGAGACGAAGCTGGTGAAGTGGTGGATGCCGGATGCGATCGAGGTCGTCGACGCGCTGCCGATCGGCCCCACCGGCAAGGTGCTGAAGCGCGAGCTGCGCGCGAAGTTCGAGGGCTACGATCTCACCGCGGCGGCGGCGCAGGCGCGATGAGCCAGAGCGCGGCGAGCCAGCGCCTGCTCACGACGCGAAGGTGGCGTACCCGATGAAGCCGAGCACGGCGAGCTGGCAGAGCAGCGCGAGCACGAAGGCGATCGTCCGGAAGGGCTGGATCCCCTTCACGTAGCAGATGCTGTGGAGGATCCGCAGCGCCGCGTACGGGTAGAACAGCGCGGCGCCGACGCTGGCCGAGGCGCCCATCAGCGTCAGGAGCAGCGCGGTGATCATGAAGATCGGCGTGTTCTCCAGCGCGTTGCGGTGGGCGCGGCGGTAGCGCGCCGTCCTGTCGTTGCCGCCCTCGTAGACGACCTTGGTCTCCTTGTTCTTCGGCGCGTCCTCGGGGTTGATCGCCTCGCCGGCCTGGGCGCGGGTGAGGGCGCTCGCGTTGGCGAGACCGATCAGGTTGAGCGCGAGCACGATCGCGGAGACCGCGTAGGCCGGCGCGGCAGGCAGGAGGGAGAGAGCGTTCATCGGGCGGCTCCTTGGGTGTCCGTGCGAGGCCCTGGCGGAAGGTGCCCGCCTCGTCGCGCACCCACGACGAACGATGCGCCAATGGATCGACGTCGTCGTCGTCGATTCCCGAGAGACCTCGTCCGTCACGGTACACGCGCCGGTTCAGCCGGCCCTTTTTACCGCGGCGTTGCTGCGGCGCGCTCAGGGCTGGAGCGCGCTGCGCGACCAGCCGGCACCGTCGCGCACGAAGAGCGTTCGCTCGTGCAGCCGGCTCGGCCGCCCCTGCCAGAGCTCGATGCGGTCGGGCACCACGCGGAGACCACCCCAGTGCGGCGGCCGCGGCACCGCCCGGTCGAGGTACTCGGCCTCGAGCGCCTGGACCCGCTCCACCAGCTGCTCGCGCGCGGCCAGTGGCCGGCTCTGATCCGAGGCCCAGGCGCCGATCTGGCTGCCCCGGGGTCGACTCGCGAAGTAGGCGTCGCTGTCCTCGGCTGAGACCTTCTCCGTGGTGCCCTCGACCCGGACCTGACGCTCCAGCTTCGGCCAGTGGTGGCAGAGCGCAGCGCGCCCGGTCGCCTCGATGTCGCGCGCCTTGCGGCTCTCGTAGTTGGTCACGAAGAAGAAGCCGCGTGCGTCGACGCCCTTCAGCAGGACCATGCGCACGCTGGGCCGACCCGAGGGGTCGGCGGTGGCGAGCGCCATCGCCGTCGCGTCGAAGGGCTCCTCGCGCTTCGCGTCGGCGAACCAGGCCTCGAACCAGTTGATGGGGTCGTCGAAGCCGTCCGTCGGTTGCACGCCGCTCGTGTGCAGCCGGCGCCGCGCGGCCGCAAGACGGCGGATGTTGTGCCGCCCGAGGCGGCCCCGCTTGTGCCGATGGCACAATCTGACCGCCGCCGCTGCGCGCCGAACGCCATTTCTGGGCAGGATCTGCAGTGCAGTCGCTGGCCCACCTCATGCTGTAGGCGTTGCCACCATGTACACCACGACCCTTCGCCTCCTCGCCCTCGCCCTCGCCACCACGACCTTCGGCCTCGCGGCCTGCGGCTCCACCGTCACCGGCGGTGATGGGGACGACGGCGTCGAGGACGACGGCTCCGACGGAAGCTCGGGGAGCGACGACGACGGCGGAGACGACGGTGGCGACGACGGTGGCGACGACGACGACGGCGGGGGCTGCTCTGGCGAGTTCGTGGGTGACTGCATCCAGGGCTCGGCGGTCTGCGTCGATGGCGCGTGGGTCTGCACCGAGCCGGCGGAGTGTCCGGAGACGGCGCCGACGCCTAGCTCCGCGTGTTCCGGCGACCTCTCCTGCGCGTACGGTGAGGACATCCCCTGCGGACCGGAAGGCACCGTCACCTACAACTGCGTCGACGGCAGCTGGAGCGAGGCCATGGCGAACCGCTGCTCGCCGGTCGAGTGCCCGGCGACCGAGCCCGCCGTGGGCACGCCCTGCGAGATGTGGGGCGCCGTCTGCGACTACGCGAGCCAGATGGACTGCGGCCCGGCCTCCATCACGTACACCTGCGACGAGGGGACCTGGGCCTACGCCGACACCGCCTTCCCGCGCTGCGCGATGCCCGACTGCCGCGACCTCGCCGACGCCTCCCAGTGCGCGGAGCTCGGCTGCCGCTGGCTCCAGCCCGGCTGCGAAGAGAACCCGCTGCCCGCCGCCGGTTGCTTCGACGCGTCGCCCTGCGGCGTCGAGAGCGGCTGCGGCTACCCGGGCGACGTCTGCACCCAGGTGAGCATCGACCCTTGCGCCGACTCGAACTGCGACGCCTGCGGTCAGCAGGAGATGCTGTGCCTGCCCGGCGATGAGCCCGCGCAGCCCGGCGAGTGATCTCCCTGCTCCGTCGCCGACAGCGGCCCTGCGCGCGGCCAGAAGATCCGGCCGCGCTCGGGGCGGACGCGCCGGTCAGTCGCAGGTCACGTCGAGGGTGACCGCGCAGGAGCCGTCGATGCACGACAGGTGCGGCAGACAGGTGTGCTCGGTCGAGTCCGCGGGGTCACCGTTCTCGGCCAGCGTGCACGCGTCATCGAGCTCGCCGCGCGCGAGGCAGGTGCCGTCGGCTTGACCGGAGCAGTAGAGGTCGCCACGGCAGAAGGCCAGCGACTGGTCGGCGGTGATGAAGCCGCACGGCTCGTTGGCCCCGTTGACCGCGATGGGCTCGCAGGTCGCGGTGATGAAGTGGCAGAAAAGAGGGAATTCGCAGGCGCCGTCGTTGACGCCGCTGCAGTCCTCGCCCTCGGCGAGCCCGGTGCCGCACACCCCGTCGGCGCACTTGGGGAAGGTGTAGTTGGTGCTCGCGCCGCACTCGTCGTTGTCGACGCAGTCGCTCCCCGGCAGCTTGACCAGCTTGCAGGTGTCGTCCTCGGAATCGCAGTAGAGCCCGTCCGCGCAGCGCGCGTCGTTGCCCCCGCAGTCGCCGTTCTCGGCCACCAGCGCCTGGCACTGGCCGCAGACGTCGCCGCCGTTCGCGCAGTACCCGCTCAGGCACTGGGAGCTGACCTCGCAGGGGGATGCGTTCGCCAGCGTCCCTCCGTTGGAGACCTCGCCGCACACCTCCGCTGCGTAGCAGGCGCAGGGCGCGTTCACGAGCAGCTCGGCGCAGGCCTCGAGCTCGTCGGCGGTCTCGTCCTGGCCCGGGAGGAGGGTCTCGTGCTGACACTGCTGGTTGGCGAAGAGGAGACACTCCTCCTCGGTGCCGAGGAAGGCCTCGTAGAACCAGAAGACGCACGACTCGAGCCCGGAGCAGAACGCCGCGGCAAACGCGTCGCAGTAGTCGCCGGGGATGTCGGTGCTCTCGACGTTCGAGCAATCGACGGCCCCTCCGCCTCCGCCTCCGCCTCCCCCGCCGCTCCCGCCCTGACCTGTGCCACCCTGGCCTGCGCCGCCCTGGCCTGCGCCGCCCTGGCTGCTGCCTCCGCCCTGGCTGCTGCCGCCGCCCTGGCTGCTGCCGCCGCCCTGGCTGCTGCCTCCGCCCTGGCCCGTCGAAGCCGGGGTGCCGGTCGCGCTGGTGGTGGTGCCCGCGGCACTCTGCGACGAGGCTGACGCGGCGCCGCCGCCTCCGGCGGAAGTCGTGAAGCTGTCGTCACCGCAGGCGGCGAGCGAGATCACGGCAGCAGCGAGGAGAAGGGTGCGGGGCGTCAGGGTCCGGTGGGTCGAATGCATGAGGGTCTCCTTGAAGGGCGAGGCGTCGGGCTCGGAGGAGCGCGAGAAGCTCTGGATCGTCGATCCTTATCGATGCGGGAGCTGGATTGAAATCGCCGCGGCCGCCGGCACGCGTTTCGCAAACGACGGCGCGCGCGTCCGCGGCCCGAGAGCGTTGAGGAGCTCCTGCGACTGCAGCCATCGCGCGGGATCAGCCCGGCACCGGCCCCGCGAGGTGCTCGAGGATCAGCGCCAGCGAGGCCTTCATCTCCGGCCGGCCCACGATGAGGTCGAGCATGCCGTGATCGACCAGGAACTCGCTGCGCTGGAAGCCTCGCGGCAGCGTCTGCCGCAGGGTGTTCTCGATCACGCGCGCGCCGGCGAAGCCGATCTGCGCGCCCG
The DNA here is from genome assembly GCA_046596645.1 of Polyangiaceae bacterium. GTDB lineage: Bacteria > Myxococcota_A > Polyangia > Polyangiales > Polyangiaceae > JBKJLX01. Next base: position 4,749 of record JBKJLX010000068.1, read on the forward strand.
GCTCGCCGATGTTCACATCGCCGAGAAAGGCGAAGCTGGCGGCGACGCCGCCGGTGGTGGGATCGAGGAGCACCGAGAGGAAGGGGAGGCGGACCGCGCGGAAGCGCTCCAGGGCCGCGACCGACTTCGCCATCTGCATCAGGCTGAGGATGCCCTCCTGCATGCGGGCGCCGCCCGAGGCCTGGAGCAGCACCACCGGCAGCTTCTCCTCCGTCGCGCGCTCGAAGAGGCGGGTCACCTTCTCGCCGGCGACCGAGCCCATGCTCCCGCCCATGAAGGAGAAGATGAAGGAGCCCCAGGCGATGCGGCGGCCGGCGATGTGCGCGCCGCCGATCTCGACCGCGTCCTTGTGGCCGGTCTTCTTCTGCGTCGTCGCGATGCGCTCGGCGTAGGTCCGACCGTCGGTGAACTCCAGCGGGTCGACCGACTGCAGATCGGGGCTCCACGGCTGGAAGGTGCCGGCGTCGACCAGGAGATCGCGCCACCGCTCTGCGCTCATCCGGTGGTGGTGCTTGCAGGCGGGGCAGACCTCGAACGCCGCCGCCAGGTCGGCGGATGCGAGCGTGAGACCGCAGCCGTCGCACTTCTTGAAGATGCCCTCGCCGAGGGTGCGCTTCTCGCTGGCGTCGGTGGTCGGCGCCGTCTTCTCCGGCCAGCGGCTCACGACGCCGCCGACCCGGACGCGCTTCCCACCTTCACCGTGGCCAGATCGCTCGGCACCAGGAGCGTCGGCTCGGTGCGCTCCTGCACGTCGCGGGCGCTCAGGCCGGGGGCGACCTCGCGCAGGACCAGCCCCTCCTTCTCGATGTCGATGACGGCGAGGTCGGTGATGATCCGGTGGACGACGCGCCGGCCCGTGAGGGGCAGCGCGCACTCCTTCAGGATCTTGGGGGCGCCGCTCCTTGCCGCGTGATCCATGATCACGACGACGCGCCGCGCGCGGGCGACGAGATCCATCGCGCCGCCCATGCCCTTGACCATCTTCCCCGGGATCATCCAGTTCGCGAGGTCGCCCTTCTCGCTGACCTCCATGGCGCCGAGAATGGCGAGGTCGATGTGGCCACCGCGGATCTGCCCGAAGGAGTCGGCGCTGGAGAACACCGCCGAGCCAGGCATCATCGTCACCGTCTCCTTGCCGGCGTTGATGAGGTCCGCATCCTCCTCTCCCGAGCGCGGGTAGGGGCCGATGCCAAGCAGGCCGTTCTCGCTCTGCAGCACGACCTCGATGCCGGGCGGGATGAAGCTGGCGACCAGGGTCGGCATGCCGATGCCCAGGTTCACGTAGAAGCCGTCGCGCAGCTCCTGGGCGGCGCGCTGGGCGATCTGCTCGCGGGTGAGAGCCATGGTCAGGATCCTCCCCCGGGGGGGCTGGGGGGCGGTGACGAAGCCTTGCGGCCATCGTCCGTGCGGACGGTGCGGCGCTCGATGCGCTTCTCGTAGCCCTGACCGACCACCACGCGCTGCACGAAGATGCCCGGCGTGTGGATGTGATCGGGGTCGAGCTGCCCGACCTCGACCAGCTCCTCCACCTCGGCGATGGTGACGCGGCCGGCGGTGGCCATCATCGGGTTGAAGTTCATCGCGGTGTGGCGGTAGACGAGGTTGCCGAAGCGGTCGCCCTTCCACGCCTTGACCAGCGCGTAGTCGCCGCTGATCGCGTGCTCCATCACGTAGTCCTTGCCGTCGAAGGAGCGGACCTCCTTCGGCTCGCTCTTCTTCGCCACCGAGCCGTCCTTCGCGTGGAGGACCGGCATGCCGCCGTCGCTCA
>JBKJLX010000224.1:0-4098 GCA_046596645.1 Polyangiaceae bacterium
GCCTTGCAAGGCGACGACGTCGAGTGTCGCCACCACGTTCGGGTGCTGGATGCGTGCCGCGACGCGCGCCTCGTCCAGGAACATCGAGACGAACTCGGGGTCCTTCGCGAACTGCGGGTGCAGACGCTTGATAGCGACGGTCCGCGAGAACCCGACCGGCCCCAGGAGCCGGCCGAAGTGAACGGTCGCCATCCCCCCGGAGGCAATCTCCCCGTAGAGGGCGTAGCGCCCGATCACCCTCTGGGGGACGACCCCGGGGCCATCGCGCATCCCGGGTAGTCTAGCGGAAGGCCGATGGGCGGGGCCCCTTTTGGAGGGCGCGGGTCCGTAGTACGTCCCGCCGGGCTCGCATGTCCGACTTCCGCAGGTCCCGCCGGTTCGATGCCAGGCCGGCGCGCCCGCGGGGCACCAGCCGGCGGACGCCGGGACCGGAGCTGGTGACCATCGACGACGGGCCGGTCGTCGCTCCGTCGGTGGTCGACGACGCAGTGCGTGAGAGATTCGGTGGGCTGGCCGAGCTCTGGCCACACTGGGAGGAGCGGAGGATCGTCCTCGAGGACCAGGACCTGCTCGTCGTCGACAAGCCGATCGGCGTCTCCACCCATGCCCCCGAGCACGGGGTGGAGAGCGATGCGGTCTCCCGGCTCGGCCGGCGCCTGACGGCTCGGGGTGAGGGCACCTACCTCGGGATCCACCAGCGGCTCGACAGGGACACCTCGGGCGTCCTCCTGTTCGCGCGCCGGAAGGAGGCCAACGCCGGGCTCGCACGCCAGTTCGAGGGGCGCGAGGTGCAGAAGACGTACCTCGCCATCGTCCCCTCGACGCTGCGCGTCCCCGCGGGCGGGCTCCTGGTCCACGCGCTGCGCGAGGGCGAGGGGGGCCGCATGATCGCGGAGGACCCGCGGCGCGCCCGGCACGGCTCGCGCGAGGCGCGGACCCGGATCCAGGTGCTGGAGCGGCACGGCGGTCGGGCGCTGGTCGAGGTCCGTCCGGAGACCGGTCGCACCCACCAGATCCGGGTCCAGCTGGCGGCGGTGGGCGCGCCCATCGACGGCGACACGATGTACGGCGGCGCGCCGGCCGCGCGCCTCATGCTCCACGCGCGTCGGCTCGAGCTGCACCATCCCCTGTCGGGCAAAGCGCTGGTGCTGGAGGCGGCGGAGCCGCGCGCGCTGCGCGACCACCTGGCCGGGGCGCTGGGCCGGCTCCCACCCGACGTCGCCGGCGTCGTCCAGCGCCTGCGCGAGGCGGCGGCGCTCCGGCAGGGGGTGGTGGCGAGCGGCGCGACCGACGCGTTCCGCCTGGCGAACGGGAGCGGCGACGCCCTGCCCGGCGTGGCCGTCGACGTGTACGGCCGTCATCTGGTCGTCTCGATCGCGGGCGAGCTCGACGACGAGGCGCGCGAGCGCGTGCTCGACGCGGCGTTCGCGCTCGGCGCCGCCGGCGTCTACGCGAAGCTGCGCCCCAAGCACGCCAGCGTGGTCGTCGACACCCGCCGCGAGGAGGTCGCCCCTCCCCTGCCCGTCCGCGGCGAGGCTTCCGCCGACCCGCTGGTGGTGCGCGAGAACGGCCTCGCCTTCCAGGCGCGCCTCGGAGACGGGCTCTCCACCGGCCTCTTCCTCGACACCCGCGCGCACCGCGCACGGGTGCGTGACCTGGCCAAGGGCACGCGCTTCCTCAACCTGTTCGCCTACACTGGCAGCTTCACCGTGGCCGCGGTGGCGGGCGGCGCCGTCACGTCGACGACCGTCGACGTCTCGAGGACGGTGCTGGCCTGGGCCGAGCGCAACCTGGTGCTGAACGAGCTCGCGGGCCCGCAGCACGTGACCGCCGAGGCCGACGTCCTCCCCTGGCTCGACGCCCAGGCGCGGCTCGGAGCGAAGTGGGACCTGGTGGTGCTCGACCCGCCCAGCTTCGCCACCACCAAGGACTCGCGGTTCTCGGTGGAGAGCGACTACACCGAGCTGGTCGCGCGCGTGATGCGGGTCACCTCCGCCGGCGGCTCCATTCTTTGCTGCACCAACCATCGCGGCGTCGTCATGGCCAAGCTGCGCCGATGGGTGCACGAGGCGGCGCGTGCTGCCGGGCGCGAGGTGGTCAAGCTTCGGGACCTGCCGCCGCCGCTCGATTTTCCTCCGCAGCCAGGGATGGAGCCCCACCTCAAGGTGACGCTGGTGACGCTCGGTGCCGGCCCGGCCGCGCCGGCGGTGAGCCGGCGGGGGCCTCGTCCCTAGGTCGACCCGGCGTCAGCCGACCGCGCCGCCGACACGAAGACGCGTCGTGCCCCGGTACGCGGCGAGCGCGTCGCGCAGGCGTGCCGCCGAAGGGCGCCGCTCGGGGTCGGCGTCGAGCGCCGCGGCGAGCAGCGCGCCGAGGGCCGGGCTCACGTTCCCGGGCGGGGGCTGCACCGCGAGCGGTCGGCGCGCCAGCGCGTCGAGGATGGGGGGAGCTCCGAACGGGTGGCCGAGGCCGAGCGCCTCGTAGGCGAGGATGCCAAAGGCGAACACGTCGGCGGCGCCGCTCCACGCCTTGCTGCCGGCAGAGAGCTCGGGCGCCAGGTAGGCGAGCGTGCCGATGATGGCGCCGGTCGCGGTGCGCCCCGACGCGCTCGACCCCGAGCCGCGCGACGGCGCGAGCGCGGTGGGGCCCGACACCGAGGCCGTGGCGGCCAGGGCGAGGACGTCGTCTCGGCGCGAGATGCCGAAGTCGGTGATCTTGGCGATGGGGGCTGACGGCTCCCCCGCGAGGAGCACGTTGGCCGGCTTGAGATCGCGGTGGAGGATGCCGCCGGCGTGCAGCGTCGCCAGGCCGGTCGCGATCTGCTCGAGCACCGGGATGGCAAAGGAGAGATCGCCGAAGCGCGCGCGCGCGTCGTCGAGCGAGCCGCCGCTCACCCGCTCCATGACCAGATACGCGGCGCCCTGGTGCATGCCGACGTCGATGACGCCGACCAGGTTGGGGTGGTCGAGGCCGGCGCCGATCTCGGCCTCACGCGCGAGGCGCACGCCGTGGTCGCGCGAGCTGCCGCTCGACATGACCTTGAGCGCGAGGGGCCGACCGTCGGCCACGCGGACCACGGCGTAGACGACGCCCATGCCGCCCGCCCCCAGCCGCCCCTCCACCCGGTAGCGGGCGCCGATCAGCGCGCCGATCGCCATCGACCTCGGCGCCTCCTCCACGCCGGCGAGGGCCTCGGCGAGCTCGCGCGAGCGCAGCGCGACCTGCTGTCGCAGCTCCACGTTGAGCGACGCCACCTCGGCGTGCTTGTCCTCCAGCTGCTTCACCTGGGTCAGCAGGCGCGATCGCCCCTCGGCCAGCGCTGCGATCATCCCGTTGAAGGACCGGGTCACCTTGCCGATCTCGTTCTCGCGCTCCACCGGCAGGCTGACCGCGTCGCCGCGCTCCACCTTGGCCAGGCCGGCGGTGAGGCGCTCCAGCGGCTCGATGGCCGCGGCGCGGAACAGCCGGGGTACGAAGACGATGACGATCGCCGACGCCACCCCGAGCAGCACCAGCATGCGAGACGCCAGCGCGTGCCGCGCCAGCGCCCCGGGCAGCAGGCCGAGCCCGCCCGCGAGCAGCGGCTCCAGCACGTGCGCCGTCGCGGTCGTGAGAAGCACCACCGCCGTCAACGTCCCCACCACCAGCCCGTCTCGCAGAGAGAGTGGCTGGTCGCCCTCGTGCACGTAGGCGATGGCGAGGACAAAGACGTAGATCGAGATCGAGACGTCGCGGAACAGGTGGTACGCGGCGACGGGCACCGGCAGCCCGGCCTGGGCCCCGATGTTGGCGATGGTGGCGAGCAGCGGCCACGCGCAGGCAAATAGGAGGAGGCCCGCGCCGCGGGCCCGGCGGCGCCGCGCGGTCGCCAGCTCGACCATCGTCGCCACGAAGAGCACGGCCAGCCCGACCAGGAGCGCGATGTAGTGCGGGCGCAACGAGCGCAGGTTGGCGAGGCTCCAGAAGCCATGGAGGACCACCAGCGCCGTGCCCAGCCCGACCGGCAGGGCCACCGCGGTGGGGAGCGCGACCTGCCCGATGGGGATGCCTCGGCGCAGCCAGCGCGCCAGCGCCAGCAGCTCCGCCGTGGAGATGACG
>JBKJLX010000563.1:0-5176 GCA_046596645.1 Polyangiaceae bacterium
GTCGAGGCCGAGTCCACGGCCGGCGAGCAGGTCGGCGTCGGACCGCGTGGAGAAGCCGGGTCGGAACAGGAAGGCGAGGAGGCGCACGTCGTCGAGCAGGCTCGCCAGCTCGGGCGCGAGCACGCCGCGCTCGACGGCGCGTCGCCGCACCTCGGCCAGGTCCACGCCGGCCCCGTCGTCCTCGACGACGATGGTGACGGCTGCGGCGGCGGCCTCGGCGGCGAGGCGCAGGCGCAGCTCGGGCGGCTTGCCGCGGGCCTCGCGCTCCTCCACCGACTCGAGGCCGTGCGCCAGCGCGTTGCGCGCGAGCTGCAGCAGCGGGTCGACGAGCGCCTCGGCCAGCTCGCGATCGAGGAGCGTCTCCGCGCCCTCGACCTCGACGCGCACCGCCCGGCCCGCACGGCGAGCGTCTGCGATGGCCGCCGCTTGCACGCGATCGAACAGCGTCGCCGCGGTGGTCGTGCGCATCGACGCGATCGCCGCCTGTGCCGCGGTGGTGTCGACGGCGACGCGGGCGCGCGCGCCGCGCACGCGCTCGGCGACGCGCTCCAGCCGCGCCGCGAGCTCGGAGACGCGATCGGCGCCGATGGCGATGGCGTCGACCGCGGCTGCCGGCGGGCCCCACGGCCGTGGAGGACCAATGCGGCGCCGCGCCTCGAGCAGCGCGCGGTGCACGGCGCGCGCGTCCGCCGCGCTGGCGCGGAGATCGGCGACGCCGGCGGCGAGGGGCGCCGGGATCTGCCCGAGGCGCGCCAGCTGATCGAACACATCCTGCAGGGTGTCGGCGCCGACGCGCACCGTCGCATCGGCCGGCTTGCCGCTGCGCCCGTCCGCCGGCGCGCGCACCGTCGCGGGGCGTGCCGGCGGCAGGGGGAGGCTGTCACGCGACGCGCGGATCGAGGTGCGCGACGCCGCGGCGTCCCCGCGCAGCGACGCCAGCGCAGCCTCGGGGGAGGCGATGATCTCCGCGAGCACCGCGCGGTGGCGCGCCACCTCGCGCAGGGCGTGGAGCGCCGCCTCGCGGCTCTGGTGCGCGCCGGCGAGCCGCTCCTCCAGGCCGTGACAGAACCATGCAACGACCTCGTCGCCCACCGACAGTGCCGCGCCCTTGATGGCGTGGATCTCGCGGTAGGCCCCCAGCGCGCCCTCCTCCGGGGTGCTCGAGGCGAGCGCTTCGTCGAGGCGGGCCAGCCGATCGAGCATGGCGCCGCGCCAGCCCTCGGTCATCGCCGGGTCGACGGTGGACGGTCGCAGGTCCGTCGGCGGAGCTGGCCACGCCGGCACCGGCACCGGGCGACCGGCGCGCAGCGCCGCGAGGGTCTCGCGGGTGAGCGTCTCCGCCTCGCCGCGGGCGGAGGGCTCGGCGGCGAGGAAGCGCCGCTCCAGACGGGTCAGGGCGTCGCCCAGGGCGCGGTGACCGACCAGGCCGGCCGAGCCCTTCAGCTTGTGCAGCGCGCGCCGCGCCTGCTCCGTCGGCGCGTCTGCGCGCAGCGCCGGGAGCTGCGCCTCGAGCTCCTCGAGGAACAGCCGCGCCAGGACGGCGTCGTCGTCGTCCGGAGCACCGTCGCTCACCCCTCGCTCTCCCCCTCGCGCTCCGGCTCTGTGCCCAACGACAGATCGCCCAGCGCTCGCGCGACCGGGCGGAGCACCGGACGCAACGCGCCCAGGGCCATCGACCCCACGTGCGACGTCTGGATGGTGGAGAGGGCGGTGACCAGTCCCCGCGCGTGCTCGGCCGCCTGCGACACCGCCCGCGCGACGTCGGGGTCGAAACCGGTCGCCTTGCGCAGCTGACGCTCCAGGCGCTCGAGGGCGCGCGTTGCATCCTGCGCGCTGGCCTTGGCGGTCGCCGCGTCGGCGGCAATCTCGCCGGCGTCGACCCGCACGTCCTGCGCGCGATCGCGCAGCGCCGACGCCTCCACCGTGACCTCGTCGACCCCGCGCACCAGCTCGCGCGCCGCCTCGGCGCCGCGCTCGACGTTGGCCCGCACCTCGTCCGACACCAGGAGGAGCGCACGCCCCGGCCCCTCCGCCGCGCGTGCGCCCTCCAGGCCCGCGTTGAGCGCCACCATGCGCAGCCGCTCGAACGCGTCCTCCACCCGGCGCGCGACCACCACGATGCCCTCGGCGCGGGCGGCGAGGAGGGTCGCCCGCTCCGAGGTGGCCTCGGCGCGCGCGCGCTCGCGGGCGCTGGTCACCTCCAGTCGCTCGGCGGCGCGGAAGCCTTCGTCGGCGGCGCGCGCGGCGTCCTCGCGCGAGGCCCACAGATCGGCGTCCTCCAGGCCGACGCCGGGCACCGCCGATGAGGCGGCACCGGCAGTGCGGCGGAGGACATCCATCCATCGTCGGCGTCGGGGGCTGCTCATCGGATCCTCGTTCCTGGTGGTGGTGTCCGCGAGGGCGGCGTCGGGCGCGGAGACGACGGAGGCAGGCTGCTGCTCGGCGAGCGCGGCGCTCGCGTCACCCACACCGCGGCCTCGATGCGGCGCAGGAGCTCGAGCACGTCGAGCGGCCGCGCCACCTCGCGCCCCACGCGGACGCCGTCGCCCTCGCTTTCGAACAGGCCGCTGCCCACGATGGCGAGGACGCCGAGCGCAAAGGCACCGCCATCCGGCCTATCGCAGACCACGACCGCGCCCCGGGCCTCGACGGTGCCGATAGAGACCAGGGTGAGCAGCCGACCCTCGACCAGCGCCAGCCCCAGCGCCAGCGGCGGCGAGCCGCCGAGGACGGTCGCGCCCGACGCGTGCGCGGCACGACGCGCGACGTCGGCGGGGAGAAAGGAGAGCGCCGCGACCCCGACCGCGTCGGCCGCCGCCGGGTCGAAGCGCACCACGACACCGCCGTGATCCGTCACGTCCGCGCGCCCCGGAGCACATGCGAGCGCAGCAGCTGGTAGACCGCGCGCACCGCCTCGAAGCGCGGGACGCCCGACACTTCCACCACGTCCGCCACCGGGCGCGAGCCGTCTGCCGCGGCGAGGACGCGCCGCTCCTCCACCGTCAGGCGCGCCTCGGTCTCTCGGCGCTGCGCCTCGTCCACCGTGACCACCTGATCCCAGACGATGGTGGCCTCCATCAGCCGCCACTCGTCGACCCGGCGGAAGCCCTCGAGCAGGAGGCCCGACACCGAGAGCTCGAGCGCGGCGGCCTGGGCCTCGGGCGGAAGCGGCCCGGCGAGGTGGACGAACTTCCCGGCGGTCCAGCGGACCAGCTCGTAGATGGCCTCCGCCGTCTGCCGCGTGAGGACGGCGCGCAGCTGCTCGTCGGTGATCAGGCCGCGCGCGACCAGGGCGACGCCGAAGCGGCCGTCGCGCGGCGGGCCGCCGGCGAGGAACGCGGTCAGGTCCTCGCGGGCGAGCCCCGCCGTCTCCACCGCCCAGCGGCCGATCCGGTGATCCTCGGCCGCGCCCTCCAGCCGCGCCAGCTGAATCGTCCCGTCGCGGAGCGAGACGTGCGCCACCGCGCGCCCGGTCGTCACGCGGAGGAGGCCCGTCTGCCGCTGCATCGCCAGGAGCTGGAGGATCTCGGCGATGGGGATGATGGCGAAGTCACCGGTCAGCGCCTCGCGCACCATCGCGTGCTCGCCGGAGATGGTGAGGCGGACCTCGCCGGGCGGTGGATCCGAGGGCATGCGCTCCTGCGACTGCGGCGCCGGCTCGGATGCGGCGGCGTGCGCTGCGCGATCCCGCGCGCGCGCCAGCGCGCCGTCGACCACCGCCACCAGCGAGCGCTCGTCGAAGGGCTTGGTGATGGCGTCGATGGCGCCCGTCTGCTGGACGAACTGCCCGCGGATGCGGTCGGTCTTGGCGCTCATCAGCACCACCGGCGTCGCGGCGCGCCCCGGCATGGTCCGGAGCTCGCGGCAGAACTGGTAGCCGTTCATGCGCGGCATGACGAAGTCGAGCAGCACCAGGTCGAAGTCGGCGTCGCGCAGCGCGAGGAGACCGGCGGCCCCGTCCCGCGCCAGCGCGAAGGCGTGGCCGTGACGCGCGAGGATGCCGCCGACGACCTTCAGGATCGTCGGGCTGTCGTCCACCACCAGGACGCGAGCCTTCTCCCCCATGCGCGCGACAGCGCGTGTACTCGCGCGGCCGCGGCGCCGCCATCGCCAGAGCAGCCGCGCTCAGGCAGGCGGCGGTTCCGGCACCACCACGTCCGGCACCTCGGCGGTGGGGGGCGGCGGAAAGAGGAGCTGGAGTGGGATGGCGATGCGCGCAGCCCACGCCGCGGCGTCGTGGCGCTGCCCGGCGAACGTCAGCCGGTGGAGGTCCTGCCCCGGCACGTACCCGTGGCGCACCAGGGCGCGCAGCATGCTCCGCGTATGGTGAAAGCCGTCCCGTGCGCCGGGGTCGGTCTCGGTCGCGCTCATGGCGACGCCGGAGTCCACATAGAGAAACGGGCGCGGGTCGGGGGTGGTCCCAGTCTGCACCTCGCGCACGAGCTTGCGCTGCGCCCACCAGAAGGAGCTGGAGAGGCACGCCGCCTTGCCGAAGACGTCGGGGCGCTTCCACGCTGCCCAGAAGGAGAAGAGCCCGCCCATCGACGAGCCGAGGGCGGCGCGCGACTCGCGGTCGGTGCGGGTGCGGAAGCGCCGATCGATCCTCGGCAGCAGGCCGTCGACGATGGCGCGCAGGTGGGCCGGCCCGTCACCGCCGCCGTGGTCGGGATCGGGGAACGGGCTGAGGCGCTCCAGGCGGCGCTCGGCGGTCTCGACGGCGACCACGATCAGCTCGTCGACGGCGCCGATCTCGAAGAGCTGATCGAGGGTGGTGTCGAGGCTCCACACCCCGAAAGGATCCTTCGAGGTGCTCCACATCGACTGCCCGTCCTGGGCGACGATGACCGGGTAGCGCCGGCTCTCCTGCTCGTCGTAGCTCGGCGGGAGGAGCACCGTGTACGCGAGCTCCGCGTTCTCGTGCCCGATGGTCTCCCGCGGCAGCACGGTGGAGGTGTTGCGGTCGAAGCAGGGCTCGATGCCGAGGTGGTCGCCGGCGTGGAGCACGTAGTTCCGCCCTGCCGCCCACTCCTCGTCGTTTCGCACCAGCTTGACCTCGACGAGCGCGTCGCGGTGCAGCTGCAGCTCGAACACGTGCAGGTCGTCGTTCGACCGGGTGGGCGGCGTGGTCACCTCCCACGAGAGGGGGGCGGCGCTGCCTCGCATTCCGATGCGGCCG
>JBKJLX010000088.1:0-3198 GCA_046596645.1 Polyangiaceae bacterium
GTGGCGCGGCACATGTCACGTGGGTCGGTCCCCAGGTTTGCTGAGGAAGGCGCAGCCACGCCGCTCGGATACCACGTGACCCTGCGGCTGCAGGACGGACGCATGATCGCGCGGGACGCGGACCATGCCCATGCGTTGCTGCTCTGCGATCGGAGGACGGCGGGCGCCTTCTGTCGCTACGTGGCGTCGGCGCTGCGGCAGAAGCTCGCGGTGCCGGTGCCGTTCGAGCGCGGCCGCATCCGACCGCTGAACGACCAGCGTCACCTGGAGAATGCGTTCGACTACGTGCTGCGCCAGAACGTGCACCACGGGAACTGGCGCGACCCGCTGCACGAGGGGAGCAGCCTGCCCGACCTGCTTCGAGGTCGACTGCTCCTCGGGGGGCCGCGGCGCGGAGGCGAGCCCTGGCAGGTCCTCGGGCGCGGCGCCGAGCGCCGGATCGCGGAGGTGCTGCCGCACGTGCGAGGGCGGGACCTGGTCGCGCGGCACCTGGGTGGGTCGAGGTGCTGGAGGCGCCGCCGGCCTGGAGCAGCTCGGTGAGGCGGCGTGCGCGGCGTTTGCCCTGGTGGACCTCCGCGGAGGCGCGCGGAGCGTCGCGTCGGTCGCGCGACGGGCGGCGGTGCACGCAGCGAAGGGGCACGTCGACACGGCGACCATCGCGGAGCGACTCGGCGTGAAGCGGCGGTGCGTGCAGGCGCTGGCGGCGCTGGATGCTCCGCCGGAGCATGTGCGCGCCGTCGAGGTCCAGCTGCGCCTCCGCGGTGCCCTCACCAGCGGTGTGCTCGTGGCGCCCGGGGGGTCTGCGGTGGAGGAGCGGTTCGCGTGAGCTCGGGGCGCCCCTGCAGGGCCAGGCGCAGGCTTGACCAACCATCTCGCGAATGCCCCGTCGGGCGTGCGCCGGGGTGGCCCGCGCGGCCGGGACACGCGCTCCTCCAGCGCAGGCATGGCCACCCATCAAGCGAATGCCCCCCAGGGCATGCGCCGCATCCGCGCCACATCCGGCCTCGCGGCGGGGCCATCGCCTCCGCCAGCGCAGGCATGGGCACCCATTCGGCGAATGGCCCCCCGGGCGTGCGCCGGATCCGCTCGTCAGCGGGGTCACCGTCACCTCCAGCGTGTGGGCCAGGGGCGCGCGAGGGCGCTGGCCCTCTCACCGGCGCAGGCATGGCGACCCATTCCGCGCATGCCCCCTCAGACGTGCGCCAGCGGCCTCTACGCCTCCCCGCCAGCCCCCGGCGGCACCACCGGCACCGCCGGTGCCACCACCTGCGGCGCCGCGTTCCCGCGGTCCGCGGCGCCGTGCACCTGGTACGGCTGGCCGCGGAGACGCTTCGCCATGGTGACGCCTCGCCATGCGACGTACGCCTTGTTGAACCGCAGCGCGTTCTCGGGATCGAGGATGGGGTTCTTCACGTCGCTCACCGCGCACAGCATGAGCAGCTGCTCGGCGACGCTCACCGGGCAGCCCTCGAGCCGCATGAACCCGTCCTGCTTGGCGCGCTGCGCCCTGGAGGTGACCGTCGCCATCTTCAGGTAGATGTCGTCGTGCTTCACCGTGTAGGGGTCCTTGGTGTCGCGGTTCTTGTAGAGGCTCTCCACCCGCACCACCTTCTCCTTCCCGTCGCGATCGGTGAGGCTCCCCTCCCACTTTGCGCAGTCGCCGATGAAGATCACCTTCTCCCCCGGCTTGCGGTCGATCGGACCGTCGTAGGCGCCGAACACCACGTGCAGCCGCGCCATCTTGGCGTCGCACTGGGCGTCGAACTGGCGGAGGATCTCGATCGCCTCCTCGATGGCGCCGGGGCAGCCGCCCCAGCAGTAGTCGCCAGGCCCGGCGGCGAGGGCCTCGCCCTGCGGCGGCGGCCCCGCGTACGCGGTGATGCTGGTGCCCTCGAAGTACTTCTCCACCCGCACCAGGCCCACCTCGAACCCGAGCGCGCGGCGGCGCGCCTCCTCGAAGGTGACGTCGCCCGAGAGGTCGATCCCTTCGAGATCCACCGGGCCGAAGCCGCGCTCGTACGCCAGGCGGATGTGCGGCACGTCGCGGGGGTCGACACCGATGATGCGACAGGAGACCGCGTCGATCGCCGCCTGGCAGTTGCCCATGATGACGAGGTTCATCTTGCGCGGCTTGGGAGTGAGCATCCTCCCCTCCCCCGCGATGATGCAGTCGATCGCGATCAGCTCCGGCTGCACGATGTACTGCAGATCCGCCACCTTCTCGTCGAGCCGGTGATCGTGGTCGATGAGCCGGTGCCGGTCGTCCTGGATTCCGATGTAGTTCTTCATCGAGAAGGTCACCGTCGTCCACGGGTGGCTCTTGAACTTGGGGCAGTTGATGAACGTGTCCGCCTTGGCGACCGGCTCCGGCGTGAACAGGTAGTCGCGCAGCCGCCCCTCGTGGGTGAGCCGGACCTCGACCTGCGGCTCCTCCTCGAAGTGGTAGTGCTTCACGCCCGTGCGCTCGAACATCGGGTAGTAGCCGGCGTCGGAGAACGCCATGCGCGTCGGCACGGTGATGCCGCAGCGCTCACCCACCGCCAGCTCGGTCATCGCCCCGTCGTCGCGGTCGCGCAGCGCGCGCAGCACGCCCTCCACGAACTCGGGCCGGGTGTACGTGTGCGGGAACTGCGCCCCCGCCGCCACCACGTTGGGCTTCACCAGCGTGCGCCCGCGCGGGCGCACCCCCAGCTCCTCCATCCCCTCCCGCACGATGTCGCGGATGATCGCGGCGTCGTACGCCTCGCAGTGACGGAGGATCACCTTCGGACGGGCGGGGATTCGCATGGCGGTCCCCGGATCGTAGCAGCGCGTTTGCTATGCTCCCCCCGCATGTTCAAGCACGCGACGGTCAGCGCATGGAAGCGCGAGCACGACGGCAGCTATCACGCCTCGATCGACGGCTGGACCCTGGGCGTCGCCTGGCACCCCGAGGCGCCAGGGGGCCGCCGCGGCTTCTCCTGGACCGCGCGCCCCGACGACGGCGGACAGAAGCTCGCCGGGGGGGACGACGAGCCGCTGGAGGAGATCGAGAACGCCATGGTCGCGGCCGAGGAAGCCGCCAAGCACGCCCGCAAGGTGGGCACGCCCTTCGCGCCCGAGGGCGGGGGCGACGCCGCGCACGCGAGCAAGGCGCAGGTCCGCGCGGCCGCGCACCAGCCGCCCGAAGAGGTGTCGTGAGCCTGCGCGCCATCCGGG
>JBKJLX010000126.1:0-3513 GCA_046596645.1 Polyangiaceae bacterium
GGCAGCGCCTCGGCCCCCGAGGACGCGAGGATCAGGGTGAGCGCCGCGTTGCTTCCCAGGGCGATCGCGAAGGAAAGGGCGAAGAGCCCGGTCGCCAGGCGGACGACCGGCTCACGCCGCGTGGCCGTCATGCCGGGGTCGGCCTCCGCAGCCGCTCGTCGGCCTTGCGGATGCGCGCCGCCAGGACGCGGAACAGACCGAACGCTAGATCGGGGCACACCGCCACCGCGTCGCGCAAATCTTCGCGATGGATGGCCAGCGTCACGAGGTCGGTCTGCGCGATCATCGAGGCGGAGCGGCGCTCGTCGTCGAGGACCGCCATCTCCCCCAGCACCGACCCCTCGCCGAAGTGCCCGACCGCGATCCCCAGTGCATCGCCGGTCGCCCTGGAAGCGGGCTTGCTCCCGAGCTTCCGCACCTCGATCCGTCCCGAGACGATGAGGAACATCTCGGGCCCGAGGTCCTCCTCGTAGGCGAGGACGGTGCCGGCCGCGAAGTCCAGCTCGCGCGCGACCTCGGCGACGGCACGCAGCGCACCGTCGGGCAGATCGCGACCGATCTCCGTGCGCCGGAGGAAGATCGCGCGTTCGATCAGATCGAGCCCCACGCGGTTCGGATGCTCGATGACTTGGGACATCTCGTCCAGCGGCGCCGCCGAGGTGGTGAACCAGCCGCGCCGCTGATGTGTCGGCCGGTCGGCGCTGCTAGGCATGGCGGTCGTGACCGCACCCCGACCGCTCCGACCGTACGTGCACCTGTTCCAGCTCGGCCCCGACGCTCGCGTCGGCAAGGAGCGGGTGCCGGCCGCCCTGACGACCGTGCCGTGCTACGTCTACCGCGACGCCGACGCGAGGCGCGCCAGCCACCTGGACGCGATGGCGGAGCCGGCCGTCGACGAGCGGGAGGGCGAGCTCACCCTCGCGGCGATCGAGGGGGTCGTCGATCGCTGGGGCATCCTCCACGAGCTGTGCACCGACGCCGAGCTCGACGTCGAGCGGGCCCCCGCCCACACCAACGGCTTCCATGCCGGCGCGACCCTGGCGCAGGCCACCGAGGCGCTCGTCCGCGGCGGCTTCGTGGTCCACCTGCTGCTGGGCGCCGAGCCGGCGGAGGAAAAGGACCCCGCGCGCGCGCTGGTGGCGCTGGTGCGTCACCTCGATCTGTCGTCGCTCGATGCGACGTTCCGCGCCCTCGCCCCACGCGAGGGGGAGCTGCCGCACCATGCAGCCGCGGTGGAGGCAATCCTCGAGGCGGCGCTGGAGCGCGAGGCTCCCGAGGAGTTCGCGGAGGACGCCGTCGCGCAGGCGGCGGCGCTCGATCGCGAGCTCGTCGACTCGCTGGTGCTCCACGCCGCGCGGGTGGCGCGACGCGCGGGTCGCGACCACGCCGACGCGGCGCGCGCGCTGCTTGGGGCGTTGCCGGCCGCGGTGGATGCTCGCGTGCAGAAGGTCCTGAAGGCCTGAGCGCGCGGTGCCCCTCGACCGGTGAGAGCGCGGGCGTCACGCCGTTCGCCTTGGCGAACGCGTTGCGGATGGGGTCGAGAGTCGAGGGCTTCAGTACCCGCGCCACAGGCGGCCCATCGACGCGCGCTTGCGCAGCGTCGCGTCGAACAGCGCTCGATCCCCCTCGAGGTAGAGGGCCGGCAGCATCTGCTGGTGCACCAGCCGGCCGGTGTGACCGAGGGTGAAGGTGCGCCAGTCGTCGTTGACGTCGCCGAGCCCGAGGTCCGCCCACCTGCGGAAGCTCGCGACGAAGCGCTCCACCGTCGCGGCGCCGTACTTGTCCCCGATGCGGCCCCACTCGACGAACGGCGCGTAGAGCACCGCGAATGAGATGTCGCGCGCCGCCTGCTGCGCGGGCTCGAGACGCGTGAAATGCGCAATCGGCAGATCGCCAGCGAGGGCGCGATCGGCGTAGTCACCGAGCGCGCGATGATCGAGCCAGGTCGCCTGGTCACCGACGCTGTACGACGAGTTGCCGAAGCCGATCCACGCCGTCTCCCCGTAGGAGGGGATGACGGAGAGGCGCGCCAGCTCCTCCAGCTCCGTGCGGATGTGCATCGGCGAGCGGAAGAACCGCGGCCCCAGCTCCACCCAGCCGAGCTCGTCGAACATCGCGCGGAAGCGCGCCTCGGCGTAGGCCATCGCCGGCCAGGCGGGGCAGCGCTCGCGCGCCGACCACGTCCGCGAGCGCGGGTCGTCGTGGTACGGGTACACGAAGGCGCTGTCGAGGAGCCCGGCTGAGGCGAGCGCGCGCGTCTCCTCCAGGGTCCTCTCCACGCTGCCGAGCGTCTCGCCCTCGAGGCCGACCATGAGGTCGAGGTTGAGCCAGGTGATCCCCGCCGCTCGCGCTCGCTCCAGCGCGGCGCGCACCTCGGCGACCGACTCCCCGTGGTGGAGCGCCGGGTAGAGATCGGGGTCCAGCGTCTGCGCGCCCATGCTGCAACGATCGAACCCAGCGGCGCGGAAGGCGGCGAGCTTCTCCGCCGTCGCCGTGATCGGCTTCGCCTCGAAGGTGGACAGCGCGCTCGCCGGCGGCCCCAGCACCTCGAGGTGCCCGGCGAGGAACGTCTCGATCGCGCCCAGCGGGATGGCGGTCGGCGTCCCCCCGCCGAGGAAGGTGACGCAGGGCCGGAGCCCCGGCGCGAGCTCGCGATGGCGGCGCGCCTCCGCGATCATCGCCGCGACGTGGCGATCGACCACGTCGTCCTTGGGGCGGATCGCGATCTCGTAGTGGTGGCAGTAGGCGCACCGGTAGCGACAGAACCCGAAGTGGAAGTAGTAGCCGGCGTCCTTCAGGGAGCCGACGCCCAGCGCGACGTACTCCTCGGGCGTCGGCGCCCGCGCGTACGCCTCCTGCTCCAGCTGGATCGCGGGTGGGTAGGTGAGCTGGTAGTCGTGCATCCGCGGGTCGGGGCGCAGCTCGGGCGCCGCGCGGAACACCGACTCCATGTGAGCCTCCAGCTCCTCCAGGGTCGCGTGGCTGGGGTGGAACACGGTCACGGTCGTCTCCTCGGCCGCGCGTCGCGCGGTCTCCAGCTGTCGTCGGGTCGTGCCTCGTGGAGGCGGTGGATGCCGGCGCGTCGATTGGCCGCGTCGATGGCGGCGGCCACCAGCGGCGTCGCCGCCCGCAGCGTCGGGACCAGGCGCATGCGCGCTACCGTGGGCTCGAAGCTCGCGCCGAGCCGTGCCTTCATCGCGTAGGCGGTGGGGCCGAGGAGCAGTGTGGCGCAGCCCTCGGCGAGGGCGAGCTCCAGGTCGACCAGCACCAGCAGCATCGAGACGCTGAAGGGGCGCGCCAGCTCGGGGTGCACCCCGGAGCGCAGGCACAGCCACGTGCGCCCCCGCCGCAGGCCGATCGAGAAGCCGACCGGCTCGTCGCCCAGCCAGGCCACCACCAGGCGGGCGTCGGGCGAGGCGAGGAGTCGCGAGAAGAACCCCGGGGTCAGCGTCTCCCAGCGGATCTCGGCGGCGCGGAGCCGTGCCTCGTAGAGAGGGACCAGTCGCGCGAGCA
>JBKJLX010000173.1:0-4304 GCA_046596645.1 Polyangiaceae bacterium
AACGACTCGGCGTGGAACGGCACCGTCTTGGTCAGGAGCTCGTAGAGGGTGATGCCAAGCCCGTAGATGTCGGTGCGGTGGTCGACGTTCTTCGACGACCGCATCTGCTCCGGCGACATGTAGTAGCCGGAGCCGAGGATGGCCGTGGTCTTGGTCATCCCCATGTCGTTCGAGTCCTCGGCGACCTTGGAGATGCCGAAGTCGAGGACCTTCACGATGGGCAGACCGTCGGGCCGGGTGCCCAGGAAGAGGTTCGCCGGCTTCACGTCGCGGTGGATGATGCCCGCGTTGTGGGCGTGCGCGAGCGCCTCGCAGGCCTGGACGATGTAGTCGATCGCCTCGGCGATGCCGAAGATGTGCGGCCCCTTCACGTGCCGCGCGAGGTCCCCACCGTCCAGGTACTCCATGACGATGAACGGACCCATCGTGGGGCTGGTGCCGGTGTCGAGGACGCGCGCGACGTGCTCGCTCTGGATCTTGGAGGCGGCCTTGGCCTCGCGCACGAAGCGGAGCGCCGCCTCGGTCGACGTCGCGAACTTGGGCAGCAGGAACTTGATCGCGACCTTGTTGCCGAGCGTGGTGTGGGTCGCGGCCACGACCAGGCCCATGCCGCCGACGCCGAGCATCTCCTCCGCGCGGTACCGCTCGAGCAGGATCGACCCCGGTACGATCGTCGGCAGATCGGGGTCCCCGCTCACGGGGGCAGTCTATCCGAGGAGGGGTCGACACCGTCAGCGACACTGCCGCCCGCGAGCGGCGGTGGCGCCTGGCCGCCGGCGCGCTCGGCGGCCTTGGCCTCGTCCCAGAAGCGGTCGAGCTCCTCGAGCGGCAGGGGCGCGGGCTTTCCGTCCTCCCGCGCGGGCCAGCCACCATGCTGGGCCGTGACCCGCGCCTCGACGTGGGCGAAGCGGCGGGTGTACCTGGCGATGGCCCCGCGCAGGGCGGCGTCGGCGTCGATCTTGGCGTGGCGCGCGACGTTGATGAGCGCGAAGAGCGCGTCGCCCATCTCGGCCTCCGCCTCGGCGCGATCGCCGGATGCGAGGGCGTGGTCGAGCTCGCCCAGCTCCTCGTCCAGCTTGGCGCGGGCGCCCTGGCCGTCGGGCCAATCGAAGCCGACCCGCGAGGTCTTCTCGCCGACGCGCTGGGCGCGGACGACCGAGGGCAAGCTGCGCGGCACGCCGGAGAGGAGGCCGATGCTCTTGCCGGCCGCCTTCTTCTCCTCGACCTTGATGCGCTCCCAGTTGCGGAGCACCTCGTCCGCGTCCTCGGCGGTCCCGTCGGCGAAGACGTGGGGGTGGCGACGCACGAGCTTCTCGCAGATGCCGCCGACCACGTCGTCGGGGCCGAAGGCCCCGCGCGCCCGGGCCAGCTCGGCGTGGAACACCACCTGGAGGGCGAGGTCGCCCAGCTCCTCGCAGATCGCCGCGTCGTCGCCGGAGTCGATGGCGTCGACCACCTCGCACGCCTCCTCCACCACGTACTTGCGGAGCGAAGCGTGCGACTGCTCGCGGTCCCACGGGCAGCCGTCCGGCGCGAGGAGCCGCTGCATCAGCTCGACCAGGCGCGGGTAGGTCGCGCCGGTCTGCGCCGGCAGCGGGGGGACCTCGACGGGGTCGAACCCCTCGCGAACGCGGCTGGGGATGGGGCGCGCCATGGAGGGGCGCCGGCTTAGCGCGAATCGCTGCCTGCGGCGAGGCGTGCCGCTGCCTGCGGGTCCGCCAGGTCGCCGTCGTTCGTGGTGGCGTTGGCGGCGGCCGCCGCGGCGAGCGCCGCCGCGTCCCCCAGGTCGTCACGCCGCGGGATGGCTCCGGTGACCCAGGTCACCAGGCGCTCCAGCGTGCGGAAGAAGCCGATCACCTGGAGGGGGCGGTTCATCCACCCGTTGGTCACGCAGTAGTACTGGTCGTACGGGGCGGTGTGGTGCGTCCGGTGGTGCTCGGAATCGAGGGCGATGCCGCTCCACTGGAGAAAGCGCACCCAGCGCGGCACCGACTCCGAGTGCGCCCACTTGTGGAACTGGCTCGTCACCATGATGAAGAGGGTGCCGATCAGGAACGTCTGCCCGAGGAACACGTCGAGCAGCCTGGTCTCCGCGGGGTCGGCGAAGCCGAAGCCAATGCCAGTGTAGATGACGGTGATCGCCCAGTTGTGTCCGTTGGTCTCCACGAAGTCGTGCTTCGTCATCGCCCGCGGGTCCAGGTGGTGGTGGCGGAAGGTGCGCACGGCCAGCTGTCCGACCACGCGCGTGTCGACCGACCACCAGGTGTCGAACATCCAGTGCACGAAGCCCGAGATGAAGTCGGCGATCAGGATCCCGGCAAAGGCCGAGAGCGGCCACAGGAACCACGAGCTCACGGCGGAGGTGCCCAGGCGCGCGGCGAGCCAGATCGCGAACGCCGCCGCCACGGCCATGCCGCAGATCTCGTACGTGCGATGACGCCAGTTGTACCCCGCCTCGAGGGACTGGGCGTCGCGCTGCGGCATTCCCGGACCGGCCATAATCGCCCTGGAGACTCCCAAAGAACACGCCGCCCGCGCAAGTGAGGACGGTTCAGCGGTCCTACGCCCCGGGCGCGCGCGCGGTTTCGTCCGCGCTTTCGCGGGCCTCCCCGCGCGCCGGGCCATCCCGCCCCGTGCTACACCGGGCTGTGGCCGCTCTCTTGCACCCCGTCGCCCGCCTCCCGGAGGAGTGGGCTTCCGCGCTCGCCGAGCGCGGCGAGCGCGCGTTCCGGGCGCGCGAGGTCTTCAAGTGGATCCAGGCCAAGGGCGCGCTCGATCCGGCGACGATGACCACCCTGCCCAAGACACTTCGTGACTCGCTGGAGGCAGAGGGGCTCTCGCGTGTCGGCACCATCGAGCGCGTGCACCGCAGCGCGGACGATACGCGCAAGCTCCTGGTCCGCATGCCCGACGGCGCCCCCATCGAGACCGTCCTCATCCCCGGCGTGACCGGGCCGCGGGCCTTCGGCGCCACGCCCGAGGCCGCGGCGGAGGACGCGGACGCCGACGCCGCGGCAGCCGCCGCCGACGACGACGACGACGAGCCCGCCAGCGAGGGCGAGCGCATCGTGAAGCGGCGGGTGACCCAGTGCATCTCCACCCAGGTGGGCTGCGCGATGGGCTGCGTCTTCTGCGCCAGCGGCGTCGCCGGGTGGAAGCGGCACCTGTCGGCGGAGGAGATCGTGGGGCAGGTGCTCCTCGCTCGCGCGCAGCTCGACCCCGACGAGACGCTGCGCAACGTCGTGTACATGGGCATGGGCGAGCCCCTCCACAACTACGAGGCGACGGCGCGCTCGCTGCGCCTCCTCACCCACCCCGACGGCATCGCGCTCTCCACGCGGCGGGTCACCGTCTCCACCAGCGGGCTGGTCCCGGAGATCGTGCGGCTGGGCAAGGACTTCGGCGGCAAGATCGGCCTCGCCATCTCCCTCCACGCGGCGGACGACGCGACCCGCTCGGCGCTGATGCCGATCAACAAGAAATATCCGCTCGATGTGCTGCTGGGCGCGCTGCGCGAGTACCCGCTGCCGCCGCGGCGCCGCATCACCATCGAGTACACGCTCGTCCTGGGCAAGAACGACGACGTCGCCGAGGCGCGCAAGCTGGCCATCGTGCTGCGCGGACTGCCGGTGAAGATCAACCTGATCCCCATGAACCCCATCGAGGCCTCGACGCTGGGGCCGCCCAACCTGCAGCGCGTCCTCGCGTTCCAGCAGGTGCTCACCGAGCGCGGGTACTCCTGCTTCGTGCGCCGCCGCCGGGGGGACGACGTGGCGGCGGCCTGCGGGCAGCTCGCGCTCGAGGGCGCGGCGCCCAGGGTGCGCAGCCATCGCCTGCCCAGCGCGTGACCGCGGTCGGGAAGACCAACGCCGCGCGCGCGCTCGACGTCCTCGGCATCGCCTACGAGCTGCGGCCCTACGAGGTCGATCCCGACGACCTCTCCGCGGAGACGGTCGCCGCGAAGGTGGGGCTGCCGCCGGAGCAGGTGTGGAAGACCCTGGTGGTGCGCGGCGAGCCGAGCGGCGTGTCGATGGCGGTGATCGCGGGGGACGCCGAGCTCGATCCCAAGGCGCTGGCGCGCGCTGTCGGGGACAAGCGCTGCGACGTGGTGCCCCTGAAGGAGGTGACGCCGCTCACCGGCTACGTGCGGGGCGGCGTCACCGCGCTGGGTGGAAAAAAGGCGTGGGCGGTGACGGTGGACGAGACCATCGAGCTGTACCGCGTGGTCAGCGTCTCGGCCGGGGTGCGCGGCCTGCAGATCCTGATCGCGCCCGCCGACTACCTGCGCGCGACGAGGGCTCAGG
>JBKJLX010000234.1:0-11211 GCA_046596645.1 Polyangiaceae bacterium
GAGCATGGCGCCGGCCCCCGCGCGCACTCCGAAGGCCTCCATGGAGAGCACCTGGATCCAGAAGCCCAGCACCGGCTTCGACCAGAACCAGCCATCCTGCGCCCACCACAGGCTGACCCAGTCGTCGCGCGCGAGGATCTCCCGCGCGACTTCGCCGTAGTGCGTCTCCCAGGGGTCGACGAGCGAGTGGCTACCCAGCATCGGCAGGACGATCAGCGCACCCAGCGCGAGGAGCCAGGCCCCGTGTCTCTGGTGGAGCGGGCGCGGCGTCCCGTCCTCGTCGGGACCGAGCACGCCGGCGGCCTCGAGCAGTCGACCTACCGCGACCACCAGCGCGATGGCGACGAGCGGCACCCCGATCGCGGTGACCGCCACCGGCGCGCGCCCGGCGACCGCCAGCGAGATCAGGATGAAGCCCGCCAGCAGCGCCGCGCCCAGCGCCAGCGCGGGGCGGCCGAGCGCGCGAAGGGCGACCACGGTGGTGACCCGCTCGTCGTCGTCGTCGTAGGTGCCGAGCGCGTCGAGGACGCCGTGGGTCGCCGCCGCGACCAGGAGCACACCGACGAGGACGCCCGCACGCGACGCGCCGCTGCGCGCCATCCAAAGGATCAGCGCCGCGGTCGCGACCGCCGCCAGTGCCGCGCCGCCCAGCCGCAGCGGGTTGCCGCGCGGCACCACGGTCAGTCGGGCTTCTTCGCCGCCCGCAGCTCGTCGGCGATGCCGCGCGCGTCGACCAGCGAGGCGCGGCGCCTCTTCGTCGCCGCGAGCTGCTCGTGGGCCTCGGCGACCACCTCGGGCGGCGCCTTGTCGGCGAAGGAGGGCAGGGCCAGCTTCTTCTCCAGCGCGGCGATGTCCTTGTCGGCCTTGGCGATCTCGCGCTCGACGCGCGCGGCCTCCTTGTCGGGCTCGACCACGCCCACCAGCGACACCAGCACCTCGACGTCGGCGGCGGAGTGCATCACGAAGCCGGCCGGCCGCGCGCCGCCCTGCGCCTCCAGCACAGGGTCGCCCTCGGTCCGGGCCAGCACGCGGATGGCGCGTGCCTCCGCCAGGAGCAGCGCACGCCGCGCCGGAAGGGCGGCGCGCAGCTCGAGCCGCACCTCGGCGGCGGGGTGCACCTCGTGCTCGCTGCGAATGGAGCGGGCGCTGGAGATGATGGCCTGCAGCGCCGCCATGTCCGCCTCGGCGGCTGCATCGCGTCCGATGGCCACGCCCTCGGGGTAACTTGCCAGCGCGATCGAGTGCGGAGCGTTCGCGGGCCGGGGCAGGCGCTGCCACAGCTCCTCGGTGATGAACGGGATGATGGGGTGCATCAGCCGCAGGCTCGACTCGAGCACGTAGGCCAGCACGTCACGCGTCTCGTTGGACGCGGGTTCGTTCGTCTTGTCGGCGAAGACCGGCTTCGAAAGCTCGAGGAACCAGTCGCAGAGGTCGTTCCAGAAGAACTTCCACATGGCGTTCGTCGAGTCGTCGAGGCGGAAGTCGCGCGCACCCTGGCTCGCCGCGTCGGCCGTCGCCGAGAGGCGGGAAAGGATCCAGCGGTTGGCCAGCAGCGTCGCCCTGGGCGGGGCGATGTCGACCGTCGCCCCCTCCAGGTATGTCGACGCGAAGCGGGTCGCGTTCCAGATCTTGTTGAGGAAGTGCCGCGCGCTCTCGATCTTCTTGATGGTGAGCGGGATGCGCTTGGCCTGCGGCGAGTAGGTCGCCAGGGCGAAGCGCAGCGCGTCCGCCCCGAAGGCGGGGAAGCCGGCGCCGAGCTGCCCGGCCGAGGGGTAGGCCTTCTTGAACTTCTTCAGCGCCTCCTCCGGCGGGGCGCCGGGGAGGGCCTTCTCCACCACCGCCGTGAAGTCGGCGCCGTGGATGAGATCGAGGGGATCGATGACGTTCCCCTTCACCTTGCTCATCTTCTCGCCGGTCTCGTCCACCACCAGGCCGTGCAGCAGCACGCGCTTGAAGGGGGGCTTCCCGGTGAAGTGGATGCCCATCATCATCATGCGGGCGACCCAGAAGAAGAGGATGTCGTACCCGGTCTCGAGATCGCTCGACGGGTAGAACTTGCGGAGCGACGGCGTGTCCTCCGGCCAGCCCAGCGTGGCGAACGGCCAGAGGGCGCTGGAGAACCAGGTGTCGAGCACGTCCGGGTCCTGCTCGATCGCCGCCGACCCGCACTTCGCGCACGCGGTCGCGTCCTCGCGCGACACGGTGATGTGCTTGCAGTCGGTGCAGTGGAACGCCGGCACGCGGTGGCCCCACCACAGCTGGCGCGAGATGCACCAGTCGAGGATGTTGCTCATCCAGTGCTCGTAGGTCTTCGTCCACTCCTCGGGGACGATCTTCGTCTCTCCCGAGCGGACCGCCGCCAGCGCAGGCTCGGCGAGCGGCTTGGTCTTCACGAACCACTGGGTCGAGATCATGGGCTCGACGATGGTGCCGCTGCGCTCGCTCCGCGGGAGCATCAGCTTGTGCTGCCTGGAGCCGCGGGCGAGGCCCTTCTCGTCGAGGGCCTTCTTCACCGCCTTGCGGGCGACGAAGCGATCCATTCCCGCGAAGGGGCCGGCCACCTCGTTCATCGTGCCGTCGAGGGCCATCACCGCGATCTCGGGCAGCTTGTGGCGCTTGCCGGTGGCGAAGTCGTTGAAGTCGTGTGCCGGCGTGATCTTCACCGCGCCGGTGCCGAAGGCCATGTCGACCAGCTCGGCGTCGCAGATGATCGGGATGCGCCGGTCCACGAAGGGGTGGGTGACGAACTTGCCGTGAAGGTGCTTGTACCGGTCGTCGTCGGGGTGCACCGCCACCGCGGTGTCGCCCAGCATCGTCTCCGGCCTCGTGGTGGCCACCACGATCTCGGCTGCTCCCTCTCCGGAGCCGCCGCCCTCGACCGGGTAGGCGAACTCGTAGAGCTCGCCCTGGGCCTCCTCGTTCTCCACCTCGAGGTTGGAGAGCACGGTGCGCGCCTCGCAGTCCCAGTGCACCAGGCGCGTGTCGCGGTAGATGAGCCCCTCCTCGAAGAGGCGCACGAACGCCTCGCGCACCGCGACCGAGTAGTCGGGGTCCATCGTGAACTTGGAGCGGCTCCAGTCGGCGGAGACGCCCATGGTCCGCTGCTGGAGGGCGATGCGGCCGCCGCTCTCGGCCTTCCACGCCCACACGCGCTCGATGAACGCCTCGCGCCCCAGGTCGTGGCGGCTCTTGCCCTCGCGCTTGAGCTGCCGCTCCACCACCGTCTGGGTGGCGATGCCGGCGTGGTCGATGCCGGGCTGCCATAGCGCCTCGTGGCCCGTCATGCGGTGCCAGCGGGTCAGCGCGTCCTCCAGCGTGCAGGTCAAGGCGTGGCCCATGTGCAGGCTGCCCGTCACGTTCGGCGGCGGCATGGGCAGGACGTACTTCGGCCGCGCGTCCCCCTCGTCGTCGGACGCGGCGAAGACGCGCGCGTCGATCCAGCGCTTCGACCAGCGCTCCTCGATCTCCTTTGGTTCGTAGGGCTTGGCGAGATCGCTCATGTCCACGTCCTAGGGCGCGTAGCGCAACGGGCGCCCAGCGTCACGCGGGGCGCCCGTCGGGAACGGACGTGATGAGAGCGGCGCCGCTGACGGCGCCTGGACTCGACGGGCGGCCGCTACCTGGCCAGCTACTTGGTCAGCCGCGCGATCTCTTCCCTGATGATCGTCTCGGCCAGGACCGGGACGACCTCCCACACCACGCGCTCGACGATCTCGCGCGAGAGCGCGGCGATGGCGTCGACCTGCTGCGGCGACAGGTTCATGTCGCCCAGCCTCTGCTGGATCTGCCCGTTGACCGCGGCCGCGATGGCCGGGCCGGCGGCAGCGGCGGCCGCAGGGCGCGCGGCGGCGGGAGCCGGCGCGGGGGCGGGGGCCGGCGCGGCGGCGACGCCCCGCGCGGCCTGGACCGCGGGGGGCACCTGCTCCGCGTTGTAGAGCAGCGTCTTGCCACGGGCGGCGGCGGCGGCCGGAGCCGCTGCGGCGGGAGCGGCGGCGGCCTGGCGCGCCGCCGGAGCGGTGGCGGCGGGAGCAGCGGCGCCGGCGGCCGGACGGGCGCCGCCTCCAGCGATGATCTTGCCGACCTTGTCCAGCACTTGCTGCGTGTCGTACGGCTTGTCGATGTGATCGTCGGCACCTGCCGCCGAGCCGGACGCCGCGTTGAACGGGTTCTGCTTGGAGGAGAGGATGACGACCGGAGTCCCCGGGGATGCGGCCTTGATCTGCTTGCAGATCTCGTAGCCGTCGGGGTCGAGGGTCGCGTCGAGGAGGACGATCGCCGGGCGGTGCTGCGAGACGGCCGCGACCGCCTCGGTCCCGCTGGAGGCCGAGACCACGTGGTAGTCCGAACCCGCGAAGGTGATCTCCAGCACCTTGCGCATGGTCGCGCTATCGTCGACGGCCAGAACGGTGGTTGCCACGCTCAAAATCTCCTCATGCCCGACCCGGGTGCGGGTGTCCCGCGAAGGCGCTGCGGGTTCCGATCGACGACATCGGGCGCCCGCGGTCCTTGACGCCGCCGCATCATCCGGTCCGGGCGTCGGGCCTGTCAACAACGCGACGCGAGGTCTGTCGTGACTCGTCCTTCACGCGCGCCCCGCGGCCGCAAGAACCGCGACGAGCCGGCCCAGGTGGCCGGTCCTCCCGGCCCTGCCGCCACCGGGAGCCTCACGAAGGGAACCTGGACGGTCGCGCAGGGGCTCGGCGGCAAGCCGCTGGACTCGGTGCTGCGCGAGCTGGCCGGGGTCTCCTGGAACACCGCGCGCGCCGCGGTGCGGAGCGGCAAGGTCACGCTGGACGGCGAGCTCGCCCTCGACCCCACGTCGCCGGCGCGGACCGGCGAGGTGCTCGCCGTCGACCCCGCCGCCCCGCGCCCGCGCACCCGCGAGATCGCCGAGCTGGGGTCCACCTGCGTCGTCCACCTGGACGGCGCGGTGGTCGTCGTCCGCAAGCCGGCCGGCATGTCGACGGTGCCCTTCGGGGACGAGGCGCCGGGGGACGAGCTCAAGACGCTCGACGCCATGGTCCGCGAGGTGATCGCGAAGAAGACCAAGTTCCGTGGCCGCGCCCCGCTGGGCGTGGTGCATCGCCTCGACAAGGACACCACCGGGCTCATCGTCTTCACGCGGACGATGGACGCGAAGAAGCACCTGGCGCAGCAGTTCCGCGAGCACAGCGTCCGCCGCGAGTACATCGCGCTGGTCCACGGCTACTTCGAGTCCGAGCGCACCATCCGCTCGTACATCCTCGGTGACCGCGGGGACGGGCTGCGCGGCAGCGCCCGGGTGCGGCAGCGCGAGGGGCAGCTCGCGATCACGCACGTGCGGCCGCTGCGCTACCTGCCCGGGGCGACGCTGGTGGCCTGCCGGCTGCAGACCGGCCGCACTCACCAGATCCGCATCCACCTCTCGGAGGCGGGGCACATGATCCTCGGCGAGCCGGTCTACCGCCGCGACCACCGCGGGCCGCAGATCACCGCGCAGAGGACGATGCTCCACGCGCGGGAGCTGGGGTTCGTCCACCCGATCACGGAGGACGAGGTCCTCTTCGAGGACGGCCCGCCCGACGACCTCCGCGAGCTGGTGAACCAGCTCGCGGGGGGGGGCGATCGCGATCGATCGCCCCCCTGAGTTCAGGCTCGATCAGCCGCAGACGCCGTCGACGCACTCCTGGCCGGACGCGCACGGCATGTCGCACCCGTTGCAGTGCGCCTCGTCCGTCATGAGATCGACGCAGGCGCCACCGCAGGGGTCGAGGCCGGCGGTGCACTGGCAGACACCGATGTTGCACTCCTCTCCGGCGCCGCAAACCTGGTCACACATGCCGCAGTTCGTCGGATCCGCCAGCACGTCGGTGCAGAAGCCGTTGCACTGGTCCGGCGTCAGCAGCGGGCACTCGCATCCCGTCGCGCCGCACTCCTCCCCGCCGGCGCAGGTGTCGCCGCAGGCGCTGCAGTTGTCGGGATCGGTGAACGGCACCACGCAGTCGGCGCCGCACTGGAGGAGCCCGTCCGGGCACGCGGCGACGCAGGCGCCGGTGAAGCAGATCGGCTCGTCGGCCGCGCACACGGTGCCACAGACCAGGCAGTTCTGCGGGTCGCTCGAGGTGTCGGTGCAGATGCCGCTGCACGACTCCTCGCCGTCGCGGCAACCGCACTCGCCGCTCTGGCACACCTCGGTCCCGGCGCACTGGTTGCCGCACTCTCCGCAGTTCTCCTCGTCGCGCGAGAGGCGGACGCAGGAGCCGCCGCAGTTCGCCTGCTGCGCCGGGCAGCCCACGTCGCTGCAGGCCCCGCCGGAGCACACCTCGTTGCCGTTGCAGCCGAAGCCGCACTCGCCGCAGTTGGTGAACTCGATCTGGAGGTCGACGCACTGGCCGCCGCAGTCGGTGAGCCCCGGCGGGCATCCGCAGTTGCCCTCGACGCACTCTGTGCCGCCGGAGCAGACTTCGCCGCAGCCGCCGCAGTTCGCCTCGTCGACCTGGAAGTTGACGCACGCGCCGTCGCAGGCGTCGAGCGCGTCCGCGCAGGTCGCGGCGCAGTTGCCGAGGCTGCAGACCATCCCCGCGTCGCACGCCATGTCGCAGCCGCCGCAGTGATCGGGATCCGATCCGAGGATCGCGCACTCGGTGCCGCAGTCGGCGGTTCCGGCGTCGCAGACGCAGGCGGAGTTCGCGCACACCTGGCCGCTTCCGCACACGGTCGTGCAGTCGCTGCAGTGGAGCGCGTCGGTGTCGGTGTCGACGCACGCGCCGCTGCACGGGGTGAGGGCCCCGGAGCAGGCCGCGGCGCACTGCCCGAGATCACAGAAGGGAGCGGGATCGGCGCAGACCATGCCGCAGACGCCGCAGTTGCCGGGGTCGCTCTCCAGGCTCGTGCATGCGCCGTCGCAGGTGTCGGGCGCCGAGCCGAGACAGACCACCGGCCCGCCCCCGCCCGCGCCCCCGGTTCCAGAGCTGCTGCTGCTGGCCGAGGCGCTGCCGGTCCCGGACGCGCCGCCGGTTCCTGTCGCGCCGCCGGTCCCTGTCGCGCCGCCGGTCCCCGTCGCGCCGCCGGTCCCCGTCGCACCGCCAATCCGCGTCGCACCGTCCTGACCGCCCGAGCCAGGTCCCGCCGGCTCGCCGCCCTGGCCTTCGCCGCCGCCGGAGGTCGAGGAGGGGGCGGTGGTCACCGTCGCGGTCGACGCCGAGGTCGACCCCTGGGTGGTCGAGCCACCGCCCGCGCCGCCGCCGCCCCCGCTGGTCGTCGCGTTGTCGTCACCGCAGGCGGCCACGCAGGCGCCGCCGAGCACGAGAGAACCAAGGTAGGCAAGTCGACGACTGGTCATGAGAGCTCCTCCAGCAAGGCCGATGGGGCCCCGCCGGGCAGTGCCGCCTCGGGGGCGGGCGGCTCAGGCTTCTCTCAGGCTTCTCTCAGGCTTCTCTCAGCGCTTGCGGCTGATGGCGCCGCTCATCGCGGCCGCGGTCGCGTCCACCAGGGGCATCACCCGGGCGTAGTCCATGCGGGTCGGGCCGAGCACGCCGACCGCGCCCGCCGCGCGCCCGTGCTCCGAGAACGGAGCGAGGACGAGGGAGAGCTGCGGGTCGGCGCTGTCGCCCTTCTCGGTGCCGACAAACACCATCGCCGCGCCTGCCTCCAGCGTGCGATCGAGCAGGCCCACCAGGTCCTGACGCTCCTCCAGCGCGCGGAGCAGCGCGCGGAGCCGCGTCACGTCGCCGTACTCGGGGAGGTCGAGGAGCCGCGTGTGCCCCTCGATCACGACCTCGCTCTTGTCCGGCACGCCCTCGATTGCCCGCTGACCGAGCTCGAACGCCTTGCGACGGAGCAGGTCGACCATGCTGCGCTCGTCGTCGAGCCGGCGCGCGAGGAGGTCCCTCACCTCCGGGAGGCTGCGCCCCTCGACCACGTCGGAGAGCACGTTGTGGATCTTCTCCAGCTCCGCCGCGGGGACCGCCGCCTCCAGCTCGACGAAGCGGTTCTCGACCGTGCCATCCGCGAACACCAGCACCGCGAGCACCTGGCGCGGCTTGGTCGAGATGAAGCGCATCGTGGAGAGCGATCGCCCAGGGCTGCGGCGCGCGGAGACGATGGCCGCGCTGCCAGACAGCTCGGAGAGGAGGCGCCCGCTCTCGCGCAGCGGGTCCGCGCTCTCGGCGTAGATGGCCTTCATGCGGAGATCGATCGAGGCCTGGAGCTCGGGGCTCACCGCGGTCGTGCGCAGCAGGGTGTCGATGAACAGGCGGAACGCGCGCTCGGTGGGTACGCGCCCGGCCGAGGTGTGCGGCTGCTCCAGGTAGCCGCCCTCGTCCAGGTCGGCGAGGACGTTGCGGATGGTCGCCGCCGACAGCTCGAGGCCGTAGCGGCGCGCGAGGGTGCGGCTCCCGACCGGTTGCCCGGTGGTGATGTACTCGCTGACCACGGCGAAGAGGATCTTGCGTGCGCGGGCGTTGACGCTCGTCATACCGGCGTGAAGAGGTTCGTGGCTGAATTGTTCGGGCGGAACACCGCGTGGTCAACTCGGGACGTGCCCCGCGTCGCCGCGCTGCTGTTCGTCCTGGCCACGCTCCTGGCCCCGGCGGCGGCTCCCGCGGCGCCGCCGGCACCGCCGCGCCCCTCTGGCGCGGCCGCCCCGTCCCCGGCGAAGAAGCCGGCCCCGCCTCCGTCCGGCAGCGCACGGCCGGCCTCCGGCAAGGCGACCGTGGCGCCTCCGGCGGCGCGACGACCGCCGGCGCGCCCGCCGCGCAAGGGCCACCTGGCGAATCCGCGCGGAGGCCCGCCGCGGAAGCCGCGAGTCGTCTTCGACCAGACCTGGGCCGCAGCACCATCGGCGCGCTACGGCGCGCTCGACGCGGCCGCGTGCCGCGCCGAGCTGAAGGCCCGTGGCGTCTCGTTCTCCGTCGTCGCCGAGGCGCGCGGCGTCGAGGCGCCGGTCCGCCTGACCGCCGACGTCGCCGGGGTCGTGTGGCGCACCGAGCTGCCCGCAGCCGACCGCGTCCACGCGCCCTGGGACGTCGTCGACTGCCGGGTCGTCCTGTCGCTCCACGACTGGGGTCCGCGGCTCCGTGGCCGGGGCGTGACCGAGGTGCTGCTCTTCAGCGCGTGGCGGCCGCCGCCGAAGTCGTGGCCAGCCGGCAAGCCCGCGACGCGCCACCCGGGGGGGCTCGCCATCGACGTGAAGCGCCTGGTGCGAGAGCCAGACCCGGCCACGGGCAAGCCGCGGCCCGATCTCGACGTCGACCGCGACTGGGACCCGAGGATCGGCGCCCCGCCGTGCGGGCCCGGCGCGCCGCCGCCCAGCCCCGCGACCGAGGAAGCGAAGGAGCTGCGCGCGCTCGCCTGCGAGGCCGACGACGCGCGCCTCTTCACCGTGATGCTGACGCCGCACTACGACCGCGCGCACCAGAACCACCTGCACCTCGAGATCACGCCCGGGGTGACCTGGCGCCTGACGCGGTGAACGCCCCGGCCAGCGCGGGGTTGCGGGGTCGCGGGGGGTCGCGGGGCGGCCCGCGCGTGTATGGTGCGCCAGTGACCGCCCCGACATGCCGTCGAGCTCGCGCCCGCCGCACGAGCGCCCGCACGGCGCCCGCTGCCCTGGTGCTCCTGCTGCTGGTGCTGGCGACCTGCGCCGCGGGCTGCCCCTGCGTGAACAGCGTGGTCAACGCCAGCGACAGCCTGCGCTGGTGGCTCTTCTCCGGCTGGGGCGCGCAGCGCATGTGCCCGGAGATGCTGGAGCACGGCGGCGTGGCCCTGCGCCTCGGCGACTCCGCGGCCGCCACCGGGCGTTTCTTCCCCAAGAACTGCAACCACCGGGTCGACGACGCCAACCGCACCGTCACCGTCGACTTCGAAGGCACCGGCTACGCGTACGTCGCGCCGGCGCGACGCGTCGGCTTCTCGTCGACGGTCAGCGTGGAGTACCGCCCCGACTTCCAGCTCTCCGGCGATGACGTCTACGTGTGGGCCCGCCTCAACCGGGTGGTCGCCGGACCCGCATTCCAGCTGGGTTACGTGGAGAATCCGATCGCGTCGGCGGCGACCAGCATCGGTCCCATCGGCCAGGTCGCCAACCAGATCGGCAACCAGATCGTCACCAGCGAGCTGACGCGCGGCTTCACCGTCGTCCACAACGAGGACAGCGGCAACGAGTTCGGCCTCGGCATCGTCCTGCCGCCGCAGCGTCCCAGGCGGCCCTACGACACCAGCGAGGACGACGCGTTCACCTTCTCCAACGAGACGGTGGAGATCTTCGCCGGGCAGCGCGACTACCTCGGCCCCTTCACCCTGCCGGAGAGCGACCAGAAGCTGGTGCTGAAGCTCTCGGTCGACGGGCCGAACGGGCTCGACGTGCTGGTGCTGCAGCGAGGGTATGGTGACGCATGGCGCGAGGCCTACCAGACGGGCCGCGACGCCGGCCCCCCCGGCCTCGTCCTCACGAGCTTCCCCGTCGGTCCGGGGTTCACCACGCGCGAGCTGAAGCTGCCGCTCGGGCAGTACGTGGTGGTCATCGACAACACCGCCCAGGTCGGCACCATGAGCCCCAGCGGCACGCCCTCGCTGCTCGGCGCGTGGAGCAGCAGCGTGAAGCTGAGCTACGTCGCGCAGCGGGCCGACGACTGATGGCGCGGCTCCACGAAGAGTCGAACCTGCGCTTCGCCGGTCTCGCGGTCATCGTGGGCGCCTTCCTGTTCGGCGCCGTCATCGGCAGCACGCTGGAGGTCTCGCTCTGCACCCAGGCCCCTCCGGTCTCACGCCTCGGGATGACGCTGGGCGCGGTGTTCATCGTCGCCTTCGACGTCCTCCTCCGCGCGACCCACCGCGATGCGGCGGAGCGCATCGGGGCGAAGCGGTTCACCGATCCGATGTCGGGCGCGCGCATCGCGCGCGTCGTCCCCGCGTGGATGGCTGGCGTGGCGTTGCTGCTCTATTGTCTGCAGGACGGCCTGCGACACGGCTACTGCTGAAGCCGGCCGTCGACGGCCGGGTCGGCTCAGCCGCGTGCGCGCGCTTCGCGCTTCTGGCAGGCGGCGCACACGCCGTAGAGCTCGTGGCGGTGCGACTCGACGCGGAAGCCGTAGCGCTCCGCCACCCCGTCCTGGAGCTTCTCGATGCGCGGCTCCTCGAACTCGGTGATGGTGCCGCAGGAGAGGCAGATCAGGTGGTCGTGGTGGTCGTCATCGGCGACGGCCTCTCCCGCTACGAGCTGGCCGACGACGA
>JBKJLX010000268.1:0-4701 GCA_046596645.1 Polyangiaceae bacterium
ATTCGACTGGCCCAGGCGTCGGTCGCGATCCTCGGCGCGACGATGGACGGGGTTCATCCTCCCGAAGGGCGATGCACGCTTCACCTCGGCGGCCGAGGGCGGCGCGGTGGGATCGAAGCCCACCGCCTGCCGCATCTCCGGCGAGGCGAGCGCCGATTCGAGCGCGGTGCCCTGCAGCGTGCGGAGGCGGGCTGCCAGCTCGCCGTTGCCCGGGCCCAGCCGGCCCGAGTCGACCAGCGCGTCCAGGCGCGCCGCGCGCCGCCCGTTGGGCGGCAGCCCCTCGCGCGGCTTCGCCATGTTGGCGAAGTAGGGCGCCATCACCTCGGGGTCGTAGGCGGCCTTGCGGCGCGTCAGCTCCTCCACCGAGAGCGCGCCGCCGCGCTCGGCCGGACCACCGGCCACGTTCTGCTGCACCCATTCCGCGACGTTCTCGCCCTTTAGCAGCTCCTCCGCCGAGACCTGCCCGTTGAGCAGCGCGAGGATGTCGACCAGGTTCGAGGCGGCGCGATCGAGGACGTGGCCCCACTCGTTGACGCTCCCCGAGATCTTCTCGCCGGTGCGCGGATCCTCGGCGTCCATCATGATGCCCCAGGGCGCCATGCCCTCGACGTCGACGATGACGTTCACCATGTTGTAGCGAAGGTCCCCCAGGCGGACGGTGGTCCCCTCCTCCCCGCAGGCCGCGTGATCGCCGGGCTCGACCGGGTTGTGGCAGAGGACGAAGAGGTCGGGCAGCGCGCCTGGACCCTCGCCGTACGCGGGCTCGAAGTCGCCGGTGAAGGGCACCGGCCAGCCCACCTGGGCCTCGCACCCGGCCTCCAGCGTGCGCTTGCACTCGGCGTAGCGCCCGCCCTGGACGGCGACGCGCGTGGCGCGGTTCCACGCGGCGAGGGCGCGTCCCGACCCCTCGAAGAGGTCGGGCGGCGACTCGACGTTGACGTGCCAGGCGATGGTGCGCGCCGTGCGATCGCGGAGCGGGATGGTGCACTCGCCGACCACGTCGTCGCAGCGCGAGCCGCGGCCGACGGCGGCGCACTCGTCCTCGGTCCCGTCGGCGTTCTCGTCGCGGTGAGCGTCGAGGCCGAGGGCTCGTGACTCCTCGGTCGCGCAGAGGACCGCCTCCTCCACGTGCGACCGCTCCCACAGGTTCCACTTCGTCGCGTAGCGGCGCCACAGGTCGTCGACCACGCCGTAGCGGCGGTCGTAGCCGTGGCGGTCCCAGGTGAAGTAGCCAAAGGCGTCCATCATCGTCCCGTCGATGGCGAGCGGCTCGTAGTCGGTGTCGGTCACGCGCAGGAACGACTGGCGCAGCGTGATCTCGCTGGGGTTGCAGCTGACGGTGGGCCAGTAGCCGATGAGCCAGCACGCGGGGAAGTCGCCCCACTCCGGGTCCTCGATCACCTCGGGCGCGGCGAACGCCTTGTGGGTGATGTCGAAGTAGCCGCGCTCGACGTCGAAGACCGGAGCGTCGGGGTGGGCGGGGTCGTCGACGGTGTACGCGACCGGGTCCCAGGTGACGGCGTAATAGATGCCGAGCTGGGAGAGCGTGTCGAGGTCGTAGGCGTCGGTGATCAGGTTCCGCGACCAGTCGACCCGCATGAAATCGCGCTCGTACCAGGCGCGATCGCTGTCGTTTTCGACGACGACGTTGCTCTCCTCCCCGGTCGTCTCGTTGTACTCGCGGCGGATGTCGAAGTGCGAGTCGATGGTGAATGCTGCCACCACCTGACCGTCGGGCGTGCGGCGGAGGCCCTTGCCGTCGGTGTGGTCGACGAGCTCGTAGGTGAGGCGCGCCACCAGCAGCTTCTCGGTGATCTCGAAGCGGATGCGCGTGGTGGGCTGCGCGTCGGAGCTGGTGAAGAGGCCGTCGGCCCCGGCCCCGGCGGCCACGTCGATCACCGTGGTGCGCAGGTAGAACTCGGGATCGTCCCCGGTGTCCCGGATGTCGGCCACGAAGAACGCCTTGGCCAGCGCGTTGGGCTGCACCCGCGAGATGGCGCCGCGCTCGGTGGCGCACGCCGCCACCGTCACGGCGAGCAGCCACAGGATCAGATGGGACAGGCGCGGGGCGCTACACGAGCGACGGGGCATCAGGGAACCTCCGAGCAGACGAGCGTCGCACCGCGGGGAGGCCGTTGGATAGACCCGCGGTCGTGGCCCCCGATAGACTGGGCCGAGGGCATGTCCGAGCTCCAGCTGCCGCAGCCCGGTGAGTTCATCGCCGGCAAGTACCGGGTCGAGCGCGTGCTCGGCACCGGCGGCATGGGCACGGTGCTTGCGGTCCGCCATCTGGGGCTCGACGAGCCGCGCGCCATCAAGCTGATGCTCCCCAGGGGGCTCGAGCTGCCCCAGGCGCGCGAGCGCTTCTTCCGCGAGGCCCGCGCCGCCGCCAAGCTGCGCAGCGACCACGCGGTGAAGGTGCACGACGTCGCGGTGTCGCCGGAGGGGTTTCCCTACATCGAGATGGAGATGCTGGAGGGCGCCGACCTCTCCCAGCTGCTGAAGAGGATGGGCGCCGTTCCCATCGCCCAGGCCGTGAAGTGGATCGCGGACGCCTGCGAGCCCCTGGGGGAGGCGCACGCGCTCGGGATCGTTCACCGCGACCTCAAGCCAGGGAACCTGTTCCTGGCCCTCAAGCCGGGCGGCGGGGACTCGATCAAGGTGCTCGACTTCGGCATCGCGAAGACCCTGCAGATGGTGGAGACCGATCCCTCGCTGACCGGGACCAACGCCTCGTTCGGCTCGCCGCTCTACATGTCGCCGGAGCAGATGCGCGGCGCGCGCTTCGCCGAGCCGCGCAGTGACCTGTGGGCGCTCGGCGTCGTCCTCTACGAGCTGGTGACCGGTCGCCGCCCCTTCCAGGCGGAGAGCGCGACCGCCCTGGCGCTGGTGGTGACCAGCGACGATCCCGCGCCGCCCACCACGCTGCGGCCGGACCTGCCGCCCGCGGTGGAGGCGGTGATCATGCGCTGCCTCTCCAAGCGGCCGGAGGGTCGCTACGCGTCCGCCGCGGAGCTCGCGGTCGCGCTGCGCGGGGCGCTGTCCCCCGCCGGCGCCGAGCCGCGCGCTGCCCAGCCGTCGTTCGCCGACATGCGCGCTCCACTGCCGTCGCTCCCTTCGGCGACGCCGTCGTCGCCCGGCGGCCTTTCGCAGGCTCTTCTTTCGCCCGCTGCTTCACCGCCGATGGTGGTGGCTCCCTATCCGACCGGTTCTCCGTCGCAGCCCACCGTGGCGACGCTCTCCACGACGGTCGGCGGCCGGCGATCCAACGGGAACGCGCTGCTCATCGGGGGCGCCATCGCGGCGGTGATGCTGAGCACGACCGTGGGGATCCTGCTGTGGCGCGCGGGCTCGTCATCGACGGCGACGGCGACCGCGGCAGCGCCGGCGGCACCGGTCCCGCCGCCGCCCGTCCCGGAGGCACCAGCGCCCGAGGCGCCGGTTCCCGTGGCGGCCCCCGTCGATCCGATCTCTCCCCCCGCAGCGGACGCGGCGCCGGTGAGCGGCGCGGTGAGCGCCGCGCCGACCACGACGCCAGCGCCGTCGGCCAGCGGCCCGGGCAAGCTGCTCGCGAGCGGGCTCCCCCCTCGCGCCAGCGGCGCCCCCGGATCATCGACGCGACCGACGCGCCCCAAGCCGACGGGCTTCGGAGGGATCGACTGATGAAGATCGCCCGCTCCTTCGCCCTGCGCCCGCTGATCGCGTCCGCGCTCCTGGTCATGGTGTGCGCGCCCGGCCTCGCCGCCGCGCAGGGCACCGACGCCAGCCGGGCGCGCGATCTCGCCAGCCGCGGGCGCGCCGCCTACGACCGCGGCGACTTCGCGGCCGGCTGCCCCCTCCTCGACGATGCGTATCGCCTCGACGGCACCCTCCTCGGCGCAGGCTTCGCGCTGGCGGAGTGTCGGGAGAAGGAGGGCAAGCTGGCGACGGCGCACCGCACCTTCCTCGAGATCGCCAGCAAGGCCGAGGCTCGCGGCGAGGATCGCGCGGTGGAGGCCAAGGCGCGCGCCGCGTCGCTGGAGCCGCGCCTGCCGCGGCTCCGCGTCGACGTGAGCGAGGCGGCAGCGAAGGCGATCGAGCTCACGGTCACGGTGGACGGACAGCCCTGGCCCCGCGCCGCGTGGGGCGTGGCCGAACCGCTGGACAGGGGCGCGCACGAGGTGGCCGCCACCGCCCCCGGAGAGACGGCGTGGTCGACGCGCGTCGAGGCGACCGACGGTGAGACCGTCGACGCCACGGTGCCCTTCGGGCGGGCGGCGGCGACGCCGGTCGCGAGCAGGTCGCCGACGACGCTGCCTGACGAGGCGGCCGAGCGCGGCAGCGTGTTCCCCTGGGCCACCGCCGGGCTGGTCACCGCGGGCGTGGGGGTGGGCTGCGTCGGCCTGGGCGTGGTGCTCGGCCTCGTCGCCAAGGGCTCCTACGACGGCGCCTCCGGCTGTGACGCCTCCAACACCTGCACCCCCGCCGGCGCGCGGGAGCGGAACGACGCCCGCGGGCTCGCCAACGTCGGAACCGCGTTCTTCATCGTGGGCGGCGTGCTGGCCGCGGGCGGGGTCACCGTCTTTCTCCTGGCGCCGGGCGACGGTGACGCCGCGAGCGCCGCGGTGCGGGTCCACCCGGGCGGCGTCACCCTCGACGGGAAGTTCTGAGAGGAGATCATTCATGCGCGCTCGATGGCTCCTCCTCGCCGCAGCGGCCCTC
>JBKJLX010000415.1:0-5504 GCA_046596645.1 Polyangiaceae bacterium
GACGGTGACATCGCCGACTGCCAGAAGGCCACGCCGGACTCGACCAGCGCCCCGGCGCAGTGCGGCGCCCCGATCCGGCTCGTGCTTGCGCCCATCGGCAAGGGTGCGGCGGCCGCAGCGCCCCCCGCCGCCAAGGCCAAGGAGCCCATCGCCATTTCGGAGAAGAGCGAGTGCCCCAAGGGCAT
The DNA here is from genome assembly GCA_046596645.1 of Polyangiaceae bacterium. Taxonomy (GTDB): domain Bacteria; phylum Myxococcota_A; class Polyangia; order Polyangiales; family Polyangiaceae; genus JBKJLX01. Next base: position 186 of record JBKJLX010000415.1, read on the forward strand.
GGTCTTCACCGAGGGCAAGTGCACCGCCAAGGCGACGGCCGCGGCCTACGAGTGCAAGCCGGGCGACGAAGACGAGTGCAAGACCCAGTGCGACAAGGGCAACGCGGCGAGCTGCGGCATGCTCGGCGAGCTGCACGCCAAGAAGAACGACTATGCGGGCGCGGGCGACCCCCTGAAGAAGGGCTGCGACGGCGGCCACACCCGCAGCTGCGCCAACCTCGGCGCCATCAAGGCGAACGGCCTCGGCGGCGCCAAGGACGAGGCGGCGGCGATGCCGCTCCTCCAGAAGGCGTGCGACGCGGGCGACGCCGTCGGCTGCCGCGAGCTGGCGCGCGCGACGGCAGGGAAGGACGAGACCAAGGCGGCCGGCCTCTTCCGTCAGGGCTGCGACGGCGGCGACATCCAGGCCTGCGCGTCGCTCGCGTCGATGACCGAGTCCGGCAAGGGCGTGGCGAAGGACCCGTTCCGCGCCGGCATGCTGCACCGGCGCGCCTGCGACGGCGGCGTGGCCACGTCGTGCGCGTCGGCGGGCCAGGCCCTCGCCTCGGGTCCGATGAAGAACGAGATCCTGGCCAGCATGTCCTTCATGCGCGGCTGCATCATGCAGAACGCCGCCTCCTGCACCGGGCTCGCCCGCCTCGAGTTCGGCAAGCAGCCCGACGCCGCGAAGCGCCACTTCCAGCAGGCTTGCACGCTGCGCGACCCGGTCGGCTGCGCCGCGCAGAAGGTGCTCTTCAACACGCCGGGGAACTTCCTCGACATCAATGCCCAGAACCAGGCGGCCGACCGTTGCCGCCAGGGCAGCGCGTACGACTGCACCACCGCCGCGCTCTTCGACGCCGCCAAGGGCATGAACCCCCCGGCGAAGATGAACGCGCAGCAGGCCTGCACCCGCGGCGATGCCTTCGCCTGCGAGCTCCAGAAGAAGATTCCGTGAGCCACGTCGGGCGCGAGCGGCGCCCGAGATGACGAGGGCCCCGCGGCGCTGTGCGCCACGGGGCCCTTCCTCATCGCGCGGGGTGAGAGATCAGCACGGCGAGGAGGTCACCACTTGTCGCTGCGGCCACCACCGCCGCCGCGACCCCCGCCCCCGCCCCCGCGGCCGCCGTAGCCGCCCCCGCCCCCGCCGCCGCCGCCGCCGCCGTAGCCGCCACCACCACCGGCAGAGCCGCCGCCGCCGCGGAAGCCACCACCACCACCACCGCCGCCAGGGCGTGCGCTGCGCTCCTCGGCCTCGTTGACGCGCAGTGCGCGCCCGTCGAGCAGCTGACCGTTCATCTGCTCGATCGCCTTCTTCGCGTCCTCCGGGGACGCCATGGTGACGAACGCGAAGCCGCGGGAGCGCCCGGTCATCCGATCGAGCACGAGGCTCGCCTCGGACACCTCGCCGTACTGTGCAAAGGCGCTGCGGATCGTGTCCTCGGTCGTGTGGAACGCGAGGTTGCCCACGTAAAGTCGGTTGCTCATCTGCCGTCTCTCAACTGCGGCACATCTCGGCGCGCTCGCAAGGCCACGCGCCCCGTCTCACCTGCCCCCCGAAGAGCCGCGGCCTCGGTTGAAGGTCGCAGCACCGACTGGGGCTGCGCTGTTCGTCGCTGTCGCCCGACCTTGCCCGTCACCCGGACAGAGTAGTGAGCCGAGCGCCAGAAACGCTTGCGATCGCGAGAATTATCATGGTCGCCGGGGGCCGGCAAACCAGGCGGTGGCGCGGCGCGCGCGTCCGCGGCGCGCCCGGGCGAGCCCCAGCAGCAGCGCCAGCGCGGCCGCGGAGGGGAGCGCGCGCGGCGCCTCTGTATGGCCGGCGACCCGGCAGCCGCAGCTGTCGTCCTCGGCCCCGTCGGCGTCGGCGCCGCTCGCACCCACGGTGAAGGGCGCCCCACCACCCGTGGCGGCGCCGTTGCTCGCGCCCGGTCCTGAAGGGCCCGCGGCGCCGCTTCCGCCGCTGCCGGAGCCGCTGGGAGACGACGTCGACGACGAGCCCCCTCCGGCGCCGCTGCTCGACGCGGTGGTCGGTGGGTCGGGTGGATCGAGGACCACCTCCAGGCGGAGATCGAACGACACGTCGCTCGACCCCCCGTCACGCTGCTTCACCACCGCGGCGACCACGTTGTCACCGACCACGAAGGCGCCTGTGGGGATGGCGCCTGCGGCCATCTCCTCGTCGGGCTCCGACGCGGCCGTCGCGAAGTCGGCGTAGTCCGCCCGGTCGGCGACGTTCCGCCCGAAGACGCGCGTCCCGTTGATCCACACCGCGACACCGTCGTCGAAGGTCACCTCGAGCGACGCCGAGATGAGCGGCTCGTCGATCGCGACATGCCGGCGGAAATAGACGGTCGGGATGTTGGGATCGGCGTCGAGCAGCTCGGTCGCCTCGTCGCCCTCGCCGCCGTAGCCGAGCTCGGCCGGGCCCTCGGGCCAGGCCACGTCATCGGTGGCAGGCTCGGCGAAGGTGTCGTCGAGATCGACGCCCTCGTCGCGGTACTTCCAGGTCGCGCCCCAGGGGATGACCTCGACCGGCGCCGCGGCGATGAGGAAGCTCGCGTTGCTCTCGTCCTCGATGCCCTCGTCGTCGCTGCTGCGCACCCGCACCAGGCCGCGGTCGGTGGCCGACCCGGGCACCGTCCACGCGTGGGTGCCGGTGTTGGCGATGCCCTGGGCGATCGACGTCCAGCTGGCGCCGCCGTCGGTGGACAGATCGAGGTCGACCTCGGCGACATCCCCGCCCACGGTGACCCAGCGGATGTCGGTCGCGACGCCGGGCGACAGCGTCTCACCGCCGTCGGGCGCGCCCACGACGATGCCGAGGCCCTTCACCACGGTGAAGCGATCGGTCACCTGACCGTCGGCGCGGACGTTGAGCATGGCGAGGCGGTTGCCCTGCACGTCGAGCAGGCAGGAGCCGTTCTCGACCTCGCTGAACGCCATCACCGGGTGGTCGGCGTCGCCGCCGACGCCCGCGCCGCCATGACCGGCCACCACGTACACGGCCCCCTCGTTCGCGGGCAGCCCCGGCGACTTGAGGTAGGGGCCGGTGCCGAGCACCCTGCCGTCGCCGGCGTCCACGATGTGACCGGCGGCGGTGGTGGGCGTGTCGTACGCGCCGTCGATCAGGAACGACCGCTCGTAGATGTGCGAGTGCCCGGCCAGCACCAGGTCGACGCCGGCCGCCTCCAGGATGGGCAGCGCGTTCTCGCGCATGTCGATGAGCTGCCCCTCGTCGTCGGAGTCGTGGGTCCCCTTGGTGTAGGGCGGGTGATGGAAGAACGCGACCACCCAGTCCTGGTCGGTCGCCATCGCGTCCTCGCGCGCCCAGCTCAGCATGGGCCCGTCCGGTTCGCGGCTCGACTCGTGCGAGTCGAGGACGATGAAGTGCACGTTGGCCCAGTCGTACGCGTACCAGGCCTCGGTGCCGGAGGGCACGCCGCCCAGCTCGCCCGAGGTCGGCGTGACGTACGCGGTGTAGTAGGGGCCGGTCTGTGACGCCGAGTCGGAGCTGGCCCCCTCGTGGTTGCCGATCGCGGGGAACGTCGGCACTCGCCGAAGGATGTCGCGGTAAGGGAAGAAGAAGTTCTCCGAGAACTCGTCGGTGGTCCCCGACCCGTACGCCATGTCGCCCACGTGGATGGTGTGGTGCGGCAGGTCCCACCGGCCGACGTGGGCGAGCATCGCGTCGCGCACCGCGATCTGATCGAAGGCCCCGGTGCCGGAGTCGCCCACCACCCACGCGCGGAACTTCGCAGGGTCGGCACGGGGCGGCGCGGTGGTCAGCTGGTGCGCCTCGTCGCCGCCGGAGAGCGTGCTGGCCGTCGTACCCACCGAGTAGAAGTAGGTGGTGGACGGCGAGAGGCCGGTGAGGCGCACCTCGTGCTGGGTGCGAGATCCGGCGACGGTGGTCGTCTCGTCGAGCACGTCGGGCGCGGCGCCCCAGCGCACGACCGAGTCGGTTGCGACGTCGGTCGTCCACACGATCGTGACCTGATCGGAGCCTGCCCGCTGCAGGTAGGGGTGACGGTCCAGCGCCTGCGCGGCTGCCGGAGCGGCCTGGCCGAGGCCCAGCGCGATCAGGGCGGCGGCGACGAGCGCACGCGTCGCGCGGTGACGGCGCGGGTGGTTCGACGATCTCATCTGGACGCCTCGCGGAAGTGGGGTGGCCGCGCTGGCTCGCGCGCGGCATCGAGCAGGTCACGAGCCTCGGAGAGGGACGGCCGGAGGCGGAGGACGGCCTCGGCCTCGCGCAGCGCCTCGCCGCGGCGACCGAGCGCGAGCAGCGCGCGCCCGCGGGCCAGCTGTCGCAGATCGCTGGGTCGTGCCGCGAGGGCGCGGTCGGCCTCGGTCAGCGCAGCCTTGCGGTCTGCGGCGGCGCGCTCGGCGCGGCCCGCGCCCTGTTGAGCGTCGGCGCGCACCAGGAGCCAGTCGACGCGGGCCGACGGCGCGCGGAGGGCCTCCTCCGCGACGGCGAGCGCGGCGTCCCACCGCTCGCGGCGGAGCTCGAGCGCGGCCAGCGCGCGGCGGAGCGCCACCGCGTCGACGGCGCGAAGCGCCTCCCGGTACCCGTCGGCCGCGCGCGCGAGATCGCCGTGGCGCTCGTCGAGGCGGCCGCGCGCCAGGGCGAAGTCGGCGGTGGGTCGTGTAGCGAAGGCGGCATCCCAGTCGGATCGAGCGTCCTCGGTCGCCCCGCGCGCCGTGCGCAGGGCGGCGCGCAGGGCGAGCGTCTCGACGTAGAGGACGGTCGCCTCCGCCGCGCCGTCGGGGCGTGCCGCGCGGAGGGCGTCGTCATGGAAACCCTCCGCCGCCGTGGCGTCGCCTCGCGCGCTGGCGAGGCGCGCGCGCTCGTGCGCGAGCTGCGCCGGCGGCGCGAGGCCCGTGGCGGCGGCGCGGGCTACGTCGTCCGCCGCGCCGTCGAGGTCGCCGAGCTCGCGCCGGGCGGCGGCGCGTCGGAGCGCGGCCTCCGGATCCAGGCCGCCATCGGCGGCGCTGGTGAGCGACCGCTCCTCCGCCCGGGCGCCCGGGTGGGCGTCTGCCCCGACCGGAGCCACCGCCGCGGCCGCCCCCAGCACCAGCACCGCGAGACGTGGCACGGCCCCATCGTACCCGGCGTGTCAGGGAGCGCGATCACAACCTGGCACAGCCAGGCGCGCGGCTGGTTCTGCAAGCTGCTGAAATGATTGCGCACAGAGGGTGGCCTGTCGCATGCAAAGAGCCGCGGCATGACGCGTAGAGCTTCTTCCTCCTGGTGGGTCCTGACGGCGACCGCCGCTCTGGGACTCGTGGCCGCCGGCTGCACCGGCGACGAGACGGACGACGAGAGTTCGTCCTCCT
>JBKJLX010000546.1:0-11889 GCA_046596645.1 Polyangiaceae bacterium
TCTTCAACTACTTCCCGACCAAGGAGCACGCGCTCGACCTGGTGATGCTCACCTGGATGTTCCGCATCGAGGAGGGCATCGCCAGCAAGCGCCTCCGCGGCGTCGCCGCGATCGAGCATGCCTTCGCGTCGGCGGGCGAGGAGGTGGCTTCGAGCCCGGACCGCATGCGACGCGTGGTCGGCTTCTTCGCCTCGCGCCCGGCCGACCGCCCGTTGCCCGAGCTGGGTCGCGCTGCGCGCCTCGCCCTCTCGAGGACCCCGAGCGGCGCGGAGCGGGAGCCGCGGTCCTTGGGCCAGCTCTTCGTGGCGCTGGTGGACGAGGCCAAGGCCGACGGCGAGGACCTCGTGGGCTCGAGCTACGAGATCGCGCACTTCCTGGGGGCGCTGCTCAACGGCGCGTTCCTGGTGGGACACTCCAGCGCCGACACCGACTGGAAGCGTCTGTACCGGAGGCACGCACGCCGCGCGCTCGGCCTCCTGGGAGCCAGGGGGATGACCGATCCAGCGCCGCCGCGTGTGCCGGCGCGCTGGCGAAAGGGGGGAACGCGATGATGTCGATCTGGACCAGCGACGGTGGCGCGCGCGAGCGTGCGGTGATCGTCGACCTGCTCGACGACCAGGGGCCGGCGAGCGTCGTCGGCGGGAAGGCGGCGCCGCTCGCCCGCGCCGCGCGCGTTGCAATCGCGACCGATCACTGCGCTGCCCGCGCAGCCGGTCCCGATCCCCATCGAGGTGCCGAAGGGTGCGTGGAAGCGCGACGACCACCACGCGGTCCTCTCCCCGCTCGGCTGGGCCTGGTTCCAGGTGTACCCGAAGGCGATGGGCGCCTCCTTCGCGGCGGTGGGGCTGCCGCTCGAGGGGGTCGCAGCGACGCGCATCGGCGGACACCTGTACCTGCGCTTCCTCACCGGCGGGCCCGAGGGCGGCGCGCCCCCGCCGCGGTGGGTGCTGTGGCTGGTGTCTCGCCTCCTCCCGTCGATGCGGCGGGCCGATCGTGCGGCGCGCCGCCAGCTCGACGAGGAGGCCTTCCTCGAGACCCTCGCGCTGTGGGAATCGGCGTGGCGACCCGCGCTGCGCGCGGACATCGACGCGCTCTTCGAGGCCGACCCGTCGAGCCTCGACGACGACGGCCTCCTCGAGCGAATCGAGGGCGTGCTCCTCCTGACTGCGCGCGGCCTCGAGCAGCACGCTGCGCTGGGCAGCGCCGGGATGATCGGCCTCGGCAAGCTGATCCTGTTCGGCATGGACCTTCTGGGCTGGACCAAGCAGGAGGCGATCGATCTGGTGACCGGCAGCTCACGACGAGAACGGCGTGGAGACGGTCTCGCGACCGGCCGGGTTGCTCCGCCACTTCGTCCTCGAGCTCGGTCGTCGCCTCGGCGATCACCTCGATGCCCCCGAGCACGCGGTCTACCTCACACCGGAGGAGCATCGACCCGCGCTGCGTGGCGAGATCCCCGACCTGCGCGCCCGCGTGACGCGCCGCCGCGGGGAGGAGAGCTGGGCGCACCGCAACCGCGGGCCCGCGTCCTACGGCCCCGAGGAGGGGGAGATGCCCGATCCCAGCGCGTTTCCCAGCGGCCTCCACCGGGTCCTCAAGATCATGGGGTGGATGACGCAGAACGAGCAGCCGCTCCCCGAGGACCCGTCGGGCGCGCTGCGCGGCCTCGGCAGCGGCGACCGGGTGGTCACCGGCAAGGCGCGTGTCGTCGAGCAGCCGGAGGAGCTGGCGCGCGTGCGCCACGGCGAGGTCGTGGTGTGCCGCATCACGTCTCCCGAGTGGTCGGTCGGCCTGGGGCGCGTCGCGGCGCTCGTCACCGAGGAGGGCGGGGGCCTCTCCCACCCCGCGATCATCGCCCGCGAGCTGGGCGTCACCGCGGTGCTGGGTGCGACCGGCGCGATGAGGCGCGTCGAGACCGGGGACCGGGTCCGCGTCGATCCGATCGCCGGAGTGGTCGAGGTCCTCCCCCGGCACGGGTAGAAGGAGGGCGCCGCGCCGCGCGTCGCGAGGCGTAGGCTCGGGCCATGGGCTTCCGTCACATCATCCGCCGCGCGGCGCCTCGCGCGCTCGCGCTGGTGATCGCCGCGATCCCCGTGGGCTGCGGCGGCATCGTGGTGTTCGACCAGGCGGGCGACGGCGGGGGTGGCGCGAGCTCCAGCGACGTCTCGACCTCCGCTGCGACCGCGACTGGCGCAGATTCGACCAGCGCGGTCGCCGCGACCAGCGTCGGGACGGCAACCAGCGGCGGGATCAGCACCACCGTCGGGACCGGGACGAGCGTTGCGGCCTCGACCAGCGTCGCGTCGGCGAGCAGCTCGGACGCCGCGAGCTCGGGGAGCGGTGGCGCCTGCGAAGGGCAGCCTTGCGGCACCTTCTGCCAGGAGTGCCCCAGGTGCGACGCCGGGCATTGCGACGGAGCCGGCTCGTGCATACCAGCGGTCTTCGGCACGGAGGAGGAATGCCCGCCCGTCGACGAGGTCGTCTCCGGCGGCGCCTGCCGCGAAGAGGGATATCTCTGCGGCGCCAGCGCGAGCTGCTCCGGCGTCCTCCAGTGCCTGTGCGGGCAGTGGACCCTGATCCATCCCTGCTGAGCGCCGGCCGTCACCCCGGTGACAGGGTGAAGCGCTGGGCCCGCTGCGCGACTACGGTGCAGGCGTGAAGCCCCGCGCCCCGGTCCAGCCACGCGCACCGACCCCGCCTCGCGTGTCGACGCATCCCGTGCGCGAGAGGACGGCGGCCGACGAGAAGCTCCTCGAGCGCCTGCGCGCGATCTGCATGGCCCTGCCGGAGGCGAACGAGCGCCTCTCTCACGGGGAGCCGACGTGGTTTGCCGGCAAGGGCAAGGTCTTCGCGATGTTCGACAACCACCATCACGGCGCCGAGCACGTCGCAGCGTGGCTGCCCATGCCCCGCGGCGCGCAGGAGATGCTCGTGGAGTCGGACGGGGCCCGCTACTTCAGGCCGCCGTACGTCGGCGTCTCCGGCTGGGTGGGTGTGGTGCTCGACCGCAAGCCCGACTGGAAGGCAATCGAACGCCTGGTTCGTGATGCGTATCTCCACATCGCGACGAAGAAGCTCGCGGCTCTGCTCGAGGCCACCGGCTAGCCAGCGGGCAACCGAGGGACCGCCCGGGGCCGGACCGCGCTACGAGGGGGCGATGACGAGAGCCGACCCTCATGTCCTCCGCACGACGGCAGGAGATCTCGCGCTCGAGGAGTACACGCTCCGGCTCGGCGACCGCTCGTGGCGCGTCCTGCACACCGGGGCGATCCTCAGCCACGAGGACGAGCAGCGGTTCCTCTGCGGCGACCAGCCGAAGCTGCCCTACGGGATCGTGCTGTGGCCCGCGGCGATCGCCCTCGCGCACGAGATCGCGTCGCGGCCCATGGCGGGGCTTCGCGTCCTCGAGCTTGGCGCCGGGACCGGGCTGCCGGGCATCGTTGCTGCGTCGCTGGGCGCGCACGTCGTGCAGACCGACCGTCAGGAGGTCGGCCTGCACGTGTGCAGGAGGAACGCGGAGCGCAACGGCATGACGATCGAGCACCGCGCCGCCGACTGGACGAGGTGGGAGGACCGCGACCGCTACGACGTCATCCTCGGCTCCGACATCCTCTACGCGGACGACGTGCACCCGCAGCTCCGCGCGATCTTCGAGGCGAACCTGGCCCCCGGCGGGCGGATCCTCATCGCCGACCCATTCCGGAGGACGAGCTTCGCCTTCCTCGAGTCGCTGGAGGCGGAGGGTTGGACGGTCGGAATGAACAAGTGGACCGTGGGGATCGCGCCGCCAGAGCGTGCGGTTGGAGTGTTCGAGCTGACCGCGCCGACGGCCCCCCGCGGGGGTGTGCCATTGCGCGGGGACGATTCCTGATCGGCCGAGTCCCCTGCTCGCCGCCAGCTCGGCGACCGAGGGCAAGCGCGGGAGTGCGAGGTGGGTTCCGCCCCGTGATAGCGTTTTGCAGCTCGCCTTGAAGGTCGATATCGCCCAGCGCCCGGTCGTGGCCGCCGTGGCCGGCGCCGCCGTTGCGGTGTTCGCCGCGGACCTCGCGGGGCGGGATACGTCGCGCCTGGTGCTCGACGTGCGTGCGTTCCACGGGGAGCCGTGGCGGGTCCTCACGACGGTGCTCCCTCACGCCGACGTACTTCACCTCGGCTTCAACCTCCTGTGGCTCGCTCGCCTCGGGTCTGCCCTCGAACGTGGCGGGGGAAGCCTGGCCACCGCCGGCGTCGTGCTGCTCGGCGCGGCGATCCCCGGTGTGGCGCAGTATGCGCTCGCCGGCACCGGCATCGGCCTGTCCGGCGTGGTGTATGCGATGGCGGCACTCCTGTGGGTGCTACGCCGCGACGTGCGCTTCGTCGGTGCGATGACCCATCGCGACGCGGCGCTCCTCGTCGCCTGGTTCTTCTTCTGCATCGGGACGACGTGGACCGGCGTGTGGGCGGTCGCGAACGTGGCGCACGGCGCAGGCGCGCTGGTGGGGCTGGCCGTCGGGGCCACGGTCCGCTGGCGTGGCGTTCGCCGCGCTCTGGTAGGACTTGCCCTGGTCGCCCTGGGCGCGGCCTCGTTCGCCGGCGCCACGCGACTGCGGCCGCTGGTGAACCTCGACCCCGAGGTCGGGTCGGACGCCTCGCACCTCGGCTGGGTTGCGCTGGAAGAGGGGCGGAACGCCGAGGCCATGGTGTGGCTCACCGAGGCGACGCGCGTGGCTCCACAGTGCGCTGCCTGCTGGAGCAACCTCGGGGTGGCACGCCACCGCGCCGCGGATCTCGCGGGCGAGGTGGAGGCCTTCCGCCGGGCCAACGCCATCGACCCGGCGCCCGCCGCACGCAAGAACCTCGCAGGGTCCCTCGCCCGGCGTGCCGGCGTCGCCGACCTGGAGAAGCGATGGCACGACGCCGCCGCGCTCTACCGGGAAGCCATCCTCGTCGATGACAGCGCCGCAGACCTCCACCTCCGGCTAGGCGCCGCGCTCGCCTTCGACGGGAGTGACGACGAAGCCGTCCTCGCCTATCGCGCCGCGGACGAGCGCGCGGAAGGCGCGCCGCACGTCCGCGCCATGCTGGTCCTCATGCTGGCGCGCGCTTCGGCCCGTGCCTTCGAGGCCGGGCGTCACGCCCACGCGGCCAGCCTGGCTGAGGAGGCGACGGGGCTCGATCGCGCCTCGCGCGTCGCGTGGATCAACCTCGCCGCAGCCCGCGCCGCGCTCGGCGATGCGGACGGCGCCGCGGAGGCGGCGCGACGGGCCGAGGCGCTGCCCTAACGAGCCCGCGGCCGCGTGCACCAGGTGCGACCCCGCCTGCGAACGAGCCAGGTGAGCTGCCGCGATGCTGGGTGAGCGCGCTTCCTCTGGCCACGCCACGCGCGTCGAAATATTGCCGCTCACGTGGCCTTTCGGTTGCTCCACCGGCAAGCCATGCAGCAGACGCTCGAGCACCTCGTCCTGGGCGCGCTGGGCGCCGCGCTCGCCGTCACGACCGTCACGTCCACGGCTCGCGCACAGTCCTACGCGCCGCCGCCCGGGGGCTTCGCACCTCCTGCCGAGAGCTTCGCGCCGCGCGGCGCCCCGCCGGACGCGACCTCGTCGACGCCGCCAGCCGGCCGCTCGCTGGACCCGCTGCTTCCTACGGGGATCACGACGGCGGCCGTCGGATCCATCTTCCTCGTGTTCGGCGCGAGCGAGCTCGACAGGGCGAGCGGCGTGACCAACAGCGCCTGTGGCCTCTCGGGGTGCGTCGAGGTCGACTATCAGGGATCGGAGACGCCGGTGGGAGAGATGCTCGTCACCGGTGGCGGGATCATGGCCGCCGGTGGCGCCGGGATGCTCGTCTACGCGCTCGCGGAGCCGCCGGCTCGGGCCACCGCGGGCCGTGCGAGGATCGCGGCTGGCGCGATGGGGCTCTCGCTGGGCGCAGGAACGGCGGTCATGGGACTGATGGAGGCGACGTCGGACAGGCCCGGCGGGGCCGGAGTGGGCATCGTCGTCTCGGGTATCGTGACGTCCACCATCTCGGCGCCGATCCTCGTCTGGGGCGCGCAGACGCTCGACGAGGGGGACGCCGATGACGTGTACGAGAGCGACGGCCGCATCATCGCCGGCTCGATCCTGACGGGCACCGGGATCGGCTTCGGCACCGCGACGGCCGCGCTGGTCGGCGCCAGCGCCTCATGCAAGGGATCCTTCTGCGCCTTCGGCTACATCTTCGCGCTCGTGCCTCTCGGGGGCGCCGCCGCCTGCCTGGGCACCGGGATCCCGCTGTTCGTGGGAGGCGCTTCGACCGGGTCCGCCAGCGCGATGCCCGAGGTGGCCGTCGGTGCTGGCGACGTGCAGCTCGGCTGGAGGTTCCAGTGAGCGCGCGCCTCGCGTCCGTCTGCGCGATCGCCGCCCTGGTGGCAGCCACGTCGGGGTGCGACGACCCGTCCAGCTCCGAGGAGATGGTCGAGATCGGGATCGGCGCCACGCTGGCGGTCGAGATGGTGGACGGAGGCGTCCACGTCACCGGCGAGGTCGTGATCGACCTCGCGGTGCCTCCGGGTGACGAGGGGACCGATCTGGTCCTGATGGAGGTTCAGGTCGGCGCGTTCAGCCTCATGGCGGCCGATCTCGGCGGGCTCGACGGCTTCCCCGATCGCCTCGAGGCCGGCGAGAAGGCGCGCGTCGTGCTGACCGTCGACCGCGCGCCGATCCCGGGCGAGGTCGGCGACTCGACGTCCGCGTGCGGCGACGCCGCGGACGCGCCGTGGGACGTCTCGGCACAGGTACTCGACGTCCGCGCTGCCGAGGCTTCCGAGTATGCCGGCTACGCGGTTGCCACGACGCAGGTCGAGCCCGCGATGGCGGGCGTCGGTCCGCCGCCGCTGATCGCGACGACCCTTTGGGCGGGCCCCGATGGGTCGGTGCTCGCGGCCGACCCCGAGGGCGGTGACGACGTGCTCGTGGTCACGCCCAGCGGGTCCACCGAGCGGGTCGCGGCCGACGGTCAGGTCATGGCCGCCGGCCACCTCGGTATCGCGCCGCTGGCGGTCGCGCGGGGCGGCGGCGTCGACGTGGTCGTCGGGACGCTGGTCGACGCCGTGGATTCCCGCTGTGGCGCGACCGATTCACCCGCCTTCGTCGCGCGTATCGAGGACGGTGAGCTCGCGTGGTGCAGACCGATGAGCTCCGGCATCGTGACGGTCGACCGCACCGGCGTCACCACCGTCGTCGACGCCGGCGTCGAGACGGCCCTGGCTCTCCGCCGCCTCGACCCCGACGGTGCCACCCTGGACACCACGCCCCTGGACGCGCCCATCTTCCGCCTCGTCGCGGCGCCGGACGGCCGAGTGGTCGGCCTGTCGGCCGGGGCCGATGGGGTCCCGGTGCTGCTGGTGTTCGACGGCAGCGCGACGCGCTCCCTGGTGGTGGAGGACATTTTCTTCGAGCTCGGCGTCCGCCACGATGGCGCGATCGCGGTGCGCACCTTCTCGACCTGGGCCGAGCTCGACCTCGACGCGATGGCGCTGGTGCCGGTCGCACAGTTCGACCCGAGCGCCGACCTCCTGAACGCTGCGACGACCGAGCTCGAGGAGGGCGTGCTCCTCGCGCTCACCGGCGCCAGGTTCCTCGTTCCAGACGGGACGTACGGCACCGCGTTCGAGCTCTCGATGCACGAGGCGGGCACCGTGTCGTGGCGACGTGCCATCGCCTGCACCGGGTACCAGGCTTCGATCCTCCCCACGATCGGGCCGCGCCGCTACGCGGTGGCGCGCTCGTGGGCGAGCGGGGATCCGATCGAGCTGTTGAAGTTCGAGCGAGCTCCCTGATCCTCGATGCCTGGGCTGATCGCTCGAAGGCCGTCCACCGTCACCCCGGGCTCAGCGCCGCCTCCACGCAGCCGCGCAGGCCGCCGGTGCAGGCGTCGGTGGCGCAGGTGACCACCTCGTCTCGCGCCGAGGGGACCATCCCGTCCAGGTGGGCGTGGCACTCGGCCGACGACGCGCTGCAGGCCGCGGTGATCGCCTCGCAGTCGACATCGGCGCCGGCGTCGGGGCACGCATCTGCCAGCGCGTCGACCAGGCACCCGATGGCCGCGGCCCGGTACTCGTCGGTGGTGCACCCCGGGCCCTCCAGGCAAGCGTTCGCGAGGCAGGAGATCGCGGCGTAGGCCACGCCCGGATCGAGCTCGTCGATGGCCACGTCGCAATAGGCGACGAGGGAGGTCTCTCCGAGGTTGGAGCAGGTGCCTGCGGTGTGCTGGTTGGGGTCGGGCCCGCTGTCGTCGCAGGGCCCCCCGCCGGTGCCGGCGGTCGCGCTGCCCGCGCCGCCGGAGCCGCTGGTCGTGGCGTCGCCGCCGCCGCCCGAAGCGCTGGAGCCGTCCGTGGACGAGCCGGCCGTCTCCGTGTCGTCGTCGCAGGCGGCTGCGAACGTCAGGAGCAGTGCCGTGGGCAGCAAAGAGCGGGGAGCGAGGCGCATCCACGGAGCGTACCGGGAGGAGCGCCGGCCAAGGCCATGCCTCGCCGGGTCCCCGTCATCCGAGGAGGCCTGGAGCCACCTCGGTGACCCAGTGCCGATGCAGCTTCCTCCACGCGCCGGAGTGGGTGCCCAGCCCCCCGACCTGCCGCGGGTGGGCGAGCGGGAGCAGCTTGATCGCCCGGCCATCGATCTCGATGCCGTGTAGACGGCCATACGTCTCCGGCGCCTCGCCGAAGGCAGCGAGGGTGCCGTGCGTCCCGGCCACGTGGCGTGCCCACCAGCGCAAGGGCTGATCTCCAAGGGCGACGATCACATCGGGCTGCGCCTCCCTGACCTCGCCCGAGATCTCCTTGCGACGGGCGTCGTCGGCGAACGTCGTCGGGACGCCGGGGAGCTTCACCGCCGGCAGCCTGTGCTTCCTCGCCACGCCGACGTACGAGCGCTCGAGCGCGGCCTCCTGCGCGTCGTTCAGGCAGGTGTGCGGCACCAGGTCGCAGAGCCATGCGTCGGCGCGCGTGACCCGCAGCGGCGCGAGGAAGTCCGCGTCGAGGCTCCGCCCTGACGGCCCGTTGAACTTCGGCTCCGCCGGCTCGAGGTGCCCCACGTCCCGGGGCAGCTTGATCCGGGCGAGGATGGCCTCGACGCCGGAGCCGTCCCAGAAGATCGAGGGCTCGCTCGCCACGGCCAGCGCCTGCACCAGGAGCCGGTTCTTCGGGCCGATCCACTTGGCGTGGACGGCGGATGCGTGGACCCCGAGGACGAAGATCTTCTTCCGCGTCCGGTCCTGCTGGACGACGCGCTGGAGCCTGGCGCCGAAGGGATAGGTGCCGTCGAGCATCGGGGGAAGGTAACCCTTCGCCACAGGATGGAGAGTCCGATGAAACGCAGCGCGCTCATTCCAGAATCGCTGGTGCGAGCGCGCGGCGACGATTCCTGAGCGGCCCAGCTCGAGCCCGAGCCCGCGCGGCACGGGCCAGCCCCCGGCGTCAGGGGATCACGAGCGAGCACAGCCGCCCCGTTGCCGCAGGTGCGGACCAGCGTCTCGTCGACGACCTCGCCCGGGACCTCGATGGTGGCCAGCCCCGCAACGTTGACGACGTGCCAGCCCGGGCGGGAGGGCAGGCGCCTGGGGAAGGCATCGAGCGGCGTGGCCGAGCCGGACGCGGCGGCCGAGGCGGACGCCCACGGGGTGGCCGCGGGCTCGATGGCCGGTTCTGCCGGCTGGTCGCAAGCGGTCACCAGGAGGGTGACGGCGAACGTCGCGGCACGGGCGAGCACGCGTCGAGGATAGCAGCTCGAGGATGACGCCTTTGGCGTCCACAGCGACGAGCGCCCCCCGCTAGAGGAAGGAGAGCCCGATGAGGAGCACACCCACCGCGATCCACATGCCACCGAAGATGGAGAGGATGACAGCGCCGATGTTGGTCTGCGTCTCCAGGAAGGCCGTCTTCGGATCGCTCGGATCGTGGAAGACCATCACCTGCCCATTCAGCGGATACCTGTCGGCCTGCCGCTGAGCGCCCTCCTCGTCGGTCCCGTGGCCCTCGCGGCGGATGCCGCTCCCCTCCAGCGTCTGCCCGGCGACCTCGTACCGGTACTGGACGATGGGCCCGTACATCTTGTAGGTGCCGCTCAACCCGTTCTTGTCCTTGTACGGCTGCATCCACGACTCGACACGCGAGGCGGTCACGACACCCGGCGCGCGCGGCCATGTGGCGATGACCCGGTCACGCGCGAAGGCTCGCAGCGCCAGCCAGACCATCGGAGCCCCGACGAGCGAGAAGATGCCTCCGAGCATCCACATCTGGAATTGCATGGCCGCCGATGCGTAGCACGGTGCCCCCGGCCCTCGTGATCCCATCGTGGATCACCGGGACTTGCGTCTGCACGTGCGACCCCTGCGCCGCCATCAGAGCCGCGTGAGCGACGCGCGCTCGCCGACACGATGTGCCAACCTGCATGGGAGATGGCAGCGACGAGACGAGCGACGAAGAAGCGGTCCAAGCGCCCCGCCTCGACGGCACCCGGCCCTCCCGACGAGCTCGAGCCCGACGTCCTGGAGCAAGGTCCCGTGCGACCTGGCGGCGGAGTCGAAGTTCGCCGACGCGGTCGAGGGCACGAGCTCGTGATCGACGACTTCGGATCACTTCGCGCGGTCGCCCTGGATGCGGGTCTTCCGCCCGATGGTTTTCTGGCGGCCGCATTGATCCAGCGCGAACGTTTCGTCCTCGGCGGCGCGGCGTGGAAGGCGCGGGTCGACTTCAACGCAACCTCGCGTCGGCAATGTGTCGTGCGTTGTCTCCATTTCACCGTGTTGGAGGAACTCGCAGCCGCGTACCGCGAGCGTTCCGGAGCGCCGCTCGCGCTCGCCGACGCAATGAAGAGACTCGATCCGAATTTCTTGACCGGCGCGTTCGACGCGCTCTGAGCGCCGCCGTCTGCGCGAGCTGGTCGCTCACGAAGGCGTCGCTCACCACCCGCGCACGCGCCGCACCGGGCGGCGCGGGGTCCACGACGCGCACGCGGAGCGGGAGGGCGGCGAGGACCTCGGTGGCGGATGCATCCGCCCCGACGAGCGCAGCCGCAGCGGTGGCTGCGCCGCCGACGCCACCCCGCGTCGACCGAGCCCTCCAGCCATCCACCGGACCGTAGCGCGCTCGGGCCGACGGGCGCCGTCAGGCCTCGCGCACGCCCCTCGAGGAAGCGCCCGCGACGAGCGCGCGGGCCCGCTTTCACACCCCCAGCAGTCGGAGGGCATCCTCCACGATCCGGTCATGGTCGAACGCCAGCCGGGGCCGCGAGCGCAGATCGGTCCACCGCGCATCGCTCGCGTCGTCACCGCCGGCGAGCGGCGCCGGCCGCAGCTCGGCGGGCAGCCACCCCGCGAACACGGTCGTCCGGCTCCACGCGGTCGCCCGGTTGCGCGGATCGCGGTCGCGGTCCTCGTAGGTCCCGACGAGCGTCAGCGCGTCGCCGTGCGCGCCGAGATCGAGCCCGGTCTCCTCGCGTAGCTCGCGGAGGGCGGCGTCGAGGGCCGACTCCTGCCCGGCGCGCCAATCCGTGCCGCGCGGCGCCTCGGTCGCGATGAAGCCGCCCGGGAGGGCCCACTTGCCACCCTCGCTCGGAGCGTCGAGATCGCGGCGCACCAGGAGCAGCCGCACCGCGTCTTCGTCCCGACGGAGCAGCACCACGTCGGACGTGGGGTTGGCGCCGAGGTGCCAGAAGGGCGCCGGCCGCCGCTCCAGCGCGGCCAGCATGGAGAGCGCCTCGGCGGCGGTGCGAAAGGCCCGGTCCGGCTGCTGGCGCGCGTGCTCGGTGCTGGCGCCGGGCGGGCCATCCATGAGGAGCACGTCGAGGCGGAGGTTCTGCGCGGTCTGGATCTCGTCGTTCACGATCGAGCCGCCGCCGACGAACACGCACGGCGCGTCGTGCTCGCGGG
>JBKJLX010000590.1:0-7515 GCA_046596645.1 Polyangiaceae bacterium
GTCGTCGCGCAGGCTGCGGCCCTGCGGCAGCGTCGCCGGGCCGGCAGGCCCGACGGCGATCACCTCGGCCTGCTGCCAGGCGTCCATCGCCTCGCCCCAGGCGACGCGCGCCGCATCGCGATCGGCGTCGCTCCCGGTCGCCGCCGCCGTCGAGGTCGCGTCGACCAGCAGCGTGGCGCGCGCGCCGAACTCGCCGTACAGCTCGATCGCGCAGGCCGAGACGGCGCGCAGCACATCACCCTTCTCGGCGGGGATGATCTCGGTCCCGGTGCCGACGCTCACCGTCACCGTGGCGCCGGGGCCGGCACCGACCGGGGTGGAGTCGGTGGCCTCGACCTCATCCTCCTCGCTCGACCACCAGCTCACGCGCTCGCAGGCAGCGACGGCGAAGGTCAGGGTCGCGGCGAGGCCGACGCGCGACGCGAGTCGAGAGGTCGAGGGCATGGTGCTTTCGATTCCGTGGGGGTAGCCCGCCCGGCCCCGCGGAGGGGCGGGCCCGGTCGCAGGAGCCGTCAGTGGTTGGTCTCGAACGCCTCGAGCTCGGCCTCGGTGAAGCCGTAGACCTCGGCCAGGCCGTCGATCACGCCGAGGAGGCGGGTCGCCTCGTCGGCCGGGGAGAGCACCATCACGTAGGGGTCCTCGAGCAGGGTCAAGAGATCGCCGAGCTCGTCGTCGGTGATCGTGCGGAAATCGTCCGGCGACTCCATGAAGCCGTGGAGGAAGGCGGTCCCCTCGCTCACGGCGTGGAGGGCGTCGGCGTACTCCGCCGCGGTCGACTCCTCGCTGGTGAACAGGGCCACCGCGGAGGACAGGTAGTAGACGACGGTGCCGGCGATGATGTCCCGCTCCCAGGCGGTGAGGACGCGCGCGGCAGCGGCGTCCCTCTCTTCGTCGCAGCCGCCGGCGACCGCTGCTTGCATCTCGATGAAGTCGCGCTTCACGCGGAAGTAGACGCCGGGGTTCGCCGGGTCGAGGGGGAGGCCCGCGTCCGCCGGGTTCTTGGCAGAGCGACGCTCGGCGTACTGGGCGGCGAGGCGATCCGGAAACTCCGCCGTGTCGGCCGAGCTGTCGCCGGGGAAGCTGGGGTGTGCGCCGTAGGCGGCGAGAAGGCGATCGACTGCGGCCTCGTCGAGGCCCTCGGTCACCAGGTCCACCGCGTGGCCATAGAAGAGGGAGTCGAAGTGGCCCTTCTCGACCCACTGGCGCAGGTCGCGGCCGGTCTCGTCGAAGATGTTGTCGCCGTACTTGCCGCCCGGCGCCACCGCGGGGTCGACCGGCTCCCAGGTGTTGCCAGCGGCGGCCTCGAAGTCGACGAACACGCCGCGCACGACGTCTGCGTAGTAGGGGGTGATGAGGTCGGCGAGGCTGGGATCGCCCGCCTCGAAGAGGACGGTCAGCTCGGCGGCGGTCGGCACCAGGTCGCCCTCGGGATCGGTCTCCGCCGCCGCCATGGGCGCGTTGAGCGCCGACAGCTGCCCGCGCAGCGCCAGCTCGACCGAGGCGTTCGCGACGAAGTCCGCGCCGTCGTAGTCGTCGGAGAGCTCGCCGACGCACGCCGAGACTCCGCCGCCGCCGCCCTCGTCCCCGCCGCCGCCCTCGCCGCCGCTGCCGGAGGCGGTGGTGGTGGCGGTCGTCGTCGACGTGGTGGTAGCGGTCGCGGTCGTGGCGGTGGCGGTGGCGGTGGCGGTGGCCGTGGTCGCGGTCGTGTCGTCCCCCCCGCCGCCGCCAGAGCCGGTGGAATCGTCGCCGCAACCGGCGGCGAGCATCGCGAGGGTGAGCGCGGCAGAGGCGAAACGGACGGTCATCATGGGCAAGTTCTCCAGAAGTGCGCGATAGCGCGAAGCGGCCGGCGATCGGATCTCTATCGAAATTGAAAACGATGTTCAAGAGCTATTGAAAGTGGCTTTCAACGAGGGGCAGCGCGCCGACGCCTCTCGAGTCGCTTGCGGCCGCGCCTGGGGCGTACGATCCGCGGGCATGGGCAACCTGCTCGCTCGCCTCCTCGCCTCCATCACCACGATGGCGATGCTCGCCGCCTGCTCGGCCGGCGCGGACGACACGGCCGCGTCGTCGTCGAGCGGCCCCGGCCAGGGCGGCGGATCGGGCCAGGGCGGCGGCGCCTCCGACGGCGGGGGTGATGCGTCGATCACCGTGCAGGGTTCGACCGGAACCGGTTCCTTCAACGGTGAGGCCTGCGGGACCGAGGCGTACGGCAACGCGGTGCCCGCGGGCCTCCTCATCGTGCTCGACAAGTCAGGGAGCATGGCCGGCGGCGACGGCCAGCCGGACAAGTGGGCGCCGACGGTGAGCGCGGTGACGCAGCTGACGCAGACCGCGCCCCAGCAGCTCAAGGTAGGACTCACCCCGTTCCCCGGCGACGACTGCGACTGGGACGGCCTCGAGTGCTCGAACCTGGAGTCTCAGGCCTGCAAGGACGCGCTGGCCGACGGCTGCTGCGAGGACGTGTCGCCCGCGCCCGCGGTTCCGGTGCAGCCGCTGTCGCAGAGCGGCCCGCTCATCGTGGAGTGGATGAACGGCAACGGCCCCAACGGCGGCACGCCGACGCTGTGGGCGCTCAAGCGCGGCTACCACGTGATGAAGACGCTGACCACCGAGGGCGAGCGGTTCGTGCTCCTGGTGACCGACGGCGATCCCAACGTCTACACGCCGGAGCAGACGGTGGGCGGTCAGTTCACCATCCCGGAGTCGAACATCGAGTGCAAGACGACCGCCGACATCGTGGCGGAGGCCGCGAGCGCGGCGGCCGGTGATCCGCCGGTGAAGACGTACGTCATCGGCTCGCCGGGCGTCAGCTCCGAGGGCATGCGGTTCCTCTCCGACGTCGCGACCGCCGGCCTCACCGCTCCCGACGGCTGCAGCGTCGGCGTCGACTGCCACTTCCAGATCGGCACCGCCGACTTCCAGGCCGAGCTGCAGACCGTGCTCGAGACCATCGCCGGCGCGATCAGCGACTGCGTCTTCGCGCTGCCGGAGGGCGAGGACGTCGACCCCGACAAGGTGAACGTCGTCATCGACACGCCCGAGGGGCCGATCGAGGTCTACCGCGACACGACCCACACCGACGGGTGGGACTACACCGACGCGACGCAGACGAAGATCCAGCTCTTCGGTCCGGCCTGCGAACTCTACCAGTCGCTCACCGGCGATCGCATCACCATCGTCCTCGGGTGCAACACGGTCCTGAAGTGACGAAGCTCAGCGCGGAGCGTCGAGCGGATCCTCGGCGCTCCCGCGGATGATGACTGTCTCGCGCGGCTTGTTGGGGCCGACCGGCACCGCCTGCTGCTGCGGCTCGGGCACCTCGCGCTCCAGCGTCTCCTTGGTGGCGGCGCTGGGCTCGCCCACGATCGGCATCGCCAGCTCCTCCGGCTTGCCGTCGCGCTCGAGGGCGATGCGAAGCTCCTTGGCCTGGGCGACGGCCGTCCACACCGCGAAGAAGTCGTCGGGCTTCTCCAGCGCGAGGCCGTTGACCTTGGTCACCACGTCCCCGGTGCGGACGCCCGAGCCCTCCCACGAGACGGGCAACGAGACCACACGCCAGCCGATGAACGCGCCCTTGCGGAGCACCTCCTCCACCTGCACCCTGGACAGGAGCCAGGGCGGCCCCTCCTTCAGCACGGCGTCGACGCGCGAGCGCGACAGCGAGCCTGCGGGCACCGGCGCCTCCTCCGGCTCGGCGGCGGGCGGAGGCTCGGCGGGCGCGGCGGGGCGGGGCCGATCGGCGGCACACCCGGCAAGCGCGACCACGGCGAGGCACGGCGCGAGGAGCGCGAGGAGGCGGTGCGACATCCGACGGAGGATGCACGCCGCACCGGGGACGGGCAACTTGTCGGCAGCGTCGGGTGCGGCCGCGGACGCGGGCGGAACGCCCGAGCGCGGCTAGAAATCGAGGGCGATGCCGCCGACGAAGGTGCTGGTCCCCACGTGGAGCTGGGGGCGCGAGCCGAGGCCGTCGAGCATCGCGTTCATCCACTCGCCAAAGAGGTAGAGGTGCCCGATGCCCATCGAGTGCAGGTTCTTGGTGCGGTGGGGCTCCACCCAGTCGAGCGCGATGGCGATGCCGAGCGCGGAGTGGAGCCCGAGCGTGGTGTCCTCCCCCTCGGCGCACGACTCCTCGTCGGAAGGGTTCTCGCAGACCTGGCTGGTGCCGCCGGTGGTGCTGGTCGACCAGGTCGCGAAGCCGAACCCGAACTTGCCGTAGGGGACGATCGGCACCTGGGTGCGGCGCATCAGCTCGTCGCCGCGGAGCACCAGCGACAGGTGCATCGGCATGATGGTGATCGAGTTCTCGACGTCCGTCTCCTCGCCGGTGGCAGGGTCGATGGCGTTGCCGCTGGCGGGGGTGATGCCCCACCCGAAGCCGGCGCCGAGCTTGCCCACGTAAGGGATGCGGACCGGAAGCCAGTCCGCCTCGACGCCGAAGTAGAACTGGGCGTCGTTGTCGAAGACCGTCTCGTACGGCCCCGGCGCCGCGAACTCCTCGTCGATCTGCGGCCAGTAGGGGCCGAAGCGCAGCTCGAAGTAGAAGTCGGGATCGAGCGCCTGCGCGCGCCGCTCCTGCGAGCCTTCGCGCCAGCTGGTGTCCGGCAGGTCGGCGCGGGGCCCGGCGCTGGCGGGGCCGCGCGGGTCGACGATGTCGCCGGTCGCCGCCTGCTGCGCGGCCGCAGGCGCCGACAGCACCAGCCACGACGACGCGGCGGCGACCGCGCCGACGCGGGGAAGGATCCTCCTGGCCATCATCGTCCGTCTCCGCGAGGGCGGCGTGCGTCTCGAAGGCCGTTGCGCGCTCCGGCGCGCGTGCGAGCGCGCCGCAGGGCAAGCGCCGAGGTGAGGGCGACCGCAGCCAGGGACGCCGCCGCGCCCCCCGCAGATCGACCGCCGGGGACGTCGCAGGCGCAGAGCCCACCGCCGGCTTCTCCGCCAGACTGTCGGTACAGCTCGTAGAAGTCGTTCACCGGGAACGGCTTCGCGCAGACCACCGCGGAGAGGACGCCCACGTTGTCGAGCTCGTCGTAGGCCGCGACGGCGATGGCATACTCGACGCCGTTGGTGAGGTCGGTGGCCGCGCCCTTGCCGGTCGTGCCCTTGGCGGAGCCGCAGCTGCGCCAGGCGGGGTTCGGCGCGTCGCCGGCCTTCAAGACCGTCCCCGCGCAGCCAGTCGGAGTGCCACCACCGCCACCCCCGACGCCGGTGCTGACGGAGCTGCTGGTGGTCACGGTCGCCGTCACCGGGATCAGCGTGGTGCCTCCGTCACCCCCGGACCCGGCGGCGCCGCCGTTCCCACCGAGGCCCCCTGCACCGCCATTGCCGCCACCGCCGCCCGCGCCCGCGCTGGTCGTCGACTCGGCGAGCTCGAGGGTGCCGTCGTCGCAGTAGAAGCGGAAGCCGACGGTGTCGCTCGCGTTGGTGGGGACCTTGTACTCGAGGTCCACCGCCTCGTCGGAGGCGGTGGCGTCCACGCTGGTGGGGGGGGAGGGCCCGAGGAGGTCGACCTTGGTCTGCGTCCACTGGGCGTAGTCGGTGCCGGGTACGTCGACCGCCGGATCGCGGATGAGCATGAAGTAGATGCCGACGGTGCGCGGCTCCGAGCTGGCGCTCTCGTCGATGCAGTCGTCGATGCCGAGCCCGGTCTCGGCGATCTCACGCGAGGTGATCCCGATCTCCATGTACTGCTCGGGCGCGCCGTTCTCGTAGATGCGAGTGCACTGCGCGGTGCCGCCGGTGCCGTTGCGCGCGCCGAGCGCCGAGCAGTCCGCCGAGCCTTCGCCGATCCACACCTCGAGGGTGAGGACGCCGGAGAGCTGCGAGAGCGTGATCGGGAACTGGAACTCGTCGGAGGAGAGGCAGTCCTCCTGGCTGACGTGGAACTCGAACGTGTCGTCGTGGTCGGCGCGCGTTCTCTTCACGCGATCGACGATGACGTTGCCGGTGCCCACCGAGCCGCCACCGACGGTGGTGCTCGTCACCTGCGCGAGCGCCGCCGGCGAGAAGAGCGCCAGCGCGGAACACGCGGCGAAGCCCAGGGCGGAGCGCACGGGCGCCATAGAGCACGGCACGTGCCAGGATGAGAAGCGATTTTCAGCACCGACTTCGCGGGCGCGCCCGGCTCCAGCTCGGCCCGCGCGCGCCAGCGCGGCACGAGCCGGTGGGCCGCGATGCCAAATTGGCAATGCCACCGCCGCGGCGTCAGCCGGCGCCGGTCCGGAGCGTCAGGCGGGTCTCCGACTCGTCGAGCTCGGTGGAGCCGGAGACCTGGGGGGCGAGGCCTCGCGCCCCCGAGCTCGCGTCCACCGCCTCGCCGCGGGCGCGGCCTGCCCAGCGCTCGCCGGTCTCCACCTCGAGCGAGGCCTCCCCCGAGGAGGCGTCTCGGACCAGCGCCTCCAGCAGGCGGCGGAAACCGTCGATGGCGGTGGTCGACGCCAGCGAATCGACCGAGAACTGAAGGCGCCGATCCTCGATGGCGAACGCCGACGGGTGCTCGGCTTCCACGTCCGTCTGCGCGATCTCCGCCGCCTTGGCCAGGGCGAGGTGCGCGCTCTCGTTGAAGACGAGATCGGCGAACCCGGTGATGCGACGCTCGGACGCCATCGAATGCATTCACCTTATCACGCAGCGCGGCGGAGCTGCGGCGTTTCGAGCAGTGCGTCCACTGCACCGCGGGCGGACCTGGTCCGTCGAACGGCCCGGAGACCCGCGCGAGCGCGTGTGCGGCTGGTCCTGCCCCGGAGGAGGCATCATCATGCGGATCATGGCCACGTCGCGTCACGCAGCTTGGGTCGCCCTGGCGCTCGGTCTTTGCGTGGCGCTCGTCGCGCCGACGAGGGCCTGGGCGCAGGACGGCACGGTGGGGCGCGCGGCCCTCGACCCGGCCGACCAGGCGAACCTTCCCCCCGCCGTCGACGGCCGGACCGACGACCCGGAGGAGGTCGACCCGCGGGCCCTCGACGAGTTCCACGAGCCGCTGGCGCCCTACGGCACCTGGGTGGAGGACGAGCGCTACGGCACCGTGTGGGTCCCTCACGAGCGCGAGGTCGGCGCCGAGTTCTACCCCTACTCCACCGGCGGCCACTGGGAGCTGACCGACGACGCCGACTGGCTCTGGGTCAGTGACTACAGCTGGGGCTCGGTGCCCTTCCACTACGGGCGCTGGGTCTGGATCCAGGGTCGGGGCTGGGCGTGGATCCCCGGGCGGGTCTGGGCGCCGGCGTGGGTCGTGTGGCGCACCGGACCGCACGGGTACATCGGATGGGCGCCCTACCCGCCCACGTGGACCTGGTGGTACGGCTCCGCGACCTGGCTGTGGTGGCCGCCGCCGGCGGCGTACGTCTTCGTGGAGACTCGACACGTGTTTCACCACCACGTGCATCACCACCACATCCGCGAGCCGGCCCGGGTGAAGGCTGCGGCGTCGGCCACCGCGCCGCCGCGACGCGAGCCGGCGAGGCCCGGCGCTCCGCGTGTGGATCGCTCGGGGCCGACGTCTCCGGACCTCGC
>JBKJLX010000634.1:0-3817 GCA_046596645.1 Polyangiaceae bacterium
ATGGCCGGCCCGGGCGGAGCGCTCGGCCTCTTCGCGCGGGGCGGACACGAGGTCGTCGACACCCCCGCCTGCGCGGTCGCGGCGCCGGGTCTCGCGGCGATCGGCGTCTCGCTCCGGGCGCTCCTCCGCGATCCCCTCCATGCGCGGATCGCGGCGTCGCTGAGGGCGATCGACCTGCGCGAGGTCGCCGGGGCTGACGGTGGCGCGGGCGCATTGCTGACGCTGGTGCTGGTGCGCGAGGAGCGGCCTCCGCGGCACGTGATCGACGCACTGGCGACAGCGCTCCGCGACGTCCAACCGCGGATCGCAGGCGTGGCGGTGAACTGGGTCGCCAAGCACTCCATCCAGGTGCTGGGGCCCGAGACCGAGACCGTCGCGGGCGCCGCGAGCGCGCTCGATCAGCAGGGGGACGTCGCGGTCACCGCGATCCCCGGCGGCTTCGTGCAGGCGCACCGCGGGCAGGCGGCCGCCATGGCGCGCGCGCTGGTCCTGGGCGTGGCGCCGCTGGGAGGTCGCCCTCGCGTGCTCGAGCTCTTCGCGGGAGCATCGCCCTTCGGGCTGGCGCTCGCGAAGGCGGGCTGCGACGTCACCTCGGTCGAGTCGTTCGGTCCGGCGGTGGAGGGCGCGCGCGCCGCGGCGGCGGCGCAGGACCTGGTGCTCCGCGCCATCGTCGGTGACGCCGAGGGCGTCACCGACGACCTGGCGCGGCGGGGTGAGCGGTTCGACGTGGTGGTGGTCGACCCGCCGCGGCGTGGGCTCACCCCGCGCCTGCGCGCCGCGATCGCGTCGCTGGCCGCGCGCGCGCTCGCCTACGTCTCCTGTGATCCGGACACGCTGGCGCGCGACCTCGCCGATATGCGATGGCGGGGCCTCGCGGTCCGCTCGATCGAACCGTGGGACTTCGTACCGCTGACCGAGCACGTGGAGGCACTCGCGTGGCTGGTCCCTGGCCGACCGCCTGCGCTGACCGTCCTCGCGCGGGGCGATGGGGAGGTGCTCGTCGACGCGCCGCCGCACCTCGACATGGGCGACATGACAGCACGCGCCGGTGGCCGCGAGGCGCTGAGCCTGTCGTCTCCCCTGCCCCGCGGCGGCAGCGGCGCGGTCCTCCTCCGACCGCGCGCCGCCGCCGGGCGCGCCGCCGTGGAGGGGATGACCGTCGTCGCCGCGGTCCGCGGCCTGCCGCGCGGCGAGCTGCGCGGCGTCCCCGGGGTGCTCATGGTGCGGCGCCGCGGCCCCGGCCGCGCCCTGGTTGCGATCGACCTCGACCGCGCGGGCGACGCCCCGCGCCTGGCCGACGCGCTGCTGCGAGCAGGACACCCGGTGCTAGGCGATCCACGGGACGACGCCACGGCGCGGCACGTCTGGGAGAAGCACGGCGTCGACCGGCCGCTGCTCCACGTGGAGGCGCTCACCGTCACCGGCGTGGGCCGCGTGGAGGCGCCGCTTGCCGCCGACATGTTCGCGGCGCTGCCGCGGCTCGGCATTGGGTAGCGCGGAGACGATCTCCCTCGGCCCTCCCCTGCGCGCTCCCCATGCGCACTGCCCTTCGCGGTCGCCAGGTCTTCACGGCCTCCCCGGCCAGGCGAAGCCCCCCACCCCCAGCTGGCTGCCGTTCGGGGGCCAGCACCTGTCGGTGGCGCGGCTCCTCCGCATCCTGCGCGCGTCTGCCTGCGCGAACCGGCCACATCGGTCGACAATGTAGGCGCGTCGTCGCGCGGGCGACAAGCCGAGCCATCGCAGCCCCATGGGTGGCGTGGCTGCGCCTGACGACGGTGCAGGAGGGTACGATGGCCGCAGAGTGTCGTCGGTCAAGCCCCCGCGAACGCGACTCGGCTCGAGTGGACTACCCCTGCTCGATGACTTCGAGCAGGACGTCACCGCCACGCGCCAGACCGCCACCGACGTCAACGTCGCGCCGGCATCGTCGCGCACCAGCGCTCGCCCGATGCTGACCGTGGTCGCCGGGGACGACGCGGGACGGGTCATTCCGCTCGGTCTTGACGAGACGGTGATCGGGCGGGGCTCCACGTGCCACCTCGTGCTCCCGGACGACGGGGTCAGCCGGAAGCACGCCTCCGTGCGCCGTCGCGGCGGAGCGTACTACCTCGCGGATCTGGGCTCGAAGAACGGCACCTACATCGAGGACGAGCGGATCGTCATCCGCCAGGTCCTGCCGGATGCCGCCTTTCGGCTTGGTCCGAACGTCGTCGTGCGACTGTCGATGCTGACCGCGGCGGAGGCGCGCCTCGCCTCGCAGCTCTACGAGTCGTCGGTGCGCGACCCGCTCACGCAATGCTTCAACCGCCGCTACCTGTTCGAGCGGCTGCGCAGCGAGCTGGCCTACGCCGAGCGTCACCGCACGCTCGTCAGCCTGGTCGTCTACGACTTCGACCACTTCAAGAAGCTGAACGACACGTTCGGTCACCCTGCCGGAGACGAAGTGCTCCGCGTCGGCACGCGCCAGGTCATCGGCGCGCTCCGCACCGAGGACGTGCTTGCTCGCATCGGCGGGGAGGAGTTCGCGATCGCGCTGCGCGGCATCAGCCACACCGAGGCGGTCGTGTGCGCGGGGCGCGTGCGCAAGGCCATCGAAGGCGCGACCGGCGCCGTCAAGGCCACCATCAGCGCCGGTGTCGCGACCACCGATGACCTCCGCGAGCCGACCGCCGAGAAGTTGTTCCAGCTCGCCGATGCCCGACTGTACGAGGCAAAGCACGCAGGTCGGAACCGCGTCCGCGGGCGGCCGCCGTGAGCTTCGTTCGTGCGACGAGCCCGGTGCGAGGGAGGGCGCCGCGCGTCGCGGACGCGCGCCGGATGGGCGGGCGAACGGTGGGCGAAGTGTCCTGTTACCGGACCGTGGAGCCGCGCCGGGGCACCGGGGTCAAATTCGCGTCGAGCGCCACGCTGGTGCAGCGAACGCCGTCGACGTAGACGGCGCACAGATCGCCGACGGCATAGATCCGCGGCAGGTAGCCGGGCTTCTCCACCATCAGGTCACAGTTGTTCGGCAAGACGCCAATCTGCGAGCTGGCGAAGGAGCCGTCGGCGGTGGACTCAGCGCTCAGGTGAGCGGTGCCGCCGGGGCACCGCAGGGTGACCTTCGCACCCGAGACGGGCCTCCGCGCATCGGCGCCCTCGGTACATGCTGTCGGCTCGTGGACACGTCCTCGGATGGAGTAGCCCGGGGTACACCCGGGGAGGAGCAGCCCCGAGGCGACCGAGATCGCGGCGAGCGATCCGCGAACCCCAGCCCGCGCGCTCACGGTGCACCTCCGGCGGGTGCGACCGTCGGGGCGACTTCATCCCGAGGCGGCCCGGGTGGAGGCGCCGACGTCAGCGGTGCGAGCTCGGCGTAGACGCTTGCGCCCGAACACCAGTTCTTCTCGCGCTTGCCGCGCGCGCACACGTCGCCCACCGTTGCGAGCTGGTCTCGGTAGCCGACCTTGTGGACGCGAACGACGCAGTCCGATGCGATGTCGCCTTCCCACAGGTATTCGCCCTTCAGCTCCAGGAAAAATCGGCCACTCGCGTCCGTCTGGACGGTCCGCGGCGGCTCCCCGGGGCACTCGAGGTGCACCTCGGCCGCCGGCAGTGGCGCACCAGGTCCGGCCCCGCAGTCGCCACGCGCCACCACGACGCCGCGCACCCCGCTGGTGATCGTGCAGCCGGTCGCGGCCGCGAGCGACAAGCCCCCCAGCCCGATGACCACCCACGCCTGCATGGGGGCGCTGCTACCACGGCCGGCGCCGCGCCGTCCGCACGTCGAGGCTTGCATCTCGTCGAGACGTCTCATGCACGACCTCCTACTCGCGGG
>JBKJLX010000656.1:0-3025 GCA_046596645.1 Polyangiaceae bacterium
CTCGACCAGCTGATCGAGATGCTCATGCACTCGGCCAACGTCGACGAGGTCTTCGGGGAGGACCACGATCTCCGCCGCACCATGCGCCCCGTCCTGCGCAAGCACCTCGACGAGGACTCCCAGGTCGACCTCGAGGTCCGCGGCCAGCTGAGGCACGTCCAGGAGGGCACTCGCACCTGGGAGGTCGAGTACCAGCGCATCAAGTCCGACATCCAGCGCAGGCGCGGGCTTTCCTGAGGCGGATGGCCTGATTCGAGCGCACGGGCCAGACCGCTGCCAGGGACTTTGAGGCGAGACGCCTCACTCGACAACCGGCCATCTCGATCGAAGAGTCGGCGACCAGGAACAGGCGACCTGGAGCAGAGTGAGGAAGACATGAGCAAGGTCCGTTATCTGGTCACCGGCGGCGCCGGCTTCATCGGCTCGAACATCGCAGCCGCGCTGGTCGCCAACGGCGAGCGCGTGCGCGTGCTCGACAACCTGGCGACGGGTTACTGGGAGAACCTCGACGGCTTCCCCGACGCGTCGAAGGTCGAGCGCGTGCTGGGCGACATCCGCGACGGCGAGGCGGTCGCCAAGGCGATGAAGGGCGTGGAGATCGTCTTCCACGAGGGCGCGCTGGGCTCGGTGCCCCGCAGCGTGGAGACGCCGTGCGAGTCCGACGCGGTGAACGTCGGCGGCACGGTGAGGGTGCTCGACGTGGCCCGCCACGAGGGCGTGCGTCGCGTGATCTTCGCCGCCTCATCGAGCGCCTACGGCGAGACCGAGGAGCTGCCCAAGCACGAGAAGATCGCGCCCCAGCCGCTGTCCCCCTACGCGGTGGAGAAGCTGGCGTGCGAGCAGTACCTGCGCGTGTTCGCCAGCATCTACGGGCTGGAGACGCTGAGCCTCCGCTACTTCAACGTCTTCGGCCCCGGGCAGACACCCGACGGCGCCTACGCCGCCGCCATCCCGCGGTTCGTCGACGCGGCGCTGCAAGACAAGACCATCCAGATCTACGGCGACGGCGAGCAAACTCGCGATTTCTGCTTCGTGAAGAACACCGTCGGCGCCAACCTTCTCGCCGCCGAGTCGACCAGGAAGCTCGAGGGTCAGGTGGTCAACGTGGCAGGCGCGCGTCGCATCTCCCTCAACGCCCTGGTGAAGGAGATCGCTCGCGTCCTGGGTCGCCAGCCGGAGGTGCATCACGGTTCGGTGCGCGCAGGCGACGTCCGCGACAGCCTGGGCGCCATCGACGCGGCGCGCGAGCTGCTCGGCTACGAGCCGACCGTCCGCTGGGAGGACGGCCTCGCCCCCACCATCGAGTACCTGCGCACCTTGCGCGAGAAGGGCCTGGCCGAGGCCTCGCGCGTCACCTGGAAGCTCTGGTCCTGATCGGCGCGCCGCCGGGACCGCGGGGTATGGGGGGAGAGGGACACCGTGCCGGTGAGGAGCATGACGGGCTTCGGGACCGGTCAGGCCGCCTTGCGGTCGGGCCGGATCGTCTCCGAGGTCCGCACCGTCAACGGGAGGACGCTCGACGTGCGCGTCCGCGCGCCCGAGTGTCTCGACGGCGCCTCGCCCGCCGCCGAGCAGCGGGTACGTGAACGCCTGCGGCGCGGGCGGGTCGACGTCTCGCTGCGCACCGAGGGCAGCGTCGTCCCCGCCCCCACCCTCGATCTCGACCGCGCCCAGGCCGCCGCCCGCGCGCTGGAGGCGCTGCGCGATCGCGTCGCCCCCTCGGCCGACGTGCCCCTGTCGCTACTCTCGCTGGTGCCCGGCCTCTTCGCCCCCCCGGCGGAGGAGGACCTGACCGCGATGCGCGCCGCCATCACCGCCGCCGTCGATCGCGCGATCGACGGCGTCGTCGCGTCGCGCACCTCGGAGGGCGCGGCGACCGCGCGCGACCTCGAGGGGCGCATCGCGCTGATGCGCGAGGCGCGGACGCGCATCGCCGAACGCGCCCACGATCTGCCTTCCCGCGCCTTCGAGAAGCTCCGTGCCCGGCTGGCCGCGCTGGTGGGGGACGCCGCGCTCGACGGCGCCCGGCTGGAGATGGAGGCCGCGATCGTCGCCGACCGCGCCGACGTCCATGAGGAGCTGGTGCGCCTGGGCACCCACCTCGACCACTTCGAGGAGGTCCTCGGGGCGACCGACGACGAGGGGGCAGGCCGCCGGCTCGACTTCCTCCTGCAGGAGATGCAGCGCGAGGCAACGACCCTGGGCGCCAAGGCGCAGGACGCGGGGATCGCCCGTGATGTCGTGGGGATGAAGGTCGAGATCGAGCGGATGCGCGAGCAGGTGCAGAATGTCGAGTAACCTCGGATCTCGCGTGGAGACGGACGACGACTTCCTGCTGCTCATCCTCTCGTCGCCGTCGGGCGCCGGGAAGACGACGCTCTGCAACCGCCTCCGCGGCCAGTTCCCCGATCTCCGCTTCTCGGTCTCCCACACCACGCGCAAGCCCCGGCCCACCGAGGTCGACGGGCGCGAGTACCATTTCGTGGACGAGGCGCACTTCGAGGAGATGATCCGCGCCGGCGCCTTTGCCGAGTGGGCGCGCGTCCACCAGAACCTCTACGGCACCAGCAAGCGGGAGATCGAGCTGGCACGCGCCGCCGGCGCCTCGTGCCGCGGCGTGCTCTTCGACATCGACTACCAGGGGGCGCGCCAGATCCGCGCCTCGTATCCGGAGGCGGTCGGCGTCTTCGTGCTGCCGCCCTCGCTCTCCGAGCTGGAGCGCCGCCTGCGCGCCCGTGGAACGGAGGAGGACGAGGTCGCCCGCCGCCGGCTGGACGCCGCCAAGGGCGAGATCGCCCACTACGGCTTCTTCGACTACGTGATCGTGAACGACGACATCGAGCAGGCGCAGGGCAAGCTGCGCGGCATCGTCCTCGCCGAGCGCTGCAAGCGCGGCCGGTGGGCCCCGCTGTGCGAGCGGATGCTGGTGGAGGGTCGCGGCTGAATTGTCCGGGGGCCATCCGGCCCCCGCGCTCCACTGCTTCGCGGGGGAGCCTCTCCCCCGAACGAAGGCCATGGCGCCGCC
>JBKJLX010000731.1:0-17831 GCA_046596645.1 Polyangiaceae bacterium
AGGGACGACGGGGCACGCCGAGTCCCTCCGCATCACGTTCGACCCGACGAAGGTCACCTACGCCGACATCCTCGAGAAGTACTTCTTCAAGATGCACGACCCGACGACCGCCGATCGCCAGGGCAACGACGTCGGGTCGCAGTACCGGTCGGCCATCTTCTTCACCACGCCCGAGCAGAAGGCGGTGGCCGAGCGCGTGAAGAGGAAGATCGACGACAGCGGGAAGTGGGAGTCGCCTGTGGTCACGCAGATCGTGGCCGCGGGTGAGTTCACGCCTGCCGAGGACTACCATCAGGACTACCTGCAGAAGAATCCAGGCGGCTACACGTGCCACTGGCTGCGCGATTGAAGACGTGTCGCGAAAGCGGTGACCTTCGGACGAAAATGTGCGGGGGAAGCTCGCCGCTGCCTCTCCTCTGACCAGTACACAGGGCGCTGCACGGCCGCCCTCGACAGCGGCGCGAGCCCTGGCTACGAGGGCGATCGATGGGGGAGGCGAGCGTCGAGGCGGCGGCCGGGGAGGGTCGCCTGCGTCGCAAGGAGGACGCGCGCGCGGCGGGGCCGACGCCTCCCTTCGCCGTCGCCTTTCGCTTCGAGCCCAAGGAGGAGAAAGCGATCGCCGCCGAGGACGCGCGCGCGGCGATGGATGACGGCTGGTTCGTGTGGGTGGACCTCGACCTTCGGACCGAGGGCTGGCGCTCCGCGCTCGACGCGCTCGGCTGCGTCCACCCCGAGGTGCTGGAGGACGCCCTGGAGGGCGAGCCGGCGACGCAGGTCGCTCGCTACGACTCGTGCCTCCACGTCGCGCTCACCGCGTGCCGCATGGGGGAAAAGGGCTTCGAGCTCGACCGCGTCGATCTGGTCGCCGGCGAGCGGTACCTGCTCACCATGCACCGCTGCGCGCCCCTCTTCCTCCGGCGCACGAAGAAGCACTACCGCGACGACTTCAAGCGCTTCGCGCGCAGCTCGAGCTTCCTCGTGTACGAGATCTGGGACCACCTGATCGACGAGTACCTCGAGGTGCAGAAGCTCTTCGAGGAGCGGGTGGAGCGGGTCCAGGTCGGGCTCACCACCCAGGTGGACGACGCGATCTTCGCCAAGATCTCCTCGCTCGGCAGCGACCTGCTGCACTTCCGCAAGGTGCTGCTCCCCGCGCGCAGCGTGCTCATCGATCTGTCGACCAGGAAGTCGCCCTTCATCAGCGAGGCGACGATGCCCTTCCTCCAGAACATGGTCGGCACCGTCGATCACGTCCTGCAGGACCTGCTGGTGGACCGCGACATCCTCTCCGAGTCGCTCAACCTGTACATGTCGATGGTCGGCCACCGGACCAACCGGGTCATGAACCGGCTCACCGTCGTGAGCGTGATCTTCCTTCCGCTGACCTTTCTCTGCGGCGTCTACGGCATGAACTTCGAGGTCCTGCCGGAGACGAAGTGGGAGTACGGCTACCTGTTCTTCTGGGCGCTGGCGCTCGCGATCGTCACCGGCCTCCTGGTGATGATGCGGCGTCTCAAGCTCCTGTGAAATAGGCTGCGCGGGGCGAGGAACTGTTTCTGCTCCAGCGCATGACACGCTGGAAGAGGGGGATAGCAGGGTGGAGCAGAGCTCGATCACGGCGGTGTTCCTGCCGCTGGCGCTGGGGATCATCATGCTGGGGCTCGGCCTCAGCCTGACCATCGCCGACTTCAAGCGGGTGGTCGTCGTCCCCCGGGCGGTGCTGGTCGGCCTCGCCTGCCAGATGCTGATCTTGCCGGTCGTCTGCTACTTCATCGCCAGGGCGACCCGCCTGCCGCCCGAGTACGCGGTGGGGCTGATGCTGCTGGCCGCCTCCCCGGGCGGCGCCACCGCCAACCTCTTCAGCCACCTGGCCAAGGGGGACGTCGCGCTGAACATCACGCTGACCGCCGTGAACAGCGTGCTGTCGCTGTTCACGCTGCCGTTCATCGTGAACTTCGCCCTCGTCGCGTTCATGGGCGAGGGGAAGGTCATCCCGCTCCAGCTCGACAAGATCATCCAGGTGTTCGTGATCGTCCTGGGCCCGGTCGGCATCGGGATGGTGGTGCGGCGCTACCGCCCGGCGGTGGCCGATCGTCTGGAGAAGCCGGTCCGCATCGTCTCGGCAGTGTTCCTGGTGCTGATCGTCGGCGCCGCCATCGCCAAGGAGCGGCACCAGCTCGTGGCGATGTTCCGAGAGGTCGGCCTGGCGGCGCTCCTCTTCAACCTGGCGAGCATGGCGGTCGGCTACTTCGTGCCGCTGCTGGCGCGGCTGCCGAGGAAGCAGGCGATCGCCATCGGCATGGAGATCGGGATCCACAACGGCACGCTCGCGATCGCCATCGCCTCGAGCCCGCTCCTCCTCGCCAGCCCGAAGATGGCGATCCCTCCCGCCATCTACAGCCTGATCATGTTCTTCACCGCAGCGGCCTTCGGCACCCTGGTCGCCCGCCGCGGTGGTGACGACGAGCCGCCGCCGACCCAGGCCTCGCCCGGCAACGAGGATCGCCTCAGCGCCAGACCCAGCCGTTCACCGTGAAGCGCCCGTCAGCAAAGGCGCCCGAGGGCACCCGCACCGTCCGGACCTCGTGCTCCAGCTCGCTGGGGAAGAAGACCGTCACCCCGTCATCCGGCGTCACCACCACCGGCGGCGCGTCGGGCGCGGCCGGGTCGACGAGCCACAGCTCCCCGCCCTCGTGGCCGCGGGGGAGCCGCGCCGCGAGGTAGTGCACCCAGCTGAGCACGCGGCGCTCGGCGTCGGGCCCGCGCGAGTCGGTGTGGACGCGATAGTAGCCACCCTCGCCGTAGACGGTCAGCTGCCGCTCGACGTCGGTGATCGCCGGCAGCGCGACCTCGAGGCCGCCCGCCACCTCCATCGCGACCTCGCGGACACGCGCCGCGATGCGCTCCGCCGCCTCCGGCGGGTCGTAGACGACGTGCCCGATCCGCCAGTCCTCGCGCGCGCCGCCGATGCTGGCGTCGACGAAGCGATCCTCGATGGCGAGGATCTGGCCGCGGAGATCGGCGTCGATGCCGGCGCCGAGATGGCGGAAGAGAGCGACGAGGGGGCGACCGCTCGCGCCGCGGACGAGCTCGAACGAAGCGCCAGCGCTCATCGCCGGCGGAGGTAGGCCTCGAGCCGGGGGCCGCTGGCCAGGAAGACGCGGCGCATGATGCCCTCCACGAGCGGCTTCGCGAAGTGGCCGATCGCGGTCGGCTCCGCCGCGAGCGTCCACGAGAGGCGCGTCGCCTCGCCGTCGCGCACCGGCGTCATCTGGAAGTCCTCCACGATGGCAGCTGCGAGTGGCGACGAGGTCTCGGTCATGGTGAAGGCGAAGCGAGCGCCCGGATCCCAGGCGATGAAGCGCTCGCGGTAGACGCCGAGCCCGTGGAGAGCGACCTCGCGCACCGCCCCCACGCGCTCGATCTCCGGAGAGGCCCAGGACGCCCTGTGCATCAGCGGAAACCAGCGCGGCCAGGAGGGCGCGTCGGCGAAGACCGCGAAGACGCGGAGGGGCGGGGCACCGAGGGTGATCGACTCGGAGACGCGCAGCGGCGCGCGTTCGATGAAGTCCAGCGTCTCCGGCCGCAGCGCGATCACGGAAGGGAAGCTACCCCAGGTTCGGGCCTTCGAGAATGCCGCCGGGGCCAGGTCCCTGGGCGAGGCGGGCCACTCGCGTCACCAGCGCGTCGGGCATGGCGGGCTTGACGAGGATGTCGGCGAACCCCGCCGCGGTGAGGCGCGCCGCGGTGGCCGCGTCGGCGTGTCCAGTGAGGGCGAGGGCGCGGCGCGCAAGCTCCGGCCGCTCGGTGCGGCAGCGGGCGAGGAGGTCGACCCCCGTGCCGTCGGGCAGCTCCAGGTCGGAGACCAGCGCGTCGTAAGGTGGGCCTGCCAGCGCTTCAACGGCGGCGGCGAGGGACGCGGCGTGGTGAACCTCGGCGCCGGCGCGCTCCAGGGTCATGGTCATCAAGCTGGCGCCGTCCTCATCGTCCTCGACGAGGAGCACCCGCCTGCCTTCGAGGTGAGCGGCCATGAGATGTGGCCACCATGCTACTCCGTGCGCTGCGATCAAACCCGTAGACTCCTCCTGCCCCGCTGCGGTCTGCCACGGGCGGGGCAGCCGCGGCTCCTGCGCTCCGGAAAATCCACAGTTTTCGCGCGAAGGGCAGCGGCACGGCCCGTGCGACGTGCCGCCGACATGAGCGTCTCTTTGCGTCGCTCGACAGCGCACTCGTTCGAGCGGGGCTCCTGGCCACGAGCGTGGCATATCGCCTCATGTGCCGGGCAGGAGTGACCAGGCCATAAAATCGCTAATTCGCCCGTAAATTCCTCTCGACCGTGGCATATTGCCTCTGTTGGGCCCATCCTGATTCCCATCGGGGTCCGGGGTTTGGCGTCGGCGCGGATCCTGCTGGGGCCGTTCCCGACCGCGCCGTTGTGGGTCCGCGCGGAGAGGGCGACATCATGGGTCATCGAATTCTTGTGGTGGATGACGATTCGGCTTCCTGCGAGCTGATGGAGGCGGTGCTGCAGCGCCTCGGCCACCAGGCGCAGAGCGCGTCGAGTGGCCCTGAAGCGCTGGCTCTCCTCGAGGACAACGAGTTCGACGTCGTCCTCACCGACGTCGCCATGGGAGAGATGGATGGGCTCGAGGTCTGCCGGCGCGTCGCCGAGATCCGACCCGGCCTCCCTGTCGTCGTCGTGACCGGGCAGGGCAGCCTCGAGGTCGCCATCGCCGCGATCCGGGCCGGCGCCTACGACTTCGTCACCAAGCCGGTCGACGACAAGCTCCTCGCTCCGTGCGTCTCCCGCGCCGCCCAGAGCCGGATGCTGCAGCGAGAGGTCGAGCGCCTCCGCCGCGAGGTCGACGGCGCGCGTCCCTTCGACGACGTCGTCGGCACCAGCCCGGCGATGCGCCGCGTGTACGATCTCGTCGCCCGGGTCGCCCCCAGCGACGCCTCGGTCCTCATCCACGGAGAGACCGGCACCGGCAAGGAGCTGGTGGCCCGCGCCATCCACACGCGCAGCGCGCGCAAGTCCGGCCCGTTCGTCGCCATCAACTGCGCCGCGGTCCCCGCGAACCTGATTGAGAGCGAGCTCTTCGGTCACGCGCGCGGCGCCTTCACCGACGCCAAGGCGGCCCGCGCGGGCCTCTTCGTCGAGGCGGACGGCGGCACGCTCTTCCTCGACGAGATCGGCGAGATGCCGGTCGAGGTGCAGCCGAAGCTGCTGCGCGCCCTCCAGGAGCGCAAGGTCCGCCCGGTCGGCTCCAACGCCGAGGTGCCGTTCGACGCGCGCATCGTCGCCGCGACCAACCGCGATCTGGAGATCGAGGTCGAGGCGCGCCGCTTCCGCGAGGACCTGTACTACCGCATCAACGTCGTGAAGATCGAGCTGCCGCCCCTGCGCGAGCGCGGCGCCGACGTGCTCGCCATCGCCGAGCACATGCTGCGCGCCATCTCCAACGGCCGGACCCTGCGTCTCTCGCCGCAGGCCGCCGAGCGCCTCATGGCCTACGACTGGCCGGGCAACGTGCGCGAGCTCGAGAACTGCATGGAGCGCGCGGTCGCCCTGGCGCGGTTCGACCAGATCGCCGTCGACGATCTGCCGGAGAAGGTGCGCTCCTTCCGCTCCGATCGCGTGGTCGTCTCGGCAGACGACGCGAGCGAGCTGGTCACGCTCGACGAGCTGGAGCGCCGCTACGTGCGCCGCGTCCTCAAGATGCTGGGCGGCAACAAGTCGCGCGCCGCGCAGATCCTCGGCCTCGATCGTCGCACCCTCTACCGGAAGCTCGAGCGCTACGAGCGCCGTGACACCGATGGCGCCAGCTCGGCGCAGGACGAAGCCTCGGCCCGATGAGCGACGCCGGCGAGGAGAGGGTTCCCGCCCAGGACGTCGACGGGTCCTGGGCGACGACGGCCCTCTTCCGGAAGGTCGCCCACGACATCGTGGGGACCGCGGGGGTCGCCCGTGGCGCGATCGAGGAGCTGGCGCGCGCCGCCGGCACCGAGGCGTCGCCGCAGACCACCATGTTCGATCTCGCGCGCCGCAGCCTGGCGCGGCTGGACCGCCTCGCGCGCCGGCTGCGCCTGGCGGCGCTGGCGCAGGAGGGGACGCTCGTCACCGCGCGCGGCGCGACCGACGTCGGAGCCCTGATCGACGCCGCCATCGCGGACGCGACCTCGCTCGACGCGCGCAAGGCCGTCCAGCTGGAGCGGGTGCCGCTGCCCTCGTCGATGGCGGTCGACGCCGACCGCGACCTGGCCACCACCGCCCTCTCCGAGATGGTGTCCAACGCGCTTCGCTTCGCGCGCAAGCGCGTGCGGATCAGCGCCGAGCGCATCGACACGCGCATCGCCATCGTCGTCGAGGACGACGGGCCCGGCTGGCCGGCAGGCTTCTCCGAGGCGATGTTCCCCATCCTTCGTGACCGACCCGGCCAGCGCGGCTCGGGCGTGTCGCTGCCGGTGGTCGCGGTCATCGCGCGGGAGCACGGCGGCGAGCTCGTCCTCGGTGACAGCTCCATGAGCGACGCCCAGGGCCGCGCCGGCGCGCGCGCGTCGCTGCAGCTGCCCGCGACGGCGTAGGGTGCTCGCGGGGCGGAGGCCGTGGACACGAGCTTTGGGGGGTGACCTCCTCGCGTGAGGCGGAGGAGACCTGAGGTTGCACGGAGCCCGGAGAATGCCCTTG
Source organism: Polyangiaceae bacterium (assembly GCA_046596645.1). Lineage (GTDB taxonomy): Bacteria > Myxococcota_A > Polyangia > Polyangiales > Polyangiaceae > JBKJLX01. The sequence continues at coordinate 6,689 of JBKJLX010000731.1, forward strand.
GTGGCAGTGCGGCGGGGCACGACGCGACACACGGGACCACACGCCGCGGGCGCCTCGGGGCGGTGCGCGGGGGAGGGCGGAAAGTCGCCAAAGAAGAGGGGCCAACGCGACGGCACGGGGTCTGCAATGCCCCCGTCCAGCAACGAGCAACGGAGGATCAAAATGCTCTACTGGACCGCCGTCCTTTTCGTCATCGCCATCGTGGCCGCCGTCCTCGGGTTCGGGGGCATCGCTGGAACCGCCGCCGGCATCGCGAAGATCCTGTTCTTCGCCTTCCTCATCCTGGCGCTGTTCAGCCTGGTGCTCGGCCGCCGCGTGCCCACCTGAGGGCCAGCGGGGGGAAGCTCGCTCCACCGTGCCTCGCACGGTGGAGCCCTTCATCGGGCGAGGACCGCTGCGCTGTGGAGCGTCGTCGGCGGGTCATTCTCGTGAAGGGCCCTCCACGGAGCGGGCGCCGACGTCGCCCTGGCTCCGCTTCGGAGGAGGGGAGATGGCTAAGCGCCTCAGGAAAGCGGCAACGTGAACCAGACGCGGGTGCCGTCACCCAGGCGGCTCTCCACGCCTATTGCGCCGCCATGCGCCTCGGCGATGCCACGCGAGATGAAGAGGCCGAGTCCCGCGCCGTCCCGCGTGCCCTCCTGCCCCTTCCAGAAGCGCTTGAAGAGGTGACCGTGCTGCTCCGCTCGGATGCCGGGACCGGTGTCGGCCACCGAGAAGCGAGCGAAGGGGCTGTGCTCCTCCAGCGCGAGAGTGACGCGCCCGCCGCGCGGTGTGAACTTGAGCGCGTTGCCCACCAGATTCGCGAAGACTTGCAGGACGCGATGGCGATCGGCCAGCACGTTGAGCGTCGCGTCGGTGAGGCCGGCGACCAGATCGATCCCGCGCGCTTGCGCCTGGGGGGCGATCGCCTCCATGGCCTCGTGCACCAGCGTCGCGGCGCGCACCCGCTCCGGCGAGACGGCCAGGCGACCGGCGTCGATCCGGGAGGCGTCCAGCAGGTCCTCTAGCAAATTGCCCATGCGGCCCAGGCCACGCTCCACGCGATCGAGAATGGCCAGCTCGTCGGCCGCTCCCGACGACGACAGGCGCTGGCGCAGCATGGCCGCTCCCATGGTGATCGTGTTCAGCGGGTTTCGTAGGTCGTGCGAGACGATGGCCAGCATGTCATCGCGTGCCTGGGCGGCCTCTCGCGAATCGTGGATGAGCTCGGCGTTGCGAAGGGCGAGGCTGACCGTCTGACCGAGCTGGCGGAGCAGTGCCTCCTCGTGGGCGTCGAAGGGGCGGTCCTTTCGGGCAACCCACAGCTCTCCCAGGCGGCGACCCGCCGCGCGAAGCGCGACGCGGAGGAGCGCGGGGCGCTGCCCGCCCCCGCTGCGTCGCACTTCAGCGCGCACGCCGTCCTCCGATAGCGGATCCTCTGCGCGCGTCAGGTCGAACCCTTCTCCTCCCTCGACCGTCACCCTGCAGGAGAGGCCCTCGCGGACCAGCGGCTGAGGGACCAGATCGCACCCCGCCAGCCCCGCGTCGGCGAGGGCCAGGCTCTCCTCCGCGGCGACGCGGGCGATACCCTCGGCCGAGATGTCGTCGGCGGAGACGGCGGCGTGTACGCGCAGCGCGCCGTCGGAGAGACGGGCCAGGAGGCTGGCCTGCCGGACCAGCTGCTCGCGCACTTCGCGCTCGCTCCGCTCGGCGGCGCCGACTCGCACCGCACCCCGGACCGCGCGCGCGAGCCGCTGAGGCGACACGTGGCCCTTCACCAGGTAGTCGGCAGCGCCGAGCTTCATCAGGTCCACCGCGAGCTCCTCGCCGCCGTGGTCGGTGAGGACCACCACGGGTACGTCCTTCGCGCGGCAGGCCTCGATGACGCCGCGGGCGTCGGCGCCGCCCAGATCGCAGTCGACGACCACGCAGTCGACCCCGCCGGCCGCGACCGCCGCGATGCCTTCTGCGGGGCTGCGGCAGTCGTTCTCGGAGACGTGGAGGCCGCTGCGCATCAGCGCGTCCCGCGTCGTCTCGCGCTCGACGTCGTTGTCGTCGACGAGCAGCACGCGCAGCTGCGGGGGCGAGGAGGGGCGGTTCGGACGCAGCTCCACGGGGGCTCCCTCGGGGTACCTGGCACCCTCGAGAGGATCGGTGCTCGCTGCTCTGTGGCTCACGGTCAAGCGGCCACGGTCGGGTCCCGACCCACCAGTCGCGCCACCGAGCCGACCAGGTTCATGGGGTCGACCGGCTTGACGACGTGCATGTCGAAGCCGGCGTCGAGGGAGCGATGTCGGTCCTCGCTGCGCGCGAATGCCGTGACCGCCATCGCACGGATTCCTCCCAGCGGCGCGGGAAGGTCGCGGATGCTCCGGATGAGGCTATGCCCATCCTGGCCCGGCATGCCGATGTCGCTCACCACGACGTCCGGCCGGTGCCGGGTCAAGATGCGCAGCGCCTCGCTGGCCGAGCTGGCCTCGTGGACCTCGGCGCCCGCCTGCGCCAGCACCATGGCCGCGAGATCGCGCGCGTCGGTCTCGTCGTCGACGACCAGGACGCGGACGCCCTCCAAGGGCCTCGCCATGCTGGCGCGCCGCGGCGACGCGACCACCCGACCGTTCACCGCGACGTCGCCGCTGGCCGGAGGCTGAGCAACGCGGGCCGGCAGCCGCACGCGCGAGGGGGCGCCACCGCGGGTGCCCGCCAGGGCGCCACCATGGAGCTCCAGCACGCGCTGCAGGAGGCTCAGCCCCGCAGGACCGAGCGGCACGATGGCGTCCACCTCCGGGTCGGCGACCTTCGCCTTGCTGCGGGGCGACTCCTGCCCACCACGGCCCCGGCTCGTCCGCTCCTGGCTTGGCCGATCCTGTGTAGACAGCACCACCTCGACGTCGGACGCGAGCCGCGCCGCCCGCACCACCACGCTCGCGCCCGGCAGCGCGAGGCGGAGAGTCTCCCGCAGAAGCCGCTCGAACACGTGCTGGAGACGCTCCCCGTCGCCGGTGGTGCTGTCGACGTCACGGCCGACATCGAGGCTGACCTTGATCCGCCGCGCCGCTGCGGGTGCGGCACACGCCTCGATGGAGCGCTCGAGCAACGACCTGACTTCCACCGCGTCGCGAAGGCGCTGCGTGCGGCCGGCTGCAAGAGCGCGAAGGTCACTCGTCTCCTCGAGGAGGGTGATGGCGGCCGCGGCGGTGCGCTCGATGGAGGCCATGGCGCGCCGACGTCGCTCCGCGTCCGGCTTGCCATCGCGCAGCAGCTTGCAACAGTCGAGGATGCTCTCCAGCGAGTGGCGCATGTCGCCCGAGAGCTCATCGAGGAAGCCATCCCGGAGCGCAGCCGGCATGTCCCCCCGAGTCTGCTCCTCGCGGTCCGCATCGTCGTCTTCGTCGATCCGCTGCACCGACATCGTTCCCCCGGTCTTGCCGCTCAGGCGACCCGCTCGAGGTCCACCACCGACCGTGACGTGTTGAACAGCGTCGCCGCCATTGAGCGGAGAGTCCACCGCATCCGCTCGAGGTCGTGCTCGATCGCGGCGAGGAGCTCCGCGGTAGGCGCGTCACCCGCGGCCGCGACGGCGTCTCGCGCCGCGCGCGCAGCCCCCGCGGCGTGCTCGTGGTCGCTCACCAGCTCGTGCAGGGCGTGGCGTACCGCGCTCGACCCTGCGACCTCGTCGACGAGGTCGGTCACGGTCGACAGCTCTTGCCAGCCGTCAAACGCGCCGCCTGGGAAGGCCCCCAGCTCGCGCATGCGGGCCGCGATGCCGTCCACCCGGGCGTCGAGCTGCTGCTGCTGATCGGCCAGTGCGTCGCGGAGAGGCCACAGGTGAGCGCCGACCACGCTCCACATCGTCGTCTGCGTGCGGAGCGCGAGGATCGCCACCGCGCCCAGGAGACGGTCCATCAGCTGTGCCAGTCGTCGCCGCTCGCGGACAGCGTCGGCCGACGCATCCGCCGACGGTAGCGTCGTCAACGCGGTCACACCACGGTTCTCCGCTGGCTCGCAAGTCATGCTTCGTCTCCGCGGTGCTCGCACGATCCAGGCCACGATCAGGAGCGCTTCGGCGTCTCGGCGCGCTTGCCCTTCTCCTCGGCGGCCCGCAGCTCTTCGCCCTCGCTCCCATCCAGGGCGGCACTCGCCTCGTCGGCCAGCCGCTCGACCTCGCCACTGGCGATGGTCGTCTTGACGCCCTCGCGATAGCGGCGATCGGCCTCCACGTTGCCCTCGCCCCCGGCGCCCTCCGGCGGGGCGGCGTTGGGGAGGGTGTCCATGGTGTCGCGAGGCTTCGACTCGTTGTTCATCTTTCACTCCTGGTGTCGGCGGACAGCGCTGCGTCCTCGCCTCAAGTTTGGCTGCGCGGCCTTTCAGGCGCGCGCGATCTCCTCGGCGTCGAGAAGGCTCGTGCGGAGCACCTGGTCGACGGGCTGGAGATCGATCCACAGCGCCGGTCGGCGTGAGGGCGGTGCGACCGCGTTGGGCCGGTCGAAGCGCTCGGTCAGCACCTCGCGAAGCTCGAGCACCGCAGCGGCAGGCGACGCGCCCCGGCCATAGGCCTCGACGCCCTCGCTCTCGGCGACCCAGCCGGCTCCATCCTCCGAGAGTCGATAGAAGAATCGCATGGCCGTCCGCCTCCTTCGCTGAAGATGAAGCACTTGCAGTGCCAGGGCACGAGAGCGCGCCACTGGCGGATTGGCCGGGTTGCGGTGCTCCGTGGGTGTGGCGATGCGGCCTGCCTGGGGCGGCGCCGCGCCGCATGACGAGGCAGTGTCGCTCAACGAGAACGCGCGGAGACCGCGCCTTGCGGCGGCGTCGCCGCTTCGGCGTCCTGCGTCCACCCGCCGTGGAGCTGCGCCGCCAGCGCGGAGAGCACCGCGGCGACGAGGAAGACGACGGTCGAGCCGACCGCGATGCCTCGCACCTTCAGGGGCGTCTTCACCACCAGCCCGTCGGCACCTCGGCGAGTCTCCACCGCACTCTCGATCGGGCCTTCGTCGGGGCCCTCTGTCGTCGCGACGCGGATCGCGGCCGCGACGGCCAAGCCCGACTCCACGCTGGTGTCGGCCACCGTGTCGCAGCGCTCCGACGAGGGGTGGATCGTCGCGTCCGGTGTCACCACGACGCGGGCGAGAGAGATGGCGGGGAGCTGGTCGTAGGTGGTCGATGTGCCGAGCGCGTCGAACCACGCCGACGTCAGCGACTGACCGGTGATGTCCTCGAAGACGCCGCGATCGAGGAGCCATCGCGCCAGGGCCTCGCCGAGCTCGCGCGCGGAGCGGAAGCGGTCCTCGCGCTTGACGGAGAGACCCCGCGAGAGGATGGCGGCGAGGCGTGCGTCGACGTGAGACGGTAGCGGCGTCGCCTCGCCGCGCACGATCCGCTTGAAGGTGTCCGCGAGTGAGGGGGCATCGAATGGGGCCTTGCCGGTGAGGACCTCGAAGAGCACGCAGCAAAGAGCCCAGGTGTCGACGTGGTGGTCGCACTCCTCGGCGCCCTCGATCTGCTCCGGCGCCATGTAGTCCGGCGTGCCGGCCATGACGCGCTCGGCGTCGTCGATCCAGCGCAGGTCGGCGAGGCCGAAGTCCACGATCTTGGGGAGCAGGCGGCCCGCGTCGTCGCGCGTGAGGAACACGTTCTCAGGCTTGAGATCGCGGTGCACGACGCCGCGGAGGTGGGCCGCGTGGAGGCCGCCCGCAAGCGGGAGCGCCCAGCGAACCGCCTCCTCCGGGGCGAGGGGACCGCTGCGCAGCAGGCGATCGCGCAGGTCCTCTCCGTGCAGTCGCTCCATCACGATGTAGGAGTCGCCGCGGAAGGTTCGGCCGAAGTCGAACACGCGCACGATCGCGGGATGTGACATGGCGGCGGCGGCGCGCGCCTCGCGCAGCAGGAGACTGCGCGTCGACGCCACCTTGGGGTCGCCAGCGTCGGCATGGAGGAGCTTGATGGCGACCGGCAGGTCGAGCGCCACGTTCGTCGCGAGCCAGACCTCGCCCATCCCGCCGGCGCCGAGGCGCCGCTCGAGGCGGTACTTCGCTCCCAGCAGATCGCCGCTGCCGTGCCGGTAGGATGGCGCCGAAGGCGGCTCGTCGGAGATGAGGTCGTCGGTGCTCATGGGGGCTCACTCCGCTGGTGCGGCGAAGAAAGGGTCGCTGATCGGCATCAGCAGGAGTTGGGCCACGGCTCGGTGGGCGCGACAGGGGCCGCGCCGCGGCGGCAACCCACAGCAGGACGTTCCACTTTCGCCGCGTAAGCGCCCCGGTGAGGCGTTTTGCCACGACCCTCCCGCGGCCTTCGCTCTCCCGATCGATGGACGAGCGAACGCCCGCCGGTCCGAGACCGGCGGGGCAGGTCGGGCCCACGCAGGCGTCATCTACCGTCCGCCCGTCTCGTCCACGGTCGGGGGGCGCTTCCGCTCAGTCTCTGGATCCTGGCGCTCGGTCGTACCCTCCGCCGCCTGGTCAGGGACCCGCTGCTCGTGCACGTCGTCGCGGGTGGGGTTCTGCGCGCGTCGCACGGCGTCGTCGGCGTCGTCGTCGGCGTGGTCGTCGTCGTCGTGCCTCTTCTTCGTCTCGTCCATGCGTCGACCTCCGCACTCGTCATCGCAAGTCGCGCGCCCCGCGCGGCACGACCCCCGACGATGCGACGCTGGGCGACGCCACCTACAGCGGTGCCAGAACCTGCGGATCGGGTGTTCCCCGGGGCGTGACCGCCATGCGCCAACCGAGGCACGTTGCCACGCTGGAGGCTCATGACCGCGCAACGAACGGTTGCTCGCAGCTCGGTACGCGCATTGCTGCAGGCTCGTTGCCGGACTCGCTTCTGGAGAGGAACTTCGTGGACCTGGCGGCCGACTTCATCGACGACGACCCGCACGAGAACTGTCTCGTGGGTGTTGGCGACGTCATCGCCGGCAAGTACGAGGTCGAGCGTGTGATCGGCGAGGGCGGCATGGGCGTCGTCGTGTCGGCGATGCATGTCGAGCTGCAGGAGCGCGTCGCCATCAAGCTGATGCTTCCGTCGCTGGTGGGCCATACCGAGTCGGCCACCCGGTTCGCGCGCGAGGCTCGCGCGACCGTCCGGATCAAGAGCGAGCACGTCGCCCGGCTGTTCGACTTCGGCAAGCTGCCCGACGGCTCGCCCTTCATGGTCATGGAGTACCTGGAGGGGGAGACGCTCGCGCAGCAGCTCAACCGCACGACGTCGATCGAGCTCTCTCGCGCCATCGACATCGTCATCGAGGCCTGCGCCGGCGTCGCCGATGCGCACCGCCTCGACATCATCCACCGCGATCTGAAGCCCGAGAACCTCTTCCTTGCCCGGACCGGCGACGATCGCGTGGTCGTCAAGGTGCTCGACTTCGGCATCTCCAAGGCCAACCTGAAGAACCTCTCGCCCACCCGCACCGAGGGGGGCATGGGGACGCCGGCGTACGCCGCGCCCGAGCAGCTCCGCTGTGCCGGCGACGCCGGGCCGGAGGCCGACGTCTGGTCGCTCGGCGTCGTGCTGTTCGAGCTGCTCACCGGTCGGCTCCCGTTCCAGGCTGGCTCCTTCGCGGAGATGTGCGCGGCCGTGTTGACCCAGCGCGCCCCCCACCCCTGCGAGATCCGCCCGGAGATCGACGAGTCGCTCGACGCGGTCGTGATGCGATGTCTCGAGGTGGAGCCGGCCCAGCGGTACTCGAGCGTCATCCAGCTTGCGGTGGCGCTCGGGCCCTACGCCTCGGAGACCGGCCACGCGATCATCGCTCGACTCGACCCGCGAGGCTCGCGCACCAACGAGGGGCCGTCGGGTCCACGCATGCCCATCGACGCGCTCCTCGGCACCACGGGGTCCCACCAGCAAGCGCTGACCGAGGGCGACCCGGTCTCGCCGCGCTCGCCCAAGCCCTCCCTCTCGGGCCGCGAGCGCGAGTCAGGGTGGCCGGTCGCCACGTCCGCGCGGCCTGGCCTCGCCCGGCTGGGGACCCCGCGGGCTCGCCGCGCGAGCCTCCTGGCCGCGGCCGCCGTGGCGCTGTTCATCCTGGGCGGCGCGTTCGTCAGCGACGACGCCGAGGTCGACGTCGCCGCGGTCGCTGCGGCCTCGACCATCGAGGGCAAGCCCGTGCGGTCGAGCGGCCCACTCACCGCCCGGCCGGAGGCCGACGCCGAGGGGTCGGACGCCGGCACGCCACCCCCGACCTCCACGCCCCCGGCGCCGGCGCCCCCGCCTCCACCGTCCTCCTCCCCTCCGCTCGAGCCGCCCCCGCCGCCCAAGCCCCCCGCACCTCGCGCGAGCGCCGAGTGGCCGCCGAAGCCCACGCCGGCCACCTCGGCGGGCGCCGCCGCTGCCTTCAATGGCTTTGGAGGTCGCAAGTGAGGGTCGCGCCGCGATGAGGAGGCTGGGGGGAGCTCGCATCGCGGTCGCAAGCGTGTGCCTGTCGCTGGCGGTGGCCGGCGGTGCCCGCCAGGTGAACGCCCAGCCCAGGGACGCCGCCGCGGCCGAGGCGCTGTTCGCGCGCGCGAGGAACCTCAGCGAGGCAGGCCAGTTCGAGGCGGCATGCCCCCTGTTTGCCGAGTCCAACCGGCTCGATCCGGGCGTCGGGGTGATGCTCTACCTCGCGGCATGCCACGAGAGCACCGGGCGAGTCGCCACCGCCTGGGCGAGCTTCCGCGAGGCGCGCGCCGCCGCCGAGACCGCAGGACAGCTCGACCGCGTGAAGGTCGCGGACGCGCGGATCGCCGCGCTCGAGACGCGCCTGCCTCGGATGCGTATCATCGTGCCGCCGCAGGGCGCCGACCAGGGGTGGACGGTGCGTCGCGACGACCTGGTCCTCGGCGCCGCGCTCTGGGACACCGAGATGCCGGTCGATCCTGGGGAGCGTCGCATCGAGGTGCTCGCGCCCGGCTTCAAGCCCTACGCGGCGATGGTGCAGGCGCGCGAGGGTGTGGTCACACGGGTCGAGCTGCCCGCGCTGACCCCCGACGTTGCCCCCATCGTGCTATCGCCGGCGCCGGTGCCGGCCACTCTGGGGGACGAGGGGACGGAGTGGCGTCCCATCCACACCACGGCCGTCGCCCTCGGCGGCGCAGGCCTCCTGGCAATGGTCGTCGGCACCGGTTTCGGCGTCGCCGCGGCGGCGGAGTGGGACGAGGCCGGCGCCCACTGCAAGCAGGAGTCGACTCCCTGGCGCTGCGACGAAATCGGCGTGGACGCGGCCGACGCCACCAGCTCCCAGGCGGCGATCTCGACGGCCGCCTTCGTCCTGGGCGGCGGTGCGCTGGCCGCTGGGGTCGTGCTCTGGGTGGTTTCTCCCGAGCTCCAGCGTGACGGCGGCGACGTGGCGATCCACGATGGCCCTGGCGATGTGGGGCTGTCTGTCGCGCGGAGCTTCTGAGGTGGGCGCCGACCGGCTGCTCGCGGCCGCAGCCCCCGCTCTCACCTGTCTCCTGCTGTCCGGCTGCGCGAGCATCCTCGGCGTCGAGGACGTGGTGTCGGAGGGCGGCGGCGGAGCCGGAGGGGGTTCGTCGTCGACCGAGGTCACCATCGGCGCCGGCCTGCCCACCTCGAGCAGCACTGGCGACACCAACTCGGCCTCCGACGCAGCGTCCACCGGCACCGGCGTCGGCTGCACTCCCGCGCTGCCTCCCTGCGAGGGCGCGCTTGCCAGCGCGTTCGAGAGCAACGAGGAGCTGCTCCTGGGCTGGGACGTCGACGCGACCGAGGGCGAGGCGGAAATCAAGGGAGGCAAGCTCGAGCTGCAGCCGGACGACGACGACGACGAGGGCGGCGTCCACGCGGCGGTGGCGTCGAAGACGCCCGTGGTGGTGGCCGCCGCCGGTGCTTGCTCGATCTGGGTCGAGCTGGAGGAGAGCTCGGAGGGCATCGTGTCGGGCCTCGCGCTGGGGACCGGCGATCCGAGCGGCGACAGCCTCCGCGTCGAGCGGCGCGGCGGCATGATCGTCGCGCGCGTCGGGGCGACGGACGTGGGGAGCATCCCCGTCGTGGACGGCATCCATTACCTGCGACTGGGATTCGACCCGGCCGGGACCGTGTCCTTCGAGGTGTCGGCGCAACGCACGTGCTGGGAGGCGGTGGCTGCCCCCCAGGCGCGGACCGTCACCGACGGTCGCGTCCGCCTGTACGCCGAAGGCGGCGCGGGCAGGGCAAGGTTCGACGATTTCTGCCGCTGACGCCCCCGGGCGAGGCAGGCGGCTCTGTCATGCGGCCCTCGCGGCCGGCGGGGACGCGGCCGCGCGCGGCTTCGAGCCGCCAGCGAGCATGGCCAGCACGGCTCGCTCGACCTCCTCGCGGGTCGGGGGCCGCCGACCGTCGATCTGGGCGGTCAGCGTTCCGCTGCGGTGTCGCTCGATGATCTCCGGATGCACGTAGCTCTTCCGGCAGATGGTGGGCGTGTGGCCGAGGTCGCGCGCGACCCGCTCCAGCGACTCGCGGATCGGGGCGTCGGCGCCAGCCGCCAGGAGCTCCTCGGCCATGCGCACAGTCGCCACCCAGGTGCGCAGGCACTTGGCCGTGATGTCGGTCCCGGCGGCGCGGCGGAGGTAGGTGTTGACGTCATCCGCGCGGATCGGGCGCATCCTTCCGTCGTCGTCGACCCACGCGAACAGCGTCTCGCAGGGCAGGCCATGGCAGCGCCGCATCAGCCGCACCAGGCGCGGGTCGTCGATGGTGATGTTGCGCCGCACCCCCGACTTGCCCTTGTAGCGAAGGACGATTCGCGCGCTCTCCAGCTGCGCGTGATGGTTGCGCAGCGTCGTCACCCCGTAGGTGCCGTTCTGCCGGGCGTACTCCTCGTTCCCCACGCGCATCCCCGTGGCGTCGAGGAGCCGCGCCACCGCGGCCAGCACGCGGCGCTGCGTCAGCCGCCGATCCCTCAGATGCCGGTCGACGGTCGCGCGGAGGCGCGGTAGCGACTCCCCGATGGCGACCATTCGATCGAACTTGGCCGCTTCGCGCACCGCACGGAACTCGGCGTGGTAGCGGTACTGCTTCCGGCCGCGGGCATCTCGCCCCGTCGCCTGGAGGTGCCCCCGCGGGTCGGCGCAGATCCACACGTCCGTCCACGCTGGGGGGATGGCGAGCGCGCGGATGCGGAGAACTGTGGCCGGTTCGCGCATCGGATGCCCCCCTGCATCCACGAATCGGAAGCTGCGACCGCACTTGACGC
>JBKJLX010000738.1:0-9412 GCA_046596645.1 Polyangiaceae bacterium
CTCGATCGCTGTCGCCGCTGAACGTCGCGCGGCGCGCCCGCGCCGCCCAGCTCGACGACGCTCACCGCGCCGCCGGCTTTTCAGAGGCCGCTTCGCTCCGCGAGGCGGCCTCGGCGCTTCGTGCGTCGGTCGAGGCGGTCGACGCCATCGCGCGCACACGCGCTCGATCGCTGTCGCCGCTGAACGTCGCGCGGCGCGCCCGCGCCGCCCAGCTCGACGACGCTCACCGCGCCGCCGCCTGGTGGTGGACCGACCGCGCCTCCGAGGCAGACGATGGCCTGGTGGAGGCGCTGGCCGGCCTCGAGGTGACGCCCGGCGAGCGCGCTGTCGCCGAGCTCTCGCGCGTGCCCCTGGCGCCGCGCCGTGATGCGCTGGGAGCGGCGCTGCGCGCCGCCGAGTCGGCGACCGACGGCGACCCCGCGATGCGCTGGGCCCGCGCCGAGGCCGACCGGTCGGAGGCCGCCGCGATCGCCCTCTTGCTGATGCGCGACCTGCGCGTCGAGTCGATCGACGACGCGGCGCTCACGAACGATTGATCTGCCCGGAGGGTCGTGCGCAGCCGAGCAACGCGCGCAGCTACCCCCCATCCCGTAGCCGCGGGTCGAGGGCCAGCGCCAGCACGTCGATGGCGAGGGACGCGGCGACGACGAACACCGCCGCCGCGATCGTCACCCCTGCGACGACGGACGCGTCGCGGTTGAGGATCGCGGTCACCGCCAGATCGCCGAGCCCCGGCCAACGGAAGACCCGCTCGGTCACGATGGCGCCGCCGGCGAGGGCGCCCAGCTCCAGCGCGGCCAGCGTGGCGATGGGGACCAGCGCGTTGCGGAGGCCGTGCGCCAGCACAACGCGCAGGCGGCTCGCGCCCTTGGCACGCGCCGTCCTCGCCGGCTGCCCGGCGAGCGCAGACCGGAGCTCGTCGCGCGTGACCCGCGCCAGGAGGGCGCTGCCGTAGAGGCCGAGCACCAGCGACGGAAGAACCAGCGACGCCAGATGGGCGCCAGTGCCGACGCCGACGCCGTCGAGCGGCAGCAGGCGGAGCCGGTAGGCGAGCGCGTGCTGGAGGGCGGCGCCGACGACGAACGTCGGCGCCGTCGCGCCGAGGAGCGCAGCGCCCATGGCCGCGTCGTCGAGGCGCCGCCCGCGCCGCGCGCCGGCGAGGGTTCCGGCGCCGACCCCGACCACCAGCTGCACCAGGAACGCCCCCAGCGCGAGCTCGAGCGACCGCGGCAAGCGCGCCCACACCAGCTTCGCGACCGGCTGCCGATAGACGAAGCTGTGTCCGAGATCGACGTGGATGGCTGCGGTCGGCGCCGCGCAGCTCCGGTGCTCGGCCAGGCTCGCTGCGGGCGCGTCGTCGGGCGGCGCGCGGTGGACCAGGCGGGCCAGGTGGCGGCCGAGGCGCGCGTGCCAGGGCCCGTCGAGCGCGTACACTCGGCGCGCCACCTCGACGTCCGCCGCGCGCGCCTGGGGGCCCAGGAGCACGCGCGCCGGGTCGCCCGGCAGCGCGACGGCGATGGCGGTCGCGAGGATCGCCGCGCCGACCACCACCAGGAGCCCGCCGAAGAGCCGACGCGCGAGCCAGAGAGGGGCGGCCTTCACGGCGCACCGCCGGGGCGGTGGCCGAGGGCGAGCGGCGTCGGCGCCCCCGGCTCCCTGGCGAGCCACACCGACTCGAAGGCGGCCATCGAGGACGCGCTGGGCTGGTAGCCGCGCAGGCGCGGCTGACGCACCACGAAGGTGCGCGCGGCGAAGGTCGGCACCCAGGGGGCACGCTCGAAGACGATGCGCTCGGCGCGCCCGATCAGCGCCTCCCGCTCCGTGGGGTCGATCGTCCGATCGGCGTCGACCAGCACCCGGTCCAGCTCGGGGTCGGAGAAGAACGAGAAATTCTCCGACGGGTCGCCGATGGCGCGCGAGGACAGGGTCGGCTCGAAGAAGTTCAGCGGGTCCGGGTAGTCGGCCCCCCAGCCGACCCAGCCCATGGGGGAACGACCGCGGCTCTTCGCCTCCGCGAGGTAGGTGGGAAAGGTCGTCGTGCGCAGGCGCAGGCGCAGACCGATCCTCGCCAGCTGCTGCTGGTACACCTCGCTCGCGGCCTGCTCGAAGGAGTCGGCGACCGTGACGTAGTCGATGGGCGGCTCCCACCCGCCGCGATCGGCCTCTGGGTCGTAGGGCAGGCCGGCCTCCCGCATCTCCTCCAGCGCCGCCGGCAGGTCGTGAACCCGCAGCTGACCGCCCCGCGGCGCGCCGGGCACGGTCGGCGGAACCACGCGGTCGAGCGGGAGCACGTCGGGGCGGATGCGCCGGAGCGCCTCCGGATCGAGGGCCAGTCGCACCGCGCGCCGCACCGCCTCGCGATCGAAGGGGGGCATCTCCACGTTCATGAAGACCGCGCTCATGGTGCGACCCACGACCCAGTTGCCGAGCCCCCGCCACGCCGGCGAAGCCTCGAAGAGGGCGCTGTCGGTGGGGTTCAGATCGCGCGAGAGATCGAGCTCCCCCTGCTCCAGCTTGAAGCGCTGCGCGACGCTGCGGACGTTGAACCGCCAGTCGATGGCGTCGAGCAGCGGCACCCCGGGGACGTCGTAGCCCTCGTGCCGCTCCAGGCGCAGGCCCTCCTCGGCGACGACCGAGACGATGCGGAAGGGGCCTGCGCCGCAGGGCAGGGCGCCGCGCGGATCGGCGTGAGAGCCGGTGGGAGAGCCGGCGGGAGAGCCCGCGTCCCGGCAGACCGGCGCCGCGAACCCCAGCGAGAGGAGCGCGAGGAAGCCGCCGCTCGGTCGATCGAGGCGAAAGCGGACGCGGTGCGGGGCCGGCGTCTCGATGCCGGCGAGCGCCTCCGCCTTGCCCGCGCGGAACTCGGCGAATCCCTCGATGCGCTCGAAGTAGCTGGCCCCGGGCGACGGGCTCTTCGGGTGGAGTGCGCGCTCGATCGATCGCTTCACGTCGCGGGACAGGACCGGCTCTCCGTCGTGGAAGCGCGCATCCGGCCGCAGCTCGAGCTCCAGCGTGCGCCCTCCGTCGCTCCAGGCGTGGCTCGTCGCCAGCCGCGGCACCACCCGCCCGTCGTCCTCGATCTCGAGGAGGCGCTCCCACACCAGGCGGCCGATGGCGCCCGAGGGCTCGTCGTACGCCAGCGCAGGATCGAGCTGACGAATGGCGACGGTGGTGGCGACACGCAGGGTGCCGCCGCGCACCGGCGTCTCGTCCTCCGCCGCGGCCACGGGCGGCCCGGGCGCCGCCGGCGACACGAGGATGGCGCCGGCGAACGCCGCCAGCGCGAGGCCGATGTCCCACGCGCCGGAGGGGGGCGCCGGGCCGCGCTCCTCGTCGCCGCCCAGCGCGTCGCGCAGGCCCTCGCCGAGGCGGTTCCAGGAGAGCGCGGCGAGGACGATGCAGATGCCGGGGGCAGCCACCAGCAGCGGCCGGATCGCCAGGAGCGACTCGGCCTCGTGCAGCGTGCGCCCCCAGCTGGCGTGGGGCGGCGGCAGGCCGACGCCGAGGTAGCCGAGCACCGCCTCGGCGAGGATCATCGATCCCACCGTCCCGGTGGCCACGACGATCCACAGGCCGGCCACGCTGGGCAGGACGTGGCGCAAGGCGATGCGGAGGGGCGACGCGCCGATGGCGCGCGCCGCCGCGACGAAGGGCTGTTCGAGGACGACGGCGGCGCGCGCGCGCACCACGCGCGCGGTGCCGGCCCATCCGATGCCGCCGAGCACCGCGAGGAGCGTGACGCCGTCGCTGCGCCCGAACGCCGAGCCGATGGCCGTCACCACCAGGAGGAAGGGGAGCGCCAGCAGCACGTCGATGACGCGCACCGCGATCCGGTCGAGCACTCGCGCTCGGCCCCGCGCGGCGGTGGCCGCCGCGACGCCGACCAGCGCGCCCACGGTGGAGGCGATGGCGGCGGCGGTGACGGCGATGGCGAGCGAGGCGCGCCCGCCCGCGGCCAGCCGCGACAGCACGTCGCGCAGCAGCGAGTCCACGCCGAGTGGGTGTGCGAGCGAGGGCCCGGGCGGGCCGCCGTCCGCCGCGCGCGCCAGGGCGAAGTCGCTGGCGTCCGGCGGGGGAAGAGCGAGCGGCGCCAGCAGCGAGAACGCCACCAGCAGGGACAGCGCGATCATGCCCGGCCGCGCGCGGGGTGAGCGGGCGAGCGCGCGGAGCACCCTCATCGATCGCCGGCCCAGGAGCCGGAGCGCATGTCGCGCCGGCCCTCGAGGAACTCGGTGACGACGCGCACCAGCTCCTCCGGCTGCTCCTCGTGCGGCGCGTGCCCCGTCTCCAGCACGTGAAGGCGCGCGTCGCGGATCTCGCGCGCCAGGCGCGCGGCGTGGGTGACGGGGAAGAGCCGGTCGAAGCGTCCCCACACCACGAGCGTCGGGCACACCACCCGCCCCAGGCGCGCCACCACCGGCGAGACATCGAGCACCGCGCGCATCACCGCGTGCGCGCTCTCGCGCGCCGAGGGCGCGTTGAAGGTGTCGTACCAGCGGTCGATGCGCTCGGCGGGCAGCGGAAAGTCGGCGGAGAAGACGTCGTCGCGGAAGTAGGCGCGGAACGAGCCGCGGCCCCACAGCTGCTTGAAGACGAACGGCCCCACCACCGGCCACAGAGGTGGCCGCGTGCGGCGCGTCCGCGGCGCCGCGTAGACGAGCGGGTCGACCAGGACCAGACGCGAGACGATCTCGGCGTGGCGAGCGGCCAGCGTCAGCGCGACGGCGCCGCCCATCCCGTGGCCGAGCACCGCGGCGCGACCGACGTCGAACGCGGCGACGACGTCGGCCATCGACTCCGCGAACGCGTCGATGCCGTAGGCCCACCGCGCCGCGCTCGGCTTCTCGCTCTCGCCGAAGCCGATCAGATCGGGCGAGATGACGTGGAAGCGCGTGGCCAGCTCGTCGATGACGTCGTCGAACGCGGCGTGGCTGGTCAGGAAGCCGTGCACGAGCACAAGCGCGGGGCTGGAAGAGGCGCCAGCCTCGACCACGCGGAGGCGCACGCCGCGCACCGTGACGTCGCGGCTCTCGCGCACGGCGCGTGGCCTGCTCGGCATGCCGCCGAGGCTACCAGCCCGCCCCCCAAGCCAGGGGAGGTGGGTGCCCGTCGATCCTGCGGGGGAAGGCCACGGATTCGTTGCCATTCGCCACATTGGCCGGATCGACTCACCCCGATGTGGCGACCTATGTGCGTATGAGGCGTACAGCGGCGCAATCCTTGTCGTTTTATCGGACGGTCGAATGGGCATGAACGGACAAATAATGTCTTACCTCACGGCTCGTTCTGCGGCGCGTTACGCGCGGCGTGCAACTCGGGCAATAAAACCGCGGAGGGAAATTGACTGGATTCCATTGAGTGGAATACATTCGCCGGCGTTGGTTGGGCAGGGACCGGCGGCGGTCCAGGGGGAGACAGAGTGACGGTCGGTGGTGCGCGCGGTGCGAAGGAAGAGGCCGCACGCGTCCCCGAGCACGTCCTCGAGCGCCTGGAGCGGGAGCACCCGCAGGGCGTCACGTCGCAGGAGATCCTGGACGTGTTCGCCACACACGGCGTGAAGTTCAGCGAGGCCACGCTCCGGAAGTACGTCCAGGTCGGTCTCCTCCCGCGCAGCGTGCGGGTGGGCCGCAAGGGCAAGCATCAGGGCTCGCAGGGGATGTACCCGGTGAAGGTCGTCCGCCAGGTCGCGATCATCAAGGACATGATGGCGGCCGACTTCACCATCGAAGAGATCCAGAGAGAGTTCCTTTTCGTCCGCGGCGACATCGAAGAGCTGGAGAGAACGCTTGGAAAGATCTTCGACACGCTGAAGGACTCGCTGCGCGAACGGCGCGGCGAGCCCGCGACGCGCGCCGTCCTCGGCGACGTGGCGGCAGCGGAGACGCTCGCGGGGGACCTCGTCGGTCGACTCGAGAAGATCGAGGAGCGACTGACGACACGAGCCAAGCTTTCGAAGCGCGCGGCAGGTTAGGCGCGCCGGGGTGGGGAAGCCGGGGAGAGCCGGCGAAGACGTTGCAGTGCGCAGGTCGTGCGCGGGGCCAGGTGCCCCGTGCCGGGGCTGCACGCCCATGGGCTCCGGCCCGCGGGCGGTGGGGGATTCTCGTTTGGATTTGGCCCCGTCGAGGGCCACTGGGCGGGTGCCGTTCGCGGCGCCCCGCGAGCCGTCGTGGGCCTCGCGACCGGAGAGCCTCCGGTCGCTCGAGGGCACGTGCGTGCGCCTGACTCAGGGATGCATCGGAGGCACCGCATGACGACGATTCTGGAGAGCGAGCTCATCATCGAGGGACCGGGCGACGACGCCCTCGAGGCTCCCATGACGAGCCCCGACGACGGACTATCCGTCGAGGGTGCGCTCGCCCGTGCTCCGCGACCGACCGCCGACTCGGCGATCACGCGGGAGCAGCGCCGCTCGCGCCGCAAGCGCGAGGTCCGCGCGCGCACCATCAGCGTCAAGCGCATGACCAAGCGAGAGCTCGAGATCGGCCGGATGCTCTATCCGGAGACCGACTACGAGAAGCCGCAGACGCGCGCCGAATGCGCGGAAGGCGCGCGGCCGTGTCCGTACGTCTCGTGCCAGCACCACCTCTTCCTCGACGTCTCGGCGCGCACCGGCGCGATCAAGCTCAACTTCCCTGACCTCGAGGTGTGGGAGATGAACGAGACCTGCGCGCTGGACATCGCCGACCGCGGCGGCACGACGCTCGAGGACGTGGGCGCGATCATGAACCTGACCCGCGAGCGCATCCGCCAGGTCGAGGTCAAGGCGCTGGCCAAGCTCGAGGCGCTCCGTGACATGTCGGCGCTGCGCGATTTCGTCGACGAGGGCCCGGTCGGCAAGCGCCGCCTCCCCGTCATCCAGGTCGAGGAGGACGAGGACGAGGACGAGGTCGAGGCCACCGTGGCCGTCGAGATCAAGGTGGCGCCGGTCAAGCTGCGCGCGCCGGTCGTCGAGCTGCCCGACTTCGACATGGAGTGATCGCGCGCCGCTCCGCTGCCGGAGCACCGCGTCGACGAGGAGGGGAGCCATGCGGCTCCCCTCCTCGTCGTTTCAGATTCCCTGCGGGATGTCGCTCTTCGGCCGCGGGCGCGCCGGCGGCGGCCGCGCGGGCGGCTTGCCCCCTTGCCACGGCACGACGACCGGCGGCCGGACCGTCGTGCTCGGGGCGGGCACAGCGGACGCCTCTGGGGCCGAATGGGGGGCCGGGGCGGAGGTGACCGGCGCGGTCTCGGCGGGCGCGTCGCCGCTGGGCGCCGGCTCCTCCGTGGCCGCGGGCTGCGCGGTGGGGGCGACGGCGGAGGGGGTCGGGCGGGCGGGGGGCGCCGTGTCGTCCGCCGGGGCGAGGCCGGGGACCCAGCCGAGGCCTACGGCGAGCGCGCCGACGCCGACGACGATGGTCGCGGCGATGGCGATGAGCCAGCCGGCGCTACGCGGGCTGGAATGGTCGCTGGCGGGCCGCGCCAGCTGGCGCGGCGTGTCCGGCGCCAGCGAGCCCTGCCCCAGCGAGCCCTGCCCCGGACCACTGATGCGAGCAGACGCGGGGACGCTACCGGCGGCCTGGGCCTGCGCCAGCGCGAGCGCGGCCACCACCGCCTCGGCGCGCGCGATCCGCGCATCGTCGAGGTGCTTCAGCTCCTTCACCGCCGACCGCTCGATCTTCAGCGTCGGCGCGCGCCGTCGCTTGCGAAGCTCGGCGAGCTCGGCGTCGCCGGGGCCGCCGCCGTTCGACCCCTCCTCGACCGGCGGTGCGTCGGGAACGTGGATGACGACCTTGGCCGCCTCTGTCTCCGCCGGGCGCGGGGTGTTGACGGGGAGCTCGCGAGGGGCGACGTAGTCGCTCGCCGTCGTCTGCCCCCTGATCGAGCGCTCCTGCTTGGTGCGCACGGTCGGGACCGCCACCGGCGGGGGCAACGCGGGGCCGGCAGGCGCTCCGCCGCCGTCGGCGGGGCCGTTCGGCGGAGAACCCGCAGCTGTCGCAGGCGACACGGAGGCTGACGTCTCCGGTTGCTCCGCGCCGTCACCAAGGGTGGACGCCACGGAGAAACGCTACCACGCCGCTGCGGCGCGCGGCGCGCCATCGGCGAGGGGAAGTCCGGGGTCCTGCGCCCGCATCTGGTAACTTTGCAGGGCACCGGGTCCGCTTACGCACCCCCCGCGGGATGCCGAGCCCCCCGGCGCGAGGAGCGACGGACAGCAATGACGTGGCAGTCGACAGCGCGTGCCGGGCAGGCCGCCGGGTGGAGCCGCCGGGTCGGGCGGGCCGCAGCCGCATTGTACATCGCGACCGCCGCCCTGGCGGCGCCGGATCGGGCGTGGGCACAGGGCGCGGCGGTCGCCGAGGCCAACGACGCGGAGAAGGCGCGGGCGCAGGAGCTCTACAAGTCCGGCGCGACGAGCTTCGAGTTCCGCCGCTGGGACGAGGCGATCCGCAAGTTCCGCGACTCCTACGGCGTCGTCCGGAGCCCCAACACGCACCTGATGATCGGGCGCGTGCTGCTCGAGCAGGGCCAGAGCGTCGAGGCGTACAACGAGCTGGTCGCGACCGAGGCGGAGGCGCGCGCCGCCGGCGAGCGCTACGCCGACGCGGCCACCAAGGCCGCCGAGCTCCGGGCGACCCTGGCGAAGGACGTCGCGCTCGTCGTGGTCGAGGTGCAGACTGGCGGCGCCGACCCCACCCCGGCGACGGTGCTGGTCGCCGGAGAGGACCATCCGCGCGCGAGCTGGAGCGCTCCCCTTGCGCGAGCGGCGGGTGAGATCGAGATCATCGGCCGGTGGCACGGCGCCGAGCGGACGCGCCAGAAGGTGGCGCTGGCGGTCGGCGCCACGAAGACGGTGCGGGTCATGGTCGGGCCCGAGGGTGCGGCGCCGGAGGACGCGCCGCCTCCTGCGGCCGCTGCCCCCACGCAGCCCCCGCGCGACGAGGTCGACGAGGGCGGGTCGATGGTGCCGCTGATCGCCGTCTCGGCGGCGGTCGGCGCGGGAGGCCTCGCGGTGTTCACCGTGTTCGGCCTCATGAATCAGTCCACCTTCGACGGCCTGGAGAAGCGGTGCGAGTCCGGCTGCTCCCAGGAGGAGATCCAGGACGACGTCGACGAGGGCAGGACCCAGCAGACGGTCGCCAACATCGGTCTCATCGCGGGCGCCGTCGGCGTCGCGGCGGCGGCGACGTTCCTGGTCATCGAGCTCACCGGCGACGACGCCCCCGCCTCCGCCGGCGCGACGCGCCTGCGCGTGGGCCCTGGCGGTGTCAGCGCGGCGGGCACGTTCTGACGTAAGGGCTTCCGCCACCTGGCTGATCGTCAGCCAGGCCGCGCGACCACGACCGTCCAGCGGCCGGGCGCCAGCTCGGCAGCCACGGCGCGCGCGTCGACCGCGCCGCTCGCTTCGGTCGGCTGCCCGCGCCACAGCGCGCGC
>JBKJLX010000289.1:0-11309 GCA_046596645.1 Polyangiaceae bacterium
GCCCGCATCGCGCCTCTCGTCCACTCCGCGCCGGAGATGCCGAGGTGATGCGCGGTGGCGAGCACGATCTCCCGCGCCTTCTCCTCGCCCAGTGCCGGCGCGAGGAGAGGTATGGACTCGTCACGGCCGCTCGGCGGATCCGCGAGCTCGGGGCGTGACCCACGAGACGCCGCCGAGGTCATTCGGGGAACGCGAGGGCCGGCGTGCCCTCGCCCCAGCTCTCCGCGAGCGCGGAGACGAGATCGGCGCTGGGAGCGCTGACAGCGGCGGAGCGGAAGCGGGTGGCCATCGTGGCCAGGACTTTCCGTGTCACGCGCCCGCTGGGCGTCTCACCGGAGCCCGATCCGGTCTCTGGCTCGAACGAACGAAGGGGCCTCAGCGACGCTGGCGACGACCCCGCGCGATGAGCGCCGCCGCACCGAGGACGAGGGCCGAGAGGCCGCTCGAGCGGGACGGCGGGCTTGGCGAGGCCGCGCAGCCGTCCCCCTCGCTCGCGGCGGCGTCGCCGTCCTCGTCGTCGCCGTCCCCCTCCCCGTCGTTGCCGTCGTCGCCGCCGGCGCCGAAGACCCCGGCCGCGGCGCTGGAGTCGTCGTCATCATCAGCTCCGGTCCCCGGGGCACCGCCCTCGCCGCTGGAGCCGCCGCCGGCCGAGCCGCTGCCGCCGGGGTCGAGCACCTGGATGGTGAGGCGGACCGCGTCATCCGCCGGACCCCCGGCGTCGGCGAACCAGGTCGCGCCCTCCTGCACCAGGGCGAAGTGCTCGACGTACGCCCCGGGCGCGTCGGGCGCGACCATGGTGAACGTGAAGGCGTGGTGGGTGCCCGCGGCGACCTCGCCGCCCGCCGCGACCACCCGGTGGTCGTTGACCCACGAGGCGTCGGCGAAGTCGCTGGCGCGATCGCGCGGCTCGCTGGTGCCGAGGAACGTCGAGCCGTCCCAGACCGCGGTGCCGCTGTTCGTGTACGTGACCGTCACCTCGAACGCCTCGCCGGCGAGCACCGACGTCGGCCCGTCGACGGTCTTCAGCGTGGCTGCGTAGCTGCCGGTGCCACCGCCCGCCATCGCGATCAGCTCCTCCTCCGTCCCGCGGAAGAAGTTCTTGTCGACGTTGGCGCTGGGGATGCCGGGCACGCCACCGGTCGAGGTCCACTGCCAGAAGGTCCACTCCGCGCCGTAGGTGGTGGGGTCGCTGGGGCAGTCCTGGTTGTTGGTGTACGCGGCGAGCCACAAGGGGTGGTCGCTGAACTCGCCCGAGCCGACGTTGTCGTCCCAGTAGTAACGGCCGGTGTAGATGATCGGCGTCTTGCCGGTGCCCGCCTCCACGATGTCGATCCAGGTGCGGATGCGGCTCTGGTACTCGGCCTTGGACAGCGTCGAGTCGGGGTCCTCGACGTCGACGACGCACGGCAGGTCGCCGTCTTCCAGCATGCCGACCGCAGCGACCACCTTGTTCGCCGACGCCACGATGTCCTGGCTGGCGTCCATGTACTGGTACGCCCCGCGGATCATCCCGGCGGCCTTGATGCCGCTCCAGTTCGGCCCGAACTCGGGATCGTCGAAGCTGGTGCCGTGGCTGATGCGCGCGATCGCGTACTTCCATCCGTCGGCGGCGACCGTGGCCCAGTCGATCGAGCCCTGGAAGTAGGAGACGTCCAGCCCCTTCACGCTGGGTCCGAAGTCGCACGCGGGCTGCTGCGCCTCGGCGATCTCCTCCGCGTCGTCGTCGGGCGATTCGTCCTCCGCCACGCAGCCGGGTGACGCCGCGGCGACACAGCCACCGAGCGCGAGGAGGGCGAGGACGCGAGCGGTGGTCGGTACGACGAGCATGGCGTCTCCCAGTGTCTGCGGTCGAAACACGCAGCGCCACTGGACTTCTCTCACACCAGCGGCTGGGTCATAGTGCCCGACATGCTCCCCTGGTGGCTGGGCGTCGTGGGCATCACCCTCGGCGCGATCGTCGTTCTCGTGACGCTGAAGCTCACCCGCCGATGAGACGGCGATTCAGCGCACGGTGAGGCCCTCCGCCGGCCCCAGATGGCGGCGGATCGTCTCCAGGAGCTCGTGCCGATCGAAGAGGTCCTCGACGTAGTCGAGCCGGTCGGTCTCCACGACGATGGTCGGCGACAGGTCGTACCGAGCAATCCAGGCCTCGTAGAGCTCCTCCAGCGCGGCCAGGTATGCCCGCGGGATCGCCTGCTCGAACGCGCGGCCCCGCCGCTTGATGCGCCGCAGCAGCGCCGGGAGCGGGCAGCGCAGGTAGATGAGGAGATCGGGCGGACGGATCTCGCGGCGCAGCGTGGCGTAGAGCTCCTCCACCAGGCCCCAGTCGCGATCGTCGATGAAGCCGCGGTGGTGCAGGTGCGCGGCGAAGATCTCCACGTCTTCGTACATGGTCCGGTCCTGCACGATCGGCAGGCCCGCGATGGCGGCGCGGGCGTCGATCTGCCGGTGGATCTGGAAGCGCCGGACCAGGAAGAACAGCTGGGAGTGGAGGGCCCAGCGCGGCATGTCGGCGTAGAAGTCGGCGAGGTAGGGGTTGTCGTCGTTGGGCTCGAAGAACGGCACCATCCCGAACTGGTCGCGCAGCCACGCGACCAGGCTCGATTTTCCGGCGCCCATCGTCCCCGCGACGGCGATGACACGCGGCGCGGCCACCAGAGAGGCCATCAGAGGATGAGCGCCATCAGAGGACCAGGGACACGCCCAGCGCGGTGACGAAGGTGGCGGTGACCTCGGGGAGCGCGCCGACCTCGCGCACCTCGCCCACCCCGTCGATGGTGCGGAAGGTCGACCAGGCGGGGCCGCTCTTGTTGAGCACCGGCCCCGCCGCCGCCTCGAGGTCGACGCTCAGCCAGCGCGGGACCACCGAGAGCGCGCCGCCGAACCCGAAGGGGAACTCGATGAACGAGGCGCCGCGGTCGCGGATCTCGAAGTTCCCGGCGCGCTCGTGGCCCACCATGCGACCGAACTCCATGCGCCCGTAGCCGACCCCGGCGCTCGCCCACACCCGCACCGGGTCGATGCGGAAGGTGCGCGCCAGGCGGGCGCCGAAGCAGAGCGCCGTCACCGAGCCGCTGTCGATCGCCCCGTCGACGCCGGTGATGCCGCGCACGGGCACGTCGACCGGGTGCGCGGCGACGAGGAAGTAGGGGATGACCTCCACGTCGTCGAGGATGGGGATGCGCAGGTGCACCTCGAGCCCCACGGTCGGTCCGTAGGTGACCTCCGACGGCTGATCGGCCGCGTCCGAGTCGGCGAGCTTGGCGAGAAAGGCCAACCCGGCCCCGACGTCGATGCGGCGTCCCAGCGGCAGCGGAGGGGGCGGCGCCGACTCGCGCGGCAGCGGGCGCGGCAGACCGGAGTCTGGTGAGACGCCCTCGTACCAGGGCGGCGGGACCTGCTCCGCGACGGCGGCGACCTGCGCGCTCGCGTCGAGGCACGGCGTGACGACGGCGACGAACGCCGTCGCCGCCAGCAGGAGCCCCCGCGCCTCTCGCCGCCGCATCGGCGCGCGAGGCTACCATCCCCGCTGGCGCCTTTCGACGCGCAGGGGCAGAATCGCGCCGCCATGCGCCTCCAGCTGCTCCTCGCCTCGTCCCTCTTCATCGCTGGCGTCGCCGCCGCCGCCACCGCTTGCTCCAGCGATCCCCCCGCGGTCGCCCTGGCCGAGGGGTCGGCCGCGACGCCCGCCAGCGCGCCGGCGCCCAGCGCCGAACCGCCGCACGCCAGGGCCCAGCTGAAGGAGACGAAGTTCGGTCAGCCCCTCGGCGCGGGGGACACGGTGTCGCTCGCGTCGATCGTCGCCGACCCCTCGAAGTTCGCCGGCAAGCAGGTGAAGACCGAGGGCGTCGTGAAGTCGGTGTGCAAGGCCGCCGGCTGCTGGATGGAGATCGAGGACGCCGCCAGCGGACGCGCCCACGTGAAGATGGCCGGGCACGGCTTCTACGTCCCCAAGAACTGCGACGGTCACAGGGCGATCATCGAGGGCACGGTCGCCGCGGGCGCCCCGGCCGACACCTGCGCCTCCAAGGACTCGTGCGGCGGCGAGGGCAACGGCGCGCTCGCCAAGCTCGAGATCGCCGCGGTCGGCGTCGAATTCGTGGATTGACGAACGGTTTCGCGCCCCTGCACGGCGCGGCGCGCGGGGAACGCGCCCCCCTCCGCCCGCTGGGAGCGCTGGAGGGGGTCGGGTCGTGCGAGGTCGATTGACGTGCGTCGCTTCCGTCGGCGAGCCTGCGCCGATGCGACGACATAACCTGACTCCCGTCCGGGCCGTGCTCGGCCTCACCTGTGTGGCCTTTCTCGGCGTCGCGCTCGGCGCGTGCGACCTGAAGAAGAAGGACAAGGACGACGACGCCGCGACCGCAGCCCCCGCTGCGCCGGCGCCGGCGCCGGTCCCCACGCCCGATCCGAACGCGGTTGCGCAGCCGGTGCCCCCGCCGGGAACGCCGCCGCCCGCGGCCCCCGCCGCCGGTGGCTCGCCCCAGCCGCAGCCCGCCGAGTGGGCCCAGGCCGCGCGCGCCGAGGCGACCAACGCCGCCGCCGCCGGCTGCGAGGTCAAGCAGCTCCGCGAGTGGGTGCGGGTCGCGTGCGGTCAGAACGCCAACAACTCCGGAGCTCCGGTCGACGTCGCGGTGTCGCAGCCCGGCCTGCCCTCGCCCTTCAAGGAGGTCACCGGCTCGGTGGCCCTCATCTACCCCTTCCTCGAGGGTCAAGACCTCTCGGCGACCTTCGTGTGGCAGAAGCAGGCCCGCGGCTTCACCTCGAAGTGGATGCAGGGCACCCCGCAGCCGCCGATGGTCGGCGCCTTCGGCACGCCCATCGAGCGTCGCGTCGACCAGTGCGACCACGACCGCGACTGCGGCGCGGGCTGGCAGTGCTGCCTGACCGCCAGCAGCCGTGGCCTCTGCAAGCCGGCCGGCCGCAACGTCTGCCAGTCGGACAACCTCTACACCAAGTGCTCGACCGACGCGGAGTGCCGCCGCGAGCAGGGCTCGAGGCACGTCTGCCAGTACAACTCGAGCGTCGGCGCCAAGGTCTGCAAGTGGGACCGCGACGGCTCGCGCACCACGACCAACGACCAGGGCGACAAGAAGAACCCCAGGGACGACAAGAAGGTGGTTCGCCCCAAGCTTCGCGATTGAAGCGGGCTGACGATCGTCCCCGCTCCACCGTGCTCGTCGCGCGGTGGAGCCCCCCGTCGCGGCGCTACTTGCGACCCAGCGACGCGAACGGGTTGTAGGCGAACTTCTCGGTCGCCGCCGCGGGCTTCCCGCTGCGGCGATCGTCGCGCACGGGGGGCCGGCGCTCGTTGCTGCGCTGCTGCTGTGCGGGCGCGGCAGGCTTGCCGGTGGCGCCGGCGGTGCCCTCCGGGCTGCGGCAGGCCTCTCCGGTCCGGCAAGTCAGCGCGATGCGCTTGCGATCCATGTCGACCTCGACCACACGCACCTGGACGCGGTCACCGCACTTCACCACGTCCGACGGGGTCTTCACGAAGCGGTCGGCGAGCTGCGACACATGGACCAGGCCGTCCTGGTGGACGCCGATGTCGACGAAGGCGCCAAACGCGGTGACGTTGGTGACCACGCCCTCGAGCTGCATGCCGGGCTTGAGATCGCTCATCTCCCGCACGTCGTCGCGGAACTTCGGCGGCTCGAACACGGCGCGCGGGTCGCGACCGGGCTTGGCCAGCTCGGCGAGGATGTCGCGCAGGGTGAGCGCGCCGACGTCGCCGCCGGCAGCGTCCGACGAGCCGATCCAGCGCTTGGCGTCGATGCGCGCCACCAGCGCCGCGTCGCCCACCAGCTTCGTCACAGGGACGCCGAGGTCGGCGGCGATGCGCTCCACCAGCTCGTAGCGCTCGGGGTGCACGGCGCTGGCGTCGAGCGGGTTCTCCGCCCCGTGGATGCGGAGGAAGCCCGCCGCCTGCTCGAAGGTCTTGGGGCCGAGGCCGGGCACCTCCAGCAGGTCCTTCCGGGCCTTGAAGCGGCCGCGCTGATCGCGGAACGACACGATCCGCTTGGCCACGGTCGGCCCGATGCCGGCCACCCGCGAAAGGAGCGGCCAGCTGGCGGTGTTCAGCTCCACGCCGACCGCGTTGACGCAGCTCTCCACCACCTCGTCGAGCTTCTTCGCCAGCAGCGTGGCCTGCACGTCGTGCTGGTACTGGCCGACGCCGATCGATTTGGGGTCGACCTTCACCAGCTCGGCCAGCGGGTCCTGTAGCCGGCGGGCGATGCTGATGGCGCCGCGGATGGTCAGATCGAGGTCCGGGAACTCCTCCCGAGCGATGTCGCTCGCCGAGTAGACGCTGGCGCCCGACTCGCTCACCGGGACGCACAGGACGTCCTTCAGGCCCTCGGCCGTGAGGAGATCGCGGGCGAAGGCCTCGGTCTCCCTCCCGTGGGTGCCGTTGCCGACCGCGACCGCGCGGATCGGGTGGCCGGAGTCGGCGGCGCGTCGCACCAGATCACGCAGCGTCTGCCGGGAGCGCTCGAGCGCGCCGTCGCCCTGGACCAGGTACAGCGTCTCGTTGGCGAGGACCTTGCCGGTGTCGTCGACCACCGCGCACTTACAGCCGGTGCGCTGGCCGGGGTCGATGCCGAGCACCGCCTTGGCGCCGTAGGGCGCCGCCAGCAGCAGCTCGCGGAGGTTCTGCGCGAAGACGCCGACCGCCGCGCGGTCCGCCGCCATCTTCAGCTCGACGCGGACGTCGACCTCGACCGTCGTGGCCAGGAGGCGCTTGTAGGCGTCCCCCACCGCCTTCTCCAGCTCGCCCGCCCACGGTGACGCCTTCTTCACGCCGGCCAGGCCGTAGAGGCGGGTCGAGAGGGCCGGCACGTCGACCTCGATCGAGGCGCGCAGCACGTTCTCCGCCTCGCCCCGGCGGATGGCGAGGAAGCGGTGCGACGGCATCTCCTTCACCTGCTCCGCGTAGTCCGCGTAGGTGTCGAACTTGGTCGCCTTGCCCTCGAGCTCCTTCGCCTTGGTGACGCGCAGCGTCCCCTCGGTCGACATGGTCTCGCGCACCAGCTTGCGGGCCTCGGCGCTCTCCGCCAGGCGCTCGGCGCAGATGTCGCGCGCGCCCGCCAGCGCAGCGATCACGTCCGGCACCTCCTTCGCCACGTCGACGTACTTCGCCGCCTCGGCCGCTGGGTCGCCCGCCTCGGGCTGCGACCAGAGCAGCTCGCCCAGCGGCGAAAGGCCGCGCTCCCTGGCGATGGTCGCCCGGGTGCGGCGCTTGGGCTTGTAGGGGAGGTACAGGTCCTCCAGCTCGGCCTTGGTCTTCGCCCCGCGGACCTTCGCCTCCAGCGTCGGCGTCAGCTTTCCCTGCTTGCCGATCTCGGCGAGCACCGCCGCGCGGCGCTCCTCCAGGTCGACCAGGTAGGCGCGACGCTCCTCGATGGCTCGGATCTGGACCTCGTCGAGGTCACCCGTCGCCTCCTTGCGGTAGCGGGCGATGAAGGGGACCGTCGCCCCCTCCCCCAGCAGCTTCACCACCGCGGAGACGCCGGCGCGGGGCAGTCCCAGCTCGGCGGAGAGGTGGGGGACGGGGTCGTAGGTGGGGCTCGTCGCGGGCTCGCTCATGCGCGGGAAGACGGGTACCGAACGGCTGAACCCCTGTCCAGACTGAAGTTAGTTGGCCCATCCGCCCACCTCGGGTCCCCTCGCGCGCATGCCCCTCCGCGCTCGCGCTCTGACCTGTCTTTCT
The DNA here is from genome assembly GCA_046596645.1 of Polyangiaceae bacterium. Classification (GTDB taxonomy): domain Bacteria; phylum Myxococcota_A; class Polyangia; order Polyangiales; family Polyangiaceae; genus JBKJLX01. Next base: position 7,712 of record JBKJLX010000289.1, read on the forward strand.
GCCATGTCCGTCCTCGCGTCGCTGGGGGTGTCCGGGGACGCACGCGCCAACGGCGATCAGGCGCACTCGGTGCTCCTGCAGGAGACCGAGCCGGGCCTGGGCGTGGTGAGCGCCGGCAAGGGGCTGTCGGGGCGCCGCGAGGGCGGCGCCGACGTGCCGGTGAGTGAGGGCACGCTGACCCTCGCTGACGTGCCCTCGGGGGCGACGGTCACCCACGCCTACCTCTACTGGATGGTCTACGGCGCCGACGGCGACGGCGAGGTCTCGTTCGGTCCCCGCGGCGACTCGACCGCGCTCACCGGCACCTTGATCGGGACCTCGGGGCACACCTGCTGGACCAAGTACCCGACGACCTACTCGAACTTCGTCTACCGGGCCGACGTCACGGCGCGGGTCGCCGGCAACGGCAACTACGTGATCTCGGGCTTTCCCTCGGGAACCTCGACTGCGGACACCCAGGGCACCTCGCTGGTGGTCGTGTACGAGGACCCTGCGGAGACGCGCGAGGGGACGGTCGTCATCCACGACGGGGCGATGACGATCACGTCGGCCAACACCGAGGTGGAGGACACCTTCGGGGGCCTGTCGCCGACGACCATCACGGTGGACGCCCAGCTGCGCTTCGGGGCGGGCGACGGTCAGAGCATCCTCGACGACGGCAACGTGACCTTCGACGGCCCCAACCTGGTCCCGCCGGTCAACGGCTACTGGGCGCTCAGCTCCGGCCAGTACTGGGACGATCGCGTCTACGACGTGACCTCGCGAATGGACCCCGACGACCAGAGCGTCGAGTGGAGCGCCTCCTACGGCGGGGACTGCGTCGCCATCGCGTACGCGGCGCTGTCGTTCCGCTCGGAGGTGGTGGACGAGGACGACGACGGCGTCGACGACGCCTTCGACACCTGCGTCGGCCTCGCCAACGAGGACCAGACCGACACCGACGAGGACGGCCTGGGCGACGTCTGCGACAGCTGCATCGACGTCGAGAACGTGGACCAGGAGGACGAGGACGACGACGGCGTCGGCGACCTCTGCGACAACTGCAACGAGATCGACAACCCCGACCAGCTCGACACCGACGGCGACGACGACGGCGACGTGTGCGACAACTGCCCCACTGTCGCCAACGGCAACCAGAGCGACTCCGATGGCGACGGCACCGGCGACGACTGCGAGGGCCTCGGCCAGGGCGGCTCCCCGGGCGAGGGCGGCGCCCCGGGCGAGGGCGGCTCCCCGGGCGAGGGCGGCTCCCCGGGCGAAGGGGGCGCCTCGGGCGACGGGGGCTCGACGGCAGCGTCGGGCTCCGGCGGGCCCGGGCCGGGACCTACGGGCGGACCGACCACGAGCACCTCCGCGGGGAACACCTCGACCAGCGCCTCGGCCACGGCGGGCTCGGGTGGCGGCGGCGACGCTGCGGCGAGCGACGATGGCTGCGGCTGCCGTACCGCCGGCGCCGCGAGCCCCTCCTCACCGGCGGTCGGGCTGGTAGCGGCCGTGTTCGCGCTGGCCTGCCTCCGCCGTCGCCGGGCTGCACACAACCGGCGCTGATCAGCGCGGGACCGATTCGTGCGCCGCGGCGAGCCCTCCGGCGCCCCTCGATGCACTTACGATACGCGAGGCCCTGGGACGGGCCGGAAGAGGAGCTGGCGTGCGACGAGCTTGTTTGATCGCTCTGGTCTCGGCTGCGGTGGCTGCTGCGTCTGCTCCCGGCTCGGCACGGGCCGACGGTGACCAGGACCACGGGGAGAGCCTCACCATCCACGCGCCCGGCGGCGGGATCGCGTACGCAGGCGCGGGCTTCTCGGCCCGCGGGGACGGCGCAGCGGTCCCCGACCGTACGCTCACCGTCGCCATCCCTCCCAACCGCGAGGTCGAGGCGGCGTTTCTCTACTGGGCGGTCATCGGCGGGGAGGACCCGACGGCCCTCCTGAACGGCGAGGCCGTCGAGGGCGAGCTCATCGGCGAGTCGGCCAACACCTGCGTCGCAGGTGAGCCCTACGTGTCGGAGGGCAACCGCGTCTACCGCGCCGACGTCACCGAGCTGGTGACGGCGAGCGGCGACTACGTGGTCGACGGGCTCGCTTCCTCGGAGGATGGCACCGACGCCCACGGCGCCGAGCTGGTCGTCATCTACAGCGACCCCGCGGCGACCGACCAGAACTTCCGCGTGGTCATCCACGACGGTGCGTTCACCCAGGGCGTCACCAACGACGGGCAGTCGCTGGACTTCACGATCGACCACACGCTGTCCCGCCCGGTGCCGGTCGGGGCCACCTCGGCGGAGATCACGATCCTCGGCGGCGACGGACAGCCCATCGTGTTCAAAGGCATCACCATCCTCGAGAACAACGGCGAGGGCATCCCCCAGTACAACGGCGAGAACCTCGTCGACAACAGCCCCTCCTCACGCGACAACTTCGACGCCGACCCCCTCGGCGACTACTGGGACGCGGAAACCTTCGACATCTCGGACGCCATCGAGCCGGGCGAGAGCCAGGTCTCGTGGGGCATTCTCGGCTGTCCTCCCTCGCTGGCAGGCGTCGTGACCGAGTGCGGGCTCGTCCAGGCGGTCGACCCCGGTGACTCCGACTGCGTGCTCTACGCGGCGACGTTCACCACGTTCGCCTTTGCCGACGCCGACCTCGACACGGTCGAGGACGGCACGGTCGAGGACCCGGTCGACAACTGCCCGGACGATCCGAACCCCCAGCAGGACGACTTCGACGACGACGGCCTGGGCGATGTCTGCGACGACGACGACGACGACGACGGCCTCAGCGACGAGGACGAGGACGACGCCGGCAGCGATCCGCTCGACCCCGACACCGACGACGACGGCGACCTCGACGGCGTCGACAACTGCGTCCTCGAAATGAACCCCGACCAGGCCGACGGCGACACCGACGGCCTGGGCGATGTCTGCGACCCCGACCCCGAGGACGAGGACACCGACGACGACGGCGTGATCGACGGCGACGACAACTGCCCCGAGGTCGCCAACGAGGACCAGCTCGACACCGACGACGACGGCCAGGGCGACGCCTGCGACGACGACGACGACGACGACGGTCTCGACGACGACGACGAGACCGACATCGGGACCGACCCGCTCGATCCCGACAGCGACGACGACGGCATCCTCGACGGCGACGACAACTGCCCGCTGAACGACGATCCGGACCAGAGCGACACCGACGACGACGGCCAGGGCGACGTCTGCGACCAGGACGACGACGACGACGGCCTCGACGACGACGAGGAGGGCCCGGGCGGCACCGGGACCGATCCGCTCGACCCCGACACCGACGGCGATGGCTCCCTCGACGGCGAGGACCCCTGCCCGCTCGATGAGGACGACGAGTGTGACCAGGGCCAGGGCGGCGCCGGCGGCGGCGACCAGGGCGGCGGCAGCGTGAGCAACACGGGCGTCGGTGCCACCACCACCGCGATGGCCAGCACCGGTGCCAGCACGGCGACCGACACCGGCGCCGGCGGCGCCGACATGGCGGGGATCGTCGCGTCGGGCGGCGTTTCCTGCAGCGCCGGGGCAGCGCCCCCCGGCGGCTCCGGGTGGCTGGCAGCCGCGTTCGTCGCCCTC
>JBKJLX010000307.1:0-5047 GCA_046596645.1 Polyangiaceae bacterium
CTCACCGCGGAGGACGTGGCGCGCATCGACGCGGCGTTCCCGCGCCGCCCGGTGCCGCTCGGGGTGCCGACGCTCTGAGCCACGTCACTCGAAGTCGTAGAGCTGGAACGCGTCTCCGTCGAAGCCGTTCTCCGCGTCGGCGTAGCGAGACAGCGTCAGGGTGAGTGTCCACTCGCCGGTGTCGACTCGGTCGATGGCACGCTCCACGAGGGACAGTGCGACCTCGCCGTTGGTCTCCATCTGCGCGAGCAGCGACGACGGCACCGTCAGCCCGCCGTCGGCCATCGGCGCGTCGCACGCGATCTCGTCCTTCTCCTCCGCCTCCGGCGCCGTGCTGGCGGTGACCAGCACCACGACCCGATCGGTGGAGGTCCCCTCCCAGGCGACCGTGAGATCCTCGGCCGACGAGATCGACCCGGGCGCGAACGACGGCTCGGTCGCCACCACGTGCGTGGGGAATGTCGCCGACAGATCGAAGGCGGGCACGTCCTCGCCGCCGTCGGTGGACGCCGTGACGACGTCCCCCGCGGTGACCGCCTCGCCGGCGGGGTATTCCTCGTAGTCCGGCGGCTCGAGGGTCGCCGGGAGCTCGCCGCCATCGATAGCGATGATCCCAGCGTCGAGCGGCGGCGTGGGATCGGTCGGGCAGCGCGACAGCACGCAGCCCCCCTCGGCGTCGATCACCGTGCACTGCGACGCGGCGTCGAACGTCCCGAGGACGTCGGTGACCAGGCTGCCGAAGCGGTAGACCGAGACCAGGATGTTGCCCTGCGGCCCGTCGACCGGGGTGAAACCCCCGGTCCCGTCGCCTCCCGATCCGTCCCCGCCACCGCCGCCCGACCCAGGCCCGCCCGCGCCCTCGCCGGTCGACGAGCTGGCGGTCGAGGTGGTCGTCGCCACCGTGGTGGTGGCCGCGTCGGAGGTCGTGGTCCCGGGCGCGCCGCCGGTGGCGTCGCTCGACCCGCCCCCGCTGCCGGATGTCGAGCCGCCGGGGCCGCTGCTCGTGCTGGTGTCATCCCCACATGCGGCCATGACCGCGACGAGCCCGAAGAGAGAGATGATGAGCTGCTTCACGGCTTCACGATCGTCCTCGAGAACTCCAGGTTCCCTTGCTGGTCGTACATCTCACCGACGAGCGTGTTGCCGGTGATCTCGATCAGGGTGAATCCGCCGTCGGCGTCGTCCTCGAAGAGGGTCGGCGTGCCGCGCCCCACCAGATCGGTGGTCTTGGCGGCGGTGCCGGTGACGATGAACTCGGTGCCGCAGGTCGGCTCCAGCCACTGGCGGTTGTGGTCGTGGCCGGAGAGGTAGACGTCGACCTTGCCGCAGATCGAGTCCTCCATGAAGTCGCGCACGTTGCCGCCGCTGACGATGGGGATGAAGGGGATGCCCTCGTACTCGCCGGCGTTGCCGTGCTGCCCGTTGGAGATGAACGGGTGGTGGCCGTACCCGATGCGCCAGGTCGACGTGGAGGCGGCGACGGCCCCGTCGAGCCAGCGCTGCTGGCCCTCGTCGCCGTTGAACATGACCCAGTTGGTGTCGAGCCCGTAGAAGTCGACCGAGGGCGAGTCCTCGGGCCCCGCGTCGCCGGGGGTGTGGAACTGGTAGTGGCGCGCAGGCATCGTCCACTTCGACGACATGCTCGTGTAGTCGACCTGCAGGTTCGCCTTGTACTCCTCGTAGCCGGCACCGTTGCCGCCGTAGTCGTGGTTGCCGAGCACGACCCAGAAGCGGAAGTCGAGGCCGCTGTACGGGGCCTCGAACTTGTCCTCGAACTGGTCGTCGTCGACCTCCTCGACGCCGTCGTTGTAGATGTTGTCGCCGAGGTAGAGCGCGAAGTCGCAGCCGCCGCGCGCGGCGCACACGTTGCTCACCATCGCGGCGACGGCGAACTGGGTGTCGTTACCCTCGCCCCCGTCGCCGAGCGCGACGAAGCGCAGCGTGCCGGTGGGCGCGCTGCCGCCGCCCCCGTCCCCGCCCTGGCCCGAAGAGCCGCCGGCGCCGCCCGTCCCCCCGGTGGCCGAGGTGGAGCCCGAGGGCCCGGGGCCAGGACCCGACCCGGTCGAGACCGTCGCGGTCGGGCTGGAGCCACTGCTCGGCCCGGCGCCGTCCTCGCCGCCCTCGCCCGACCCGCCGCCGACGCCCACCGCGGTGGCGGTGGAAGTCCCGGTCCGGGAGATCACCCCCTCGTCGTCGGCACAGGCCGCGACCGACAGGCCAGCGGCGGCGCTGCACAGGACCAGCCAGCTCGCGATCGACGTGCGCATGGTTGCGGCCTCCGACCTCCACGTCTACCACGCCAGGGCCGCATGCCGGCGCCGGGAACTTGGCCCCACGGCCCCGGCAGAGGCAATCGCGGGCCATGCGCCGTACCCGTGCTCCCCGGATGCGGCTCCGACTCGCCGCGGCCTTTGCGCTGCTCGGTCTGGCCGGCGGCTGCGGCGACGACGCCGAGACCGGCGAGACGGCGGCGGAGAACACCCCCGCCACCGGCATCGTCGCCGTCGGCTCGGCCAGCGCCGAGCCCGCCACGCCCGACGTTCCACTCGACGACGCGACCCGCCCCCGCGCCGACGGCCCGCGACTCGGCGCCATCACCCTGCAGGCGCCGATCTTCGCCCAGCCCGATCGCCGGTCGGCAAAGGTGGGCTATCTGCGCGCCGGCGGAACCGTCGCCCGCGGCGACAAGCCAGTGAAGACCGACGACTGCGAGGGCGGCTGGTACGCCGTCGCCCCGCGCGGGTTCGTCTGCGCGTCCGTCGAGGCGACCACCGACCTGGAGCACCCGATCATCCGTGCGCTGAAACGACGGCCCGACATCACCAGGCCGATGCCGTACCCGTACGCGTTCGTGCGCTGGGTCGCGCCGAACTACTACCGGGTGCCGACCAGGCACGAGCAGCTCCAGTACGAGATGGATCTGGAGCGCCACCTGAAGGGCTACGACAAGAACAAGGAGGCGTGGGACGCCATCGAGGTGGGCGCCAACGACATGGAACTCGACGCCGACGGCAACGCGGCGGGGGTCGTGCCCGACGAGCCGCCGGAGCTGTCCTACAACGAGCTCTACGGGGGGGACGGCAGCGACGCGATTCCCTGGTTCTTCGAGGGCGGGCGGAAGATCCCCAACATCGCGACCTTCAAGGTGCCGGACTACGCCGTCATCACCAACCGCATCAAGCGCAAGGGTGGGCTCGCCCTCATCGGCACGTTCGTCGGGGGCGACGGGCGGCGCTTCGCGCTCACCACCGACGCGCGACTGGTCCCCACCTCCAAGCTCAAGCCGGATCGCGGCACCACCTTCCACGGCGTGGAGCTGAAGCCCGGCGCCTGGCACCTGCCGCTGGCCTTCATCAAGCAGCCTGACGCGTGGGCCTACGACCTGTCGCGCCTGGCGATGGACAAGTCGCACAAGCTCGATCGCCTGCTGCCGGTACAGCTCACCGGCAAGTCGCGCCACCTCGCAGGTCAGCGCCTGGTCGAGGCGGTCGACGGCACCTGGGTGCGCGAGCGCGACGCGGCCATCGCCGCCAAGCCGTCGCGCCTCCCAGGATTCGCGCGCAAGAAGGGCACGCGCTGGATCGACATCGGCATCCATTCGCAGGTCCTCCTCCTCTACGTGGGGGGCGACCCGGTCTACGCGACGGCGGTGGCCACCGGCCGCGACGGCCTGGGCGATCCGAAGAAGACGCTGTCGACGCCCACCGGCACCTTCCGCATCCGCGAGAAGCACGTCACGACGACGATGGACTCCAGCGAGGTCGGCAGCGAGTTCGAGCTGCGCGACGTGCCGTGGGTCCAGTACTTCAAGGGCGGGGTCGCGCTGCACGCCGCGCCCTGGCACGACGAGTTCGGCCGGCCGCGCAGCCACGGCTGCATCAACCTGTCGCCCATCGACGCGCGCAAGATCTTCATGTTCAGCGAGCCGTCGCTCCCGACCGATTGGCACTCGGTGTCGACGCCCCAGGAGGGCAGCACCGAGGGGACGATCGTCCACATCCACCCGTAGCCCCGTGCGACGAGGCGCGCGCTAGAGTGCGCGCGCCGTGGGCGTTCTTCGAGTCGTCGTCTCGATGGTGCTGTCGATCGGACTGACGGTCGCGCTGCAGCTGCTGGCCCGCTCCCTCCTGGCCCCCGGTCGACGCCAGCGAGGCTGGAACGGCGCCACCTGGGGCGCCGCCGTCTACGCCTTTGGCCCGCTCAGCATGCTGGGCTTCTTCTGGGTCACCCGGAAGCCCGGCTGGCTCGGCGCCCTGGAGGCGGTGGCGAGCGCGGTGTTCTGCGGGGCACTGGTGCTCGGCGTCATGCTCGGCGTCGACCAGCTCTTCGAGCTCGCCGCCTTCGTGTCATCGTGGCGCTGAGAGGAAGCCGGGCGGCAGCTCCCAGCCGTGGAAGCCCGGCGTCCACGCGCGGTGACGCCCCGCGATCTCGCCCGGGAGCCACGGCCCGTCGGTCACCCAGCGCGCGCTGAAGGCGTCGCGCATCACCAGCTCGGCCAGCTTTCCTCGCGGGGAGAAGCCCCACTCCGCCTCCTGCGAGACGTCCTCCGGGTCGGCGTACAGCCGCCACACGAAGAAGCCGGCGCACCACCGGGCGGTGATCAGCGGCGCGATCAGCGCGTGGTAGGCCTCGGCCTGCGCCAGCTCGTCGACCGCGACGTCCTTCATGCCGTCCGGCCACTCCCACGGCCTGATCGCCGCGTTCTTCCGGGTCGTGTAGCCGACCTCGGTGAGCAACACCGGCTTGCCGACGTCGTGGGCGAGGGCCGAGAGATCGGCGGCGACGCGCTGGCCCCCATCGATGAGGGCGGGCAGCTTCGCGCCCTCCTCCCAGTGCAGCGGGTAGAACGCGTTGACCCCCACCACGTCGACCGCGTCGAGGATCAGCGTGTGCTCCACGTCGTCCCAGTTCGCCGAGTAGGTGAGCAGGCCGGGGTAGTTCCCGCGCACCGCGTCGACGATCTCGCGCATCGACGCCACGCGCTCGGTGGTGACCCAGCTCCGCAGCTCGACGCCGACGCTCAGCATCTCCGCCTCGCCCTCGCGGG
>JBKJLX010000330.1:0-14079 GCA_046596645.1 Polyangiaceae bacterium
ACCACACCCAGGCCGTCGTCTCGTCCTCGGAGAGGGCCAGCCCGGTCGGCGCGCCGCAGGTCGTCGGCGCGCTGGAGGTGCGATCGCCGAGCGTGCCCAGCTGGTAGTGGCGGAGGACGGTGCGCGTGGGGTCGACGCCGAGCGCGTCCAGTTCGACCAGCGCGTCGTCGGCCTCGCTGGCGACGAGGAGCGTCCTCGTCTTGCTGCGATAGGCGAGCGCGCGCGGCTGCGTGAAGGGCGACAGCGGCTTGCCCGGCACCGCGAGGTCCGCTCCGTCCTGCTGCTTGTCGGCGCGGATGAAGGGGAGGCCGTCGCGCCGCTTCGGCGCGAGCGGAGAGTCGTCGGCGGTGAGCAGGACGTCGACCGTCGAGGCGCCGAACCACGACTCCTCGCCCAGCGCCCCCAGCGCGTGGCGCGCCACGAACAGCCGCCTCTCGTCGGGCGACAGCACCGCGGCGTAGCCGAGCGATGCTGCCAGGGTGACGTTGGCCGGCGCGCGCAGCGGTCCCGGCGGCAGCAACACCTGGGTCACCTTCGGCACCCCGCTGATCCCGTCGATGCGCGTCAGCGAGGCGCCGACCAGGTGCGTCACGTAGGCGGTGGCCCCGTCGGCCTTGATCACGATCCCGCGCGGCTCGCGCGCGACGTCGATCGTCCACAGCACCTTGGCGGTCGTCAGATCGACGGCCGAGACCTGATGCGTCCACGCCGAGCTCACCAGGACGATGCGCTCGTCGGGCGTGACGGCGATGCCCCACGCGTCGGCGGGCAGCGGCACCCGCGACGTCTCCACCAGCTTGCCGCCCGGATCGGTCCCCAGCACCAGCAGCAGCCCTGGATCGCGCACCGTGACCAGCAGCTTCCGGTCGAGCGGCAGCACCTGCGCCGGCGCGCCGGGGAGCTCGAGCGAGATCACCGGACCGTCCGCCTGCACCGGCAGCGCGATCCGGCGCACGGTCCTGTGATCCTCGTCGGCGACGTAGAGCGCCTCCTCCCCGACGCCGCGCGCCAGCGCTCCACCCTCGCGGATCGCAGGGGGGACGTGAGGTCGCGACGGGTCCGACCGGGCGACGGTCGGCCCCGCCGACGCGACGGGCGCGCGCGATCCGCCGGTGGGCGTGGACTCCGGCGCGCAGGTGTCGCTGCACGCGCCCGCGAGGATCGCCGTGAGGAGTGCTGCGACCGCGCGCATGGGCCGGTCATGGTGGTGGAGGCGGGCTCCGAGGGTCAAGGCGCGTGAGCCACCGCGGCTCGGTTGTGGAGGCGGGCGGGCTGTGTCATACGTGCTGTATGACGTCCAGGATCAACGCCCGCCTGGACTCGGAGCTCGCGCGCAAGCTGGAGGAGCTACGGCGTCTCACCGGTCTGTCGACGACCGCGGTGCTCCGGTCGTCGATCGAGGCTCACCATCGAGCCCTCAAGGCGAGGCAGCCGCCGGCGGTGCTGCTCGAAGGTCTCGTCGGCACGGGCGACGCGGATCCGGAGCTGTCGGCGACATACAAGTCCGCGCTGCTCGTCGAGCTCGGCGACACCGAGTGACGGCATGATCATCGCCGACACCGGGTTCTTCATCGCCCTCGCGAGCCGCACCGATCGGCACCACGAGGCGGCGACCGCCGCGCTCTCGGCGCTCCGCTCTCCCCTGGTGACGACGTGGCCCGTGCTCACCGAGACCTGTCGTCTGCTGGCGGCTCGGGTGGGCCATGCGTCGCTGATCGCCTTCATCACCAGCGCCGAGCGAGCGGCCTTCGAGGTGTTCGCCGTCGAGCCACGTCACCTGGGTCGCGTCCGCTCGCTGATGGAGAAGTACCGAGACCTGCCGATGGACCTTGCGGATGCGTCTCTGGTGGTCCTGGCCGAGGAGCTGGGGTCGGGGGAAATCCTGTCGACAGACACGAGGGATTTCCGGACGTACCGCTGGAAGAATCGAAAGCCGTTCAGGAACCTCCTGGCGGTATGAGCACCAGATCCGGCCCGGACGTGCACCGACCCCCGTCTGGGGCTACCACCCACCCTTGGACGTTCACATCCACGAGCTCCTCCCCGCCGGGGCGCGCCCCGCGCTCGAGCGGGCCACGAAGAAGCCGCTGAGCTTCACCGCCCGCTACCTCGTCGCCCCCGGACCGCGACCCCGCGCGCTGGTCGTCCTCGGCGAGGCGCACATCAAGATGGAGGAGGCGTCACGCCTCGGGCGCGACGTCGTGCGGTGCTTCGAGCTGCGTGGGGTCGAGACGTTCCAGCGCGACGACATCGTCGCCGGGCGCGCCCTCGGCCACCTGATCGACGCGCCGCGCCGCCTGCTGCGCGCGCTCTCGCTCGGCGCCGTGAAGGGGAGCACCATCACCGACGCCAAGGAGGTCGAGGGCGGGCACACCGTCGAGCTCGAGCGCGGAGGCCGGGTGCCGCTCGCGCTCCACGCAGGCTCGATCTACCTGACCGGCATGTTCGGCGTGACGTACGCGTCGATGCTCCTCGGCGCCGCCGGGGTCGCCGTCCCTGGCCTCAAGCTGGTGGCCACCGCGTTCTCCTGGCACCTCCTCGCCGCCGTGCCGGCGTATGCGCTACGCAACCGATCGTGGGCATGGATGCTTCAGCCCGCGGTCGCGATCCTCACCGCGCGCGACGAGCTGCTCGCCCAGGGGACCGTGCGCATGCTGCGCGACCACGCCGGGGCCGACGCGGCGGTCGTCGTGATGGGGCGCGCCCACGTGGCCGGCTACGCGAGGACGCTGATCGAGCAGCACGGGTTCGTTCCGGCCCAGCTCTGACCGACGCGAGCGGTTTCCGGGTCGTCCGTGGTGTGCCCCGAGGGCGGCTCAGCGACCCCGCAGGCTCGGTCAGGGCCCATGGCGGCGCTACCCGTCGATCACGACGCCTTCAGCACCGACCCGCGCCACGAACCCGCCACGTCGCCGCGCCTCGTCGCGCGCCTCGTCCGGCAGGTCCGCCCGCGAGTTCACCACCACGTGGATCGGCGCGGTCGCGCACGCGTCCAGCTCTCCCAGGGCGAAGCGGATGGCCTCCCAGATCGCGGCGTGCGGGTTGGCGAAGACGCCGCCGCCGATGAGCGTCAGCACGACGGTGTGCTTGCCCAGCGCCGCCGCCGCGAGGAGCGTGCCGACGTACGCCGCGCGCAGCAGCTGCCGGCGCGCCTCGGCGAGCGCGGGGGAGCCGTCGTCGCGCCCGTAGCCGCCGAGCGCCATGGTGGACGTGAAGACCTGCGCGATGCGCGGCGCGGGCTCGGCCACGGCGCCGTCCCAGGCGTGGCCCAGCACCACCTCGACGCCGTCGTGCACGCCGACGCGGATCCGCTCGAAGCCCGCGGCGAGCGCGGCGGCCGCCGCCGGCAGATCGCGCACCGACGAGGTCGAGAGGTAGCCGCTCCGCACCTCCGCGATCGTCGGGTCGAGCACGTCCCCCAGGAGATCGAGGCACCGCGCGTCGGTCTGCACGAAGGGCCCGCCCGGAGACGGGGCGAAGTAGTGGCGCAGCAGCGTCCCTGGCAGCGCGGAGATCGAGGCGCGTGGCCCCTGCGTCGGGTCGCTCACGTACGCGCGGACGGGCACGATGCGGCTCGACGGCGCCTCCAGGCAGTTGAACTGCGACGCCACCTGGAAGAGCACGCCTTCCGGTGCGGTGGCCTGGAGCGTCGCGATGTCGGTGAGCGCGTGCTCCCCGGCGAGCACCGAGAGGCGCGTTCTCGGTGCGGACGCGGCGCCGGGCGTGCGGAGCGTGGCGCGCAGCTCGCCGATCGTCGGCGTCGTGAACCGACCGGCGGCGTAGGTCCGGCCGGCGACCGTCAGCGCCGCCGCTCCCTCCGCGTCGAGGGTGAAGGCCGCCTGCGGCGAGCTCGCCACCGCGGCCTCCAGCCGCGTCGCGAGCGCGGAGGCGGTGACCGGCCCACGCGCGCGGGCCGCCGCGGTGAGCGCCGCGTGGTGGTTTGCGTCGGTCAGCACCGTCGGCGTCGTGGCGTACCAGGGGTGGGTCATGGGTCCGCGAGGATACGCCCGCCGTTGCATCGCCACCGATCGCGAGCGAGGGTCGCGCCATGGCGAGCAAGGGCAAGCCGTACCGGACGGTGATCGTCGACGGGTACGAGATCCTGATCGGGCGCGGCAGCGAGGAGAACGACGAGCTGTCGCTCCACGTCGCCGCGCCCGACGACGTGTGGCTGCACGTGGCCGGCGGGACGCCGGGGAGCCACGTCGTCATCCGCAACCCCGACCGCGTCGAGGTGCCGCGCCCGGTGGTGGAGGCGGCGGCGGCCTACGCCGGCTGGTACTCCAGGTCGCGCGGCGCGCCGCGCGTCGAGGTCCACGTGTGCCGCGCGCGCGACGTGAGCAAGCCGCGCGGGGCGCCCGCCGGCCTGGTCGAGCTCGCGAAGTGGAAGAGCATGAAGGTCGCGCCGGCCGCACCGACCGGTGGGGACGACGAGGCGCCGCCGAAAGAGGGCAAGGCGAAGCGCAGCAGGTGACGTGAAGGGCGCGGCTCGGGCTGTGGCTACGGCGCGGTGGGCTTCACGAACGCCTCGGCGTCGGACCTCTCGGTGAACCCCGCGGCCTTGCAGGTCTCTGCAGCGTCGTTCGACGTCTGCTGCTCCTTCCATGTGCCCTCGGCGGTCTTGCACCAGCCTTCCATGGCCCTGGTGTTGCACTCGTCCTTGCGGACGCAGCTCCCGAAGCGGGTGCGCGAGAACTGGTGCAGCTCACCGTCCGGCGGCGGGGCCTCCTCGGTGTCCTGGTAGCCCTCCAGCGCGCAGCGCGCGCGGCCGTCCTGGCCGGTCGCGTCCCAGGCCTTGCCGGCGTGCTCGGAGCACTGCGACTTCTTCATGTTCACGACGCAGAACGCGACCGACGGCGTCTGGTAGGCGCAGGTCCCCTTCGCGTCGCATGCTCCGAGAGCGCCGGCCAGCGAGGCGACGACGAGGAGCTCGAACGCGCGACCTTTCATGTGGCTAGCCCTCGGGCGTGGAGCCATCGGGCGCGGGGTCGTGGGCCTCGCAGCGCGCGGCCTGGTCGACCTTGCACGAGTCGTATTGCGCCCTCAGGTCGGAGAGCGCCGACTGGAGCGCCAGCACCGAGACGACGCCGCCGATCACGGCGGAGGCCTCGGCGATGGACGCGGCGCCCACCGGGCCGACCCCCTCGAGATCGTCGGCCGTGCCGCCAGCCGCGAGCAGCGCCGCGCCGACGTGGCCCAGCACCTCGCTGGCCCGCTGGTCGGCGATGGCGTCGCTCAGCACGTCGAGCGACGCGCTGCCCCGCATGGATGCCGGGTCGGCGTCGCTGGTGCCCTGCAGCTCGTCGATCGCGGCGAGGATTGCAGGGTTCGCCACCAGGCCTGCGGCCAGACGGTGGGCCGCCTCCTCCGCCTCCATCAAGGTGGCCAGCAGATCGCCGGTGGGGGGCCGGCAGTCGTCGGAGCAGGCGACGGGCGACGAGATCACGGCCGACGTTGCCTCGTCGCTGGCCACGCAGACGTCGGCGTCCAGGCTGGCGTATTTCGTCCCCAGCCGACCGAGGAAGGCCTCGAACCCGGCGGTGAGGAGCGCGGGGTGGGCCTCACCCCGACGCTGCGACTCGATGAGGATGAGCCAGTACGCGGTGACGGCGCGACGCTCCTTCGCGCTGGGCGCGTACTCGCGCGCGGCGCGCCCGAGCACCACCGCGTCGCCGAGCACGTCGGGCGCCAGCGCCGCAGATGCGCACCCCTCCGCCTCGTCCAGCTCGCCACCGGTCGGCCCACACGCGGTGAGGACCGCGAGGGCTGCGAGGGCTGCGAGAGGAAAGAAGGCCTGCACGCGGAGCATCGAAGATTCCTGGCGAGCTGAGCCGATGGGGACCGTGCGAGCGCCGCGCCCGTCCGCGAGCGCTGCGAAGCAACGGGTACGCCATCGTCGCCGAGGCCACGGGCCGGGGTCACGCCGAGAATGGTCCCCGCGGTTGCCGCCGGCGGCCGGAGCTGCACACACCCACATCGGCGCCACGTCGGGCGCGGACGGTGCGCGACCGCGCAACCCCTGCGCCGCCCTCGATTGTCCACACTGTCACGTGGGCAAGGGAACGGCTTCAACCCAGGCGCACCCGACATGCGGCGTGGCCCAGCACCACCTCGCCGTCGCGGGTGGCGGTCGGGGTGGGAGCCCAGCCGTGCGCGAGGCGAGCCTCGAGCAGCTCGTCGGCGCTCGGGGCATGGTCCCAGACGGCGACCGCCGTCAGCCCGCCCAGTCACGTCGCGTCGTAGACCAGCCAGACACCGTCGTCCCAGGGGAGGACGACGTCGTGCGTGTACTCGTCCTGCACCACCACCGCGGAGACCAGCCGAGGTGGCGTCCTCGCGAGGGCGGCGACGACGACGTCGTGTAGCGTGCCCTGGGATGCGACGAAGGAGCGGATCGCCTCTGCATCGGCGACGCCGAGGCCGCGACAGTCGACGTCCATGCTGGCAGGGTAACGCCCGGAGCAGGGCGGCGCTTCCCGCCTCGGAGGGCCTGCCACCCTGCCCTATGCTCGCGCGCGTGATGCGCGCTGCGAACGACCCGTCACCGCTCGAGAGCCTTCGCCGGAGGATCGACGCTCTGGTCGAGGGCATCGGCGCCGACACCTCGCTGGGGCGGACCGCCGACGGCGCCGCCGCGGCGGTGGCCGAGGTCGACGCCGTCGCCGCCCTGGTGCAGGCGACCTGGCTGCCCGATCTCACGCCGGTCACGCTGCGCGCCGTCGTCACCGCGGCGCGCAGGGGCGCGCTGGACCCGTCGAGCGCGGTGGCGCGGCCCGACGATGGCGACGCGGAGTGGGCACCCGCGACCCTGGCGGACATCCTGGCCCGGGCGACGCCGTCGCTGTCGACGGCGACGATGGCCGAGCGCCGCGCCGCCGCTGCGAAGGAGGCGGAGGAGGCGCGCGCCGCGCAGCGAGCGTTGGCCGAGAAACGCGGCCGCGGAGGCGCCTTCCTGGCGCTCCTCACGGTGGGCGCGAGGATGACCGTCGACCAGGCGCGCGGGGACTTGCAGCGCGAGCGCCAGCAGGCCGCGGCCGCGGAGGCGCTCGTCGACGTGACGGCGCTGCGCGCGTGGATGGCGGCGTCGCCGCCCTTCGCGCTGTGGGTCGCGCTGCGCGCGCTACGTCGCGCGCTGGCGCGGCCGGTCTGCCAGCTGGGACGGATGGTGGCCGGGGTGGGCCTGCCGTGGGAGGTGCCCGGCCTCGGCCGCGGGCTCGTGGTGTGGGCGCTCTTCGCCGTGGTCGCCGCCGCGCGCCACCGCGGCGGCCCGCAGGCCGTCGACGACGGGCGCTCCGCCGGTCCCTACCGCGCGCGTCCGACCTTCGCGCGGTCGCACCCGAAGCGACGGGAGGTGGAGTGGTTGGCCCACCTGCGCCAGCACCGGGGGCGCGACTACCTCGACGCATCCTTGCTGTCGATTCGCCACATGGCGTTCCTCGAGACCATGGGGCCCGACCCCACGGTGACGGATGAGGACGACGAGCACACGGCTGCGCTGGACCATCACGAGGCCGCGCTGAACGGCCGGTGCCACGAGATCCAGGCGCTCGTGATCCGCTGCGAGATCCCGGGCGCGCTGCTCCACGAGGCGTACACCCAGGTCTGGGCTGCAATCAGCTGCATCGAGCGCGAGAGCTGGGGCCGGCTGCATCGCCACGCCGTCGCCGCCGCCGAGAGGCTGGCGGTGATCCTGGCGATGGCGGTCGGGGTTCCCTGCGCGACGCGGGCTCTGGAGGCGGAGCTGGTCGAGTTTGCCCGGAGCGGGGTTCTCCCCCATGGTCGATCGCGCAGGCTGTACGAGGCCATGCTGGCCGACCTCCACACCCTCGGCCACTCCTCCCTCCCCGCCCAGGGCGAGGCGCTGCGGCTGCGCGATCAGCAGCTCGACCACGCGATGGTGACCGCGAGGGCCGCGGTCAGCCTGGGCGACAGCCTGAACCCGTTCGCGATGACGCCGGCCGAGCAGGAGCTGGAAAGGGCGGGCCGCGCCCGCGTCGAGGTGGTGATGGCGCTGGACGAAATCGCGTCGCGGGGTCGCGCCATGCTGGCCGAGGTGGTTCGCCGTCACCCGAGGGCGAGCCTGGTTCTGGGCGCGGAGGCGATCTGGAGCGCCACGCGTCAGATTCACGTCGTTGCCGCGGGGAAGCACTCGCATCTGATCGGCAAGTGGGAGGCGCTCCAGCACCTCCAGGCCTGGCGCGAGCGGGCCCTCGCGCTGGTGCCGCTGGTGTCGCCCACCGAGGTCGCGGGCGCGCTCGCCAGCTACGACTTCGACGTCTACCTGCACCGGTGACGGCAGCGTCCGGCGTGCCCGGGGTATCGTGGCGCGCCATGGAGTGGCCGCGCTGGATCTACCACCTCGTCCCGCGCGCCGAGCTGCACGCCGGCGAGCTCGCGCCGGCATCGCTGGCCCGCGAAGGCTTCATCCACGGGTCGTTCCGCGGCGAGGTCGCGGAGAGCGCGCGGCTGTACTTCCCGGCCGGGGCCGATGTTGTCGCGCTCCCCATCGATCCGCGGCGCGTCGGCGGCGTGCGCGTCGAGCTCACGGCGACGCCGCGCGGGCCGATGCCGCACCTCCACGGGGCGATCACGGCCGACGCGCTGGGTTCTCCGGTCGAGCTGAGCTCGATCGACGCGTGCCCCGATCGCGTGCTGGGCACCCGCGTGGCCTTCGTGGCATTCGCTGGCATGACCCTGCTCGACCTGGTGGGTGTCCTCGATCCGCTGAGCCGCATCGCCTCCATGGGCTTCGACGCGACGACGACCTGCACCGTGGTCGCCGCCGACGCGCGGGAGGCCTGGAGCCAGCACGGCGCGACCTTCGCCGTGGCCGCGGTGCGCCCCCCGCTCGACGCGTTCGACGTTGTGGTGGTGGCCGGCGGTCACGGGACCCGCCCGCTGGAGAGCGACCCGCTGGTGGCGGCGTGGCTCGCCGCCTACCCCTCGAACCGCCTCCTCGCGTCGGTGTGCACCGGCGCGCTGCTCCTCGGCGCCGCGGGCCGGCTCCGCGGCGTCCCTGCAACGACCCATCGCTCCGCGCTCGATCGACTCGCGGCGTACGGCGCCGTCGTCGCCGAGGGTCGCGTGGTCGATGCGTCGCCCATCGTGACCGCGGGCGGCGTCACCTGCGGACTCGATCTGGGCATGCACATGGTGCGACGCCTCGCCGGGGCGGAGGCGGCGCGCGCGATCGCGACCCGGATGGATCTGGTGGATCTGCCGGGACGCCCGCAGTAGCGGTCGTCGAACCCTCAGCGCCCCCTCCAGACGCGGCGCTCGACCGAGGCTCGGGATGGACGCTCCGCTCTCCCTCCTGGCCGTCTGGTACCGTCCCGGGGTCAGCATGGACTGGGAGATCCGACAGGGAGACACGGCGACGGGCCCCTTCGCCGAGACCGACGTCGAGGGCCGCATCGCGCGGAGCGAGCTCGACCCGGCGACGCTGGTGCGGCCGGTCGGTCGCCAGGCGTGGAAGCCCGCGACACGCCACGGGCGCTTCGCCGCCGCGGCCCGCAAGGCCGCCGGAGTCGCCAGCGTGCCACCGCCCCCGAGCGGCGCTCCGGAGTCGAAGCGCGCGCCCGACGTCCCCTACAAAGATCCGTCGCGCTGGGACCAGCAGACCCAGCTCAACATGGTGGCCGCGCCTCCCGCGGCGTGGATGGCCCCACCGCCGCCGGCGCCGTTCTCGCCGACCATCGCCTCGGCCGGCAGCGGCCCGGCGACGCTGCCCGCGGCGCCGCCCCCCACCCGCGGTCCGGCCTCCCGCTCGGTGAAGACGGCCGCGTCGCCCGGCGTCATGGCGCCGAGGATTCCCGAGCCGGGCGCCGTCGCGCAGAGCGCCGTCTCGGTCAGGGTGGCCGCGCCTCCCGCCAGGGGGTTCGTCACGGGGCTGTTCGACCTGTCGTTCACCACCTTCGTGACGACGCGCGTCCTGAAGGTGCTCTACGTCCTCTTCCTGGGCACCGTCGCGCTCGGCACCCTCGGGGGGGTCATCCTCGCCACGAGCGCCATCTCGACTGCCTCCTCGTCTCGCGCCCAGCTCGGGCTGGTCCTCGGCTGCGCGCAGCTCCTGGGCACGCTGGTGGTCGCCGGCTGCATGGTCATCGTCGGGCGCATCGTCTTCGAGAGCGTCGCCGTCTTCTTCCGCATCGCGGAGCACCTGGCCGAGATCGATCGCAAGACGCGGGGGTGACCCCGTCGGCGGTCGCGCCGAGCTAGCGCGGAGGGGCCGGCGGGCTCCCGCCCTCGTCGGGGTCGGCCGGCGTCCGCGGACGCGCGTGGAGGACGAACGCGATGGGGCCGCTGCCGCCCACGGTCGGACGATCGTGGTCCCTGCCGCTGACGATCGAGGCGACCAGCTGCCCGGGCACGCTGGTGCAGGTGCGGCCGCTCCACCCCACCGGGGACAGCGGCGTGATGTTGGCGCCGGTCGACCCGCGCGGACCGATGAAGTCGAGCTGCACCGTCGCCTCGCGCAGCGTGGCCTCGTCCCCGATGACCCACACCAGCGAGAAGCAGTGCTGCGCCGGGATGGGGAACGAGAGCGACGTCAGCCGCTCCAGCCGCGCGTCGATCCGGGGCCCCGGCGACATGTCGCGCAGCTCGGCGACCACCGCAGCGTGCATCGCGGCGAGCGCCCGTGCCCGCTGCGAGCCACCGATGGCTGGATCGTTGGCGCAGGTCGACGGGTGGGAGAGCGTGAGCCCCCGGCACGCCGAGCCCTCGCGCACGCACGAGCGAGGGTCGGTGCAGAAGTCGCATCCCGGCGTCGCCGAGCACAGGTCGCAGGTGGTGATCGACTCGCAGCTCGTCGCGATGCCCACCGGCGGGGGCACGCCCGGCGGCGCGGGCAGCGACGGCGCGACGCCGACATACACGTCGGGAGGCGGGTCGGTGTTGCGCTTGCGACAGCCGGCGAGGGCGGCCACCGAGGCCGCGACGACGACCAGGGCGGAGATCGCGAATCGCATCGGGCGACGAAGTCGCATGGCGCGGCCCGACGCTAGCACGGCGGGCCGCCGCGCTCGCAGCGGGCACGCCCCCGGAAGGGCTGGACGAGCGCTCCCTACCGCGTGCGATCCTGCGCCGCGATGTCGGTCGCCGCGGCGCCGTGACCGCTCAGGGAGGCCACGCGCGTGCGATCGGACATCGTCCACACGGTGGCGACGCCGCCGGTGGCGACGCTGATCGCCATGCGACCGTCATAGGTCACCGCGACGCCGGGGAGCGACGGCCAGGGCTCGATCGGCGTCGGCTCGCGCGGCCCGCCCTCGCCGCTCCACAGCTCGCCGATCCCCAGCGCGGAGACGATCCCGTCGTCGATCGCGGCGAGCACCACGTCGTTCGCGGGGCCGCCCTCGGCGAGCGGCTCGGGGCGTGCGCCCGGCACGTCCAGGGCCAGCCGGTGAAGTCCGCGCGCGCTGGCCAGCACCGCGCTCCGCCCGTCGTGGGTCACCGCGGCGCGCGCGATGCCGAGATCGGGGAGCTCGTGGGTCACCACCACCGTCCACGCGTCGCCCTGGAGATCGAGCACCGCGACGCGCGTGGCGTCGTGGGCGACCACCCGGCGGCCGTTGCCGGCCACGCTCGCTCGGTCGGGCGCGAACGGCAGCTCGATGGCCACCGGCGCGCCCGCCGCCGACGTGCGCGCGCCGTCGGTGCGCCGCGCGAGGACGCGCCGACCGGCGACCGTCACCCAGAGATCGCCGCGCAGCGACACCGGGAGCCCGCGTACCTCGTCGTCGTGCTCGAGCCGGTCGCGGACCGCGCCCGACCACGCGTCGCGCACCAGCACCGTCCGCTGTCCGGCATGGGCGACCAGCAGCGTGCTCCCGTCGGGCGTGATCTCGACGGCGCGGACCAGGCCAGGCCCCTGGTCGACGTCGGTCGCGGGCCAGGCCGCGGAGAGCGCGCCACGACGCGAGCGGCGGGCGAGCTCGCTCCACAGCGTTCGCGTGCGACTGGCGCGGGCGGTGTCGGGATCTCGCCGTCCGCGTCGACCACCGCCAGCACGCGGCCGTCGCGGGAGAGCGCGGCCCTCTGCATCGGCGCCGCGAACCACAGCGGCGACGACACCACGCAGCGGCCGGTCGCCAGAACCCACCGCGAGAGCAGGCCCGCCGCCTAGAGGGTCACGCCGACGCGACCGTCGGCGGAGATGGCGACGGCGGTGGCCGGGCGCTCCAGCGATCGCGTCCAGGCCGAGGTCTCACCCTCCCGCCAGACCGTCAGATAGCCGCCATCCCCGGCGCGCGACGGCCCGGCGGCCAGCTTCAGCGCGCCGTCGGCGGACCAGGCCAGGTGCGCCACCGGACCCACCGTCTCCGCCCGGAACACTGTCTTGGCGCCATTCGACTCGATGATGGCGTCGGGCCCGGCGAGCGCCACCAGCGCGTGGCCCCTGCGCGACGACAGTGCGACCCGCGTGGCGGCGCCGCCCAGGCCGTCGATGGTGGTGCGCGTCCCCTTCTCCTCATCGTGCAGGGTCACCAGCGCTCCGCGCGCGACGGCGCTGTGCGTCCCGTCGGGAGACATGGCGATGACGGTCGGCGGCCTGGCCTCGTCGGGTGCGCGCAGGCCCCGGGTATGTCCGGACTCCAGCGATGCGCCTGACGACGTCCGGCGCGAGGCCGTCCCCGGGCGTCGCGCTCTCCGACGACGGCAGGTGGCTCGTGGGCGCCGGCCGCGTCACGCTCCGCCTTGAGCGTGGCGATCGCGGCGTGGGCCTCGGCGGCGCGTCGGCCCAGATCGGCGGCGCGCTCTCGGAGCTCGCCCGCAGCGCGATCACGCCCCGTCAGCTCGGCGAGCTGCGCGCGGTCCTCCGTGATGCTCGCCTCGGCCCGCCACACCGAGCGGTTCTTCTCGTGCTCGGCGATGGCACGATCGATCTCTGCAATGCGCGGGTTCGGCAGCGGCGCGACCGGGCACACCGCCTTGGTGTTGCCCTTGTCCTTCGCGCCACGCGTGAAGAAGAGGACGTTCGTCTTCACCCCCTGCCCGTAGAAGATGCCGGTCGGCAGGCCGAGGATGGTGTGGAGGTCGGTTGGTGAGGATGACGTCGGCCTTGGGCAGGTTGCCGCCGCCCGGCCCCAGCGTGTCGCCGAGGAGGATGTCGGGCTCGAAGCTGTGGAGCAGCGCGTTCATCAGCGCGAGCCGCTGCACGCCGGGGACGAGCCACCCGTAGAACGCCTGCGTGCGCTGGAAGCCCTGGAGCTTCTCCGACAGCGTGTACAGATCGTCGGTCCGCGCGCGGATGAAGCGGTCGGCCGCCACCAGGAAGCCGCCGGTGCCGATCGCCGGGTCCTGCACCAGCTCGCCGGCCTGCGGCTGCACCCGGTCGACGATGCACTCGATGAGCGGCCGCGGCGTGAAGTACTGCCCGGCGCCGGACTTCGTCTCCTCCGCGTTCTTCTCGAGGAGCCCCTCGTACATGTCCCCCAGGCCCTCGCTCTTCGCGCTGTACCAGTCGAGCCCGTCGATGCTCTCGACGAGGGTCCGCAGGTTGCGCGGCTGCCGGAAGGACGTGGTCGCGTTCGCGAAGATCAGCTGCACCCGCGGCGACCCGTGGCTGCCCAGGTCCAGCAGCAGCGCCCGGTAGAAGTCGAGCTGCTCGATCCCGTCCTTCTTCTCCAGATCGCTCCAGCGGTACCCCTTGGGGAGCTGGGACTCCTGCCCGTCCCCTTCGCCATCTTGAGGAACAGCAGGAACGTGAGCTCGGTGACGTACTGGAGGTACGTGATCCCGTCGTCACGGAGGACGTGGCAAAGGTTCCAGAGCTTCTGGACGATGTCTTGGGTGGTGGGCATGGCTGTCGAAGTGTCGGCGCCCATCCTCGGCCGAAGGCGGGGGAAGGCCCGGGGTGACGTCCTCGTCCGCTCCCAGCACCCCGCGCCGCGTCGCGCCGGCCGAAGCGGCCGTCGTGCCGAGCTGAACGTCGCCAGACGCGACGTTGGACCTGCGATGACGGCTCATCTCGCATCGAACGTCGCGTTGAGCGACGTTCACGGTCGCGCTCCCGGCCGCGATCGCGCTCGCGGCCGCCGCCGCTCGGGATGCGGCCGCGACGCTCACCCCGCGGCG
>JBKJLX010000670.1:0-3644 GCA_046596645.1 Polyangiaceae bacterium
CTCGCTCTCACTCTCACTCTCGCTCTCACTTTCGCTACTGCTCGCCGCCTGCGGCGCCGCGCCGGCCGCGCCGCCGAGCTCAGCAGCGTCCACGCCCGACGCGCCCTCAGCCGCCGCCGACGCGCCGTCGGGCGCCGTCGCCCCGGCGGCGGCCGACAACACGTCGCTGGCCTCGCCCACGCCCGCGGACGCGGCGGCCAAGGCGTCTCCTCCTGCGGCGCCCGTCTCCGCTGGCGAGCCGCTCCCGAGGGGGTCGAAGGTCCTCATCATCGGCGACTCGTTCGCACAGTCGCTCGGCGTCGGCCTGAAGACGATGGAGGGCGACCTCGGCGTGAAGGTCGTGATGAAGGGCGAGCAGGCGACCTACATCCCGGAGTGGGCCGGCTCCAAGCGCGACGTGCCGGGCCTGCTCCGCCAGTACAAGCCGGACCTGGTCGTCATCTCCCTCGGCGGCAACGAGCTCGCCATGATCGACCCCACCGTGCGCGGGCCGCGCGTGAAGGAGCTGGTCGGTCACATGGGGGCGACGCCGTGCATCTGGGTGGCGCCGGCGCTGTGGGGCAACAAGGAGACCGGCCTGCTCCAGGTCATCAAGAAGAACTCCTCGCCCTGCCGTCACTTCGACTCCAACCGCCTGACGCCGGATCTGCCGCGGGGCGGTGACAAGATCCATCCCACCCCCGAGGGGCAGAGGAAGTGGGCGAGCGCGCTCGTCGACTGGATCCGCGACGAGCGCGATCGCTCGAAGGAGACCTTCGGGCTCAAGCCGCGCCCCCCCGAAGAGTGACGGCGGAGGGAGCGACGGGCCGACAGGGTCGCGCCGAGCCGAGCGACGGCTCGCGTCGGCGTTGTCGAGGGCTTGTGCCTCTGCTACGCCGCGCGCGAGGATCCTGGAGTTGAACAACGAGCAGAGCCGTTCGGTCGCCGTCACCGGCGACGGAGACCCCAGCCCCGCCTCTGTCGCAGCAGACGAGGATGCGCGCGCCGCCCGCCTCGAACCCGGCTCGGCACGCGGGCCCGAGGGCGGAGCCGCCGGCGGGCCCACAGTCGCCCCCGCGTGGACGACCAAGGACGCCAAGGAGACCTACCTCATCGATCGGTGGGGCTCGGGCTACTTCGACGTCGACGACAACGGCGACATGGTGGTGCGCCCGAACGGGACGCCGAAGGGCACCGCCATCCCCATCGTCGAGGTGGTGCGCACCGCCGAGCAGGACGAGGGCCTGCGCACGCCGATGCTGGTGCGCTTCCAGGACATCCTTCGCCACCGGGTGAAGGGCCTGAACGCCGCCTTCGAGTCCGCGGTCGACGAGAACAAGTACCGCGGCAAGTATCGCGGCGTCTTCCCGATCAAGGTGAACCAGCTGCGCGAGGTGGTGGAGGAGATCCTCGATGCCGGGCGCTCCAGCCACTACGGCCTGGAGGTCGGCTCCAAGCCGGAGATGTTCGCGGCGCTCAGCGTCCACTCCGACAACGACTCGCTCATCGTCTGCAACGGCTACAAGGACGACACCTTCATTCGCGCTGCCCTCATCGGCCGCAAGCTGGGAAAGAAGGTCATCCTCATCGCGGAGAAGCTCTCCGAGGTGCGGTCGATCGTGCGCCTGGGCAAGGACATGAACGTGGAGCCTCTGGTCGGCCTGCGCGTCCGCCTGGTGTCGAAGGGCGCCGGGAAATGGGCGACCTCGGGCGGCGAGCACGCCAAGTTCGGCCTCACCACCAGCGAGATCCTGCAGGCCATCCAGATCATGAAGGAGGCGGGCATGAGCTCCTCCTTCAAGCTCCTGCATTTCCACATCGGCTCGCAGGTGCCGGACATCCAGATCATCCGCCGCGCGGTGCGCGAGGCGGCGCGCCACTACGCCAAGCTGCGCAAGATGGGCCAGCAGATCGAGTACCTCGACGTCGGCGGCGGCCTCGCCATCGACTACGACGGCTCGCGCTCGACCTTCCACTCGTCGATGAACTACTCACTGCAGGAGTACGCGCGCGACATCGTCTACAACGTCGGCGACATCTGCGACGAGGAGAAGGTGCCCCACCCCGATCTGGTCAGCGAGTCGGGGCGCGCCATCGTGGCCCACCACTCGGTGCTGGTGGTCGAGGCCTTCGGGTCCATCGAGAAGGGTCAGCAGTCGGTGCCGGGCGCCGGCGAGGGCGAGCCGGAGTCGGGCCCGGTGCAGGTCGCCGACCACAAGCTGGTGCAGGAGCTCGCCTACATCCGCGAGCAGCTCCGTCCGGAGACCATCGGCGAGTGCTGGAACGATCTCGTCGGCGTGAAGGAGGAGGCGCAGAAGCGCTTCGAGGTCGGCGCCCTGGAGCTGCCGGTCAAGGCCCGGGTGGAGGAGGGCTTCTGGAGCCTCGCCCGGAAGATGCAGGCGATGGCCGCCGCCAGCGAGGAGATCGTCATGCCCGACGGCCTCGCCGAGCTGCAGTCGCAGATCGCCGATCAGTTCATCTGCAACTTCTCCGTCTTCCAGTCGCTGCTCGACCACTGGGCGCTGGGCGCGCTGTTCCCGGTGGTGCCGATCCAGCGCCTCCACGAGCGGCCGACGACGCCGTCGACCATCGTCGACATCACCTGCGACTCCGACGGCAAGATCAGCAAGTTCATCGACACCGACGACGTGAAGGACACGCTGCTCCTCCACCCGTTCGACGGTCGCCCGTACTACGTCGGCATCTTCCTGACCGGCGCGTACCAGGACATCATGGGCGACATCCACAACCTCTTCGGCCGCGTGAGCGAGGTCCACGTCTTCCTCGATGAGGACGAGGACTGCGGCTACTACGTCGAGGAGACGATCAACGGCAACACCATCAAGGAAGTGCTGGCGATGACCCAGTACGACGCCCACGAGCTGGTGGGAAAGGTGAAGGCCCAGGTCGAGGCGGCCATCAAGCAGGACCGCCTGAAGCCCACCGAGGGCATGCGCCTGCTCGCCGAGTACGAGCGTGGCCTGAAGGACCAGACCTACCTGACGCTCGGCCGCGGCGATCAGGCGCGTGACAGCGCCGGGCCGCACCCGTCGCAGACGCCGCCGCCGGTCAAGACGTAGGCTCAGGCACTCCGAGCCCGCGCCGAAGCAGCTCCGGGCTCGACGTGGCGGCGCCACCGGACGCGTCGAGCGACTCCGTCGGAGCGCAGCTCGCGCCGGCGCCGCGCGCCCGGCGCAAGGCCACCGCCAGCAACCCTGTGGTACCTTGGTGGGCCGACGATGCTGAGCCCGGGGGACGTGATTGCCGGTCGCTACCGGGTGCAGCGGATCCTCGGGCAAGGCGCGATGGGGATGGTCGCGGCAGCCAATCACCTCGAGCTCGACCAGCTGTGCGCCATCAAGGTCATGCTGCCAAGCGCGCTCGGTGACGCCTCGAGCGTGGACCGCTTCGTGCGCGAGGCACGGCTCACCGCAAAGCTCAGGAGCGAGCACGCGGTGAAGGTGCTCGACGTCGGGCGGTTGCCCGGCGGCGAACCGTTCCTGGCGATGGAGCTGCTCGTCGGACAGGACCTCGCGGCGATGCTCGACGCGCGAACCACGCTGCCGGTGCACCAGCCGCGCGCGGCGATCTTCCGAGCGGAGCGCGCTCTTGCCGGTGCTCCTCTCCCCGTGCTGAGCGATGACGAAGCCAGGCCCGCGGCCGGG
>JBKJLX010000699.1:0-2562 GCA_046596645.1 Polyangiaceae bacterium
AGCCGCGGGCGCTCCCGGCGCCACCGGCTCGGTCAGGTCGGGGCCGGGCGGCGCCGGGGCCGGCGGCGCGGGCGCGACGACCACCGGAGCTTGTGCGCGACGGCGAAGGCGCGGTTCTGGGCCTGCTCGGTCCGAGCCGGGGAGGGTCGCGCACCGACCAGGAGGCGGGCCGCCGGGTCCTTCTTCGCCGCGGCGGCGATGGCGCGCAGCAGCGGATCGCTGACCGGCTCGACCGCGTCCGCCTTGTCGAAGGCGAGGACGCCGTGCAGCGACAGTACCTGCGCGCCGTCCCTGGCGACGACCTCGGCGAGCGGCTTCGGCGCCTTGCCCGCGGTCGGGGGGGGCTCGGGGCATCCGTCGTCGTCGGTCTTTCCGTTGAAGGTCTCGGCGGCAGCGGGGCACCTGTCGGCTGCGCCGGTGAACGTGTCGCGGTCGGGATCGTCGGCGCTGGCCGAGGTTGGCTGGCTGACAGGCGCTGGAGCCGCGGGCGCTCCCGGCGCCACCGGCTCGGTCAGGTCGGGGCCGGGCGGCGCCGGGGCCGGCGGCGCGGGCGCGACGACCACCGGGGGACATCCGTCGCGGCTCCCCGGGGCGGCCTCGCGCGGGCAGCGATCTTCGCCGTCGGGGACGCGATCCTGGTCGTCGTCGACCTCGGGGCAGCCGTCCTCGTCCTCGAAGCCGTCCTGGTCCTCGGGCAGCTCGCGGCACTGATCGAGCTCGTCCTCCATCCCGTCGTCGTCGACGTCGTGATCGCGCGGGGCGAAGTCGACGCCGAGCGACACGCGGACCGGTGCGTTGCCGATGCCGTCGGTGAAGGCGACCTCGGCACCGCCGAAGAACGACACGTCGCGCACGCGGAACCGGGCGGCGAGGCTGCCGAAGGCGCCGCCCACCTCCTCGTGCTCGAGGGGGGCGATGGGCGACAGGGACAGGTACGTCCGCAGCTCGCCGTGGAAGCTCAGCCGCTCGCCGTCGTCGATCCCCAGACCGCTCGGTCGCAGCACGGCGCCCAGGGCGATGGGCAGCTCGTGGCCGAAGCGCGACGGGCAGGCACCGTCGCCGGTCGCCTGGGCACCGGCGCAGAGGAAGCCCTCCTTGTCGAAGCGGAACTTGATGCCGCCGCCGACCAGCGCGCTGACCGGCGCCGTCCTCCACTCGACCAGCAGGCGCGACTCGCTGGTGGCGGCGCCCTCGCCGATCCACCCGCCCTCGTCGCCGGTGGGCAGGCTGAAGCGCTGCAGCGCGGCGACGCCGAAGCCGCCGAACTCCTCCTCGTCCGCCGGCATCAGCACCAGCTTGGCGGACAGCCCGACGTCACCCAGCGCGACCAGCGGGGCGCGCGTCGTCCCCAGCGCGGCGGCGAGGCCCGGGTCGTCGATCTCGTCGCCGGTCTGCGCGATCACGTAGGGGATGTCGAGCCCGAGGAAGAGCCGTCGCCACAGGCCGACGCCCGCCACCAGGTCCGCGGTCACCTGGTGCTCGACCGGGACCACCTCGCTGCGCGCGCCGCTGGGCGCGATGACAAACAGCTCGATCGGCCGGTAGGCCCAGTGCGCGCGCAGGCCGACGTTCCACTCGCCGGTGTCGGGCGCAGACGCCGGCTCCAGCGTGGTGCCCGCCTCGGGGTCGGCCGAGGCGTGCCACCCGCGGAGGTCGAGGGAGGGCGAGTCGGCTGCCGCAGCTCCGGCGAGGCACAGGACGATCGCGGCGGGGCCCGCGGCGACGACGAGAGCGGCGGAGCGCATCGGCGAGGCATCCTAGAATGAAAGTCGCTCCGGTTGCGGCCGCCTACATCGACCCCGTCCCAGCCGCTGACGGCGACGCCCCGGGGCCAGGAAACCCGCCCGATCGTGGAAGATTTGGCCGCCGCACGGGCGTTGGGCTAGCGAACCCGCATGGACGCGATCCGGATCCGTGGCGGCAAGAAGTTGAAGGGCACGATCCAGATCAGCGGCGCAAAGAACGCCGCCCTGCCGATCCTCTGCGCGACGCTGCTCTCCGAGGGGGAGAGCCACCTGCGCAACGTCCCCGCCCTGCGCGACATCGACACCACGGCGGCCCTGCTCCGCTTCCTAGGACGCGAGTGCACGGTGGACGCGCCCTCGGTGCGCGTCTCCGGCGGCGCCTCGTCGCGCCCCGAGGCGCCCTACGAGCTGGTGAAGCAGATGCGCGCCAGCGTCATGGTCCTGGGTCCGCTCCTCGCGCGCCACGGCCGCGCGCGCGTCTCGCTCCCCGGCGGCTGCCAGATCGGCTCGCGCCCGGTCGACCAGCACCTGAAGGGCCTGGAGCGGCTGGGCGCGAAGATCCGCCTCGAGCGCGGCTACATCGTGGCCGAGTGCCCCCGCCTCAAGGGGGACGAGGTCGTCTTCGACATGCCGACCGTCACCGGCACCGAGAACCTGATGATGGCCGCCGCCCTCGCCAAGGGCCGCTCGACCCTGGTCAACTGCGCCCGCGAGCCCGAGGTGGAGGAGCTCGGCCGGGTCCTCAACAAGATGGGCGCGGTCGTCGACGGCGCCGGCACCGACGTGATCCACATCGAGGGGCGGGACGAGCTCGAGC
>JBKJLX010000761.1:0-10362 GCA_046596645.1 Polyangiaceae bacterium
TCGGCCTCGAAGCTCGCGACCGCCGCGTCGAGCTGCGCGACGTCGGGGCCGCCGGCCTGCGCCATGTCGGGGCGGCCCCCGCCGGAGCCGCCGATCTTGGCGGCGGTCGCCTTGACCAGATCGCCGGCCCGCACGCGCGCGGTGGCGGCCTTGGCCACCATCACGACGAGGGCGGCCTTGTCGCCGCCGGCGGCGATGAGCACCACCGACTGCTCGCCCAGCTTGTCGCGCAGCTTCTCCGCCAGCTCGCGCAGGGCGGCCGGGGGCGTGCCGTCGGCGACGCGCCGCGCGAGGACGCGCAGCCCGCCGACGTCCTTGGCATCGGCCAGCATCCCCTCGATGCCGCCGCCGCCCCCGCCGCCGCCGGCACCGCCACCGCCCTCCAGCAGCTTGCGCTCGAGGTCGGCGACCTTCTTCTCCAGCTCCTTCTCGCGGGCCACCAGCTTGCTCAGCTTGTCGACCAGGTCCCCGCCCTGGGCCTTGACCACGGTGCGCGCGCGATCCACCTCCGCCTCCACGTGGCGCACGCGGCGCAGCGAGTTGAGGCCGGTGCTGGCGAGGATGCGGCGGACGCCGGCGGCGACGCCGCCCTCGCTCTCGATCTTGAAGAGGCCGATGTCGCCCAGCGCCCGGGCATGGGTGCCGCCGCACAGCTCGACGCTGTCGCTCGTCATCGTCAACACGCGGACCACGTCGCCGTACTTCTCCTCGAAGATCGCGACCGCGCCCTTCCTGCGCGCCTCGTCGATCGGCAGCACCTCGGTGAGGATCGGCGCGTTGTCCAGGATCTTGGCGTTCACCAGATCCTCGATGCGCTCGATCTCGGCGCGGCTGAGCGGCTTGCCGTGGGTGAAGTCGAAGCGCAGCATGTCGGAGGCGACGCGCGAGCCCTTCTGCTGCGCGTGATCGCCCAGGACCGTGCGCAGCGCCCAGTGGAGGAGGTGCGTCGCCGAGTGGTTGCGCCGGGTCGCCGTGCGGGCGTCATGGTCGACCTCCAGCTTCGCCTCGTCGCCGACGGCGAGCGCGCCCTTCTCGATCTTTCCCTGGTGCACCACCAGGCCGGGCAGCGGCCGTAGCACGTCGCGCACCTTCACCACGGCGCCGGAGGCGGTGGTGATGCGGCCGGCGTCACCCACCTGGCCGCCGCTCTCGGCGTAGAACGGCGTCTCGGCGAGGGTGACCTCCACCTCGTCGCCCTCCTCCGCCCGCTCCACCGCGTCGCGTACTGGCTTGCCGCCCTCGGGGCGGGTCACCCGGAGGATCGCGGTGATCTGGCTCTCGCCGTCCTCCCGCTCGTAGCCGGTGAAGGTCGTCGCAGGCAGCTTGCCGCGCAGCTCGTGGTAGCGCGCGTCGAGCGCCGCGGTGGGGTCGATGGGGCCGTCCGCCTCGTCCGCCCCCTTCACGATCAGCTCGGCGCCAGGCAGATCGACGCTGAAGCCCTGCTCGCGCGCGATCACCTCGGTCAGATCGAGGGGGAAGCCGTAGGTCGTGTACAGGCCGGCGGCGGTCGCCGCGGGGAGCGTCCGGTCGTCCTTGGCGCGGAGATCGTCGAAGCGCTCGTCGAGGATCTTCACGCCGCGCTTCAGCGTCTGCCGGAAGCGCACTTCCTCGTCCTCGGTGACACGGGCGATGAGATCGCGGCGCTCGCGCAGCTCGGGGTAGGCGTCGCCCATCAGCTCCACCACCTTCATGGCGACCTGGTGAAGGAACGGCTGCTCGACGCCGAGGCGGTGGCCGTGGCGGATGGCGCGGCGCATGACGCGGCGGAGCACGTACTCGCGCTTCTGCTTCTCGGGCATGACGCCCTCGGCGATGAGGAACGCGGTGGTGCGTGCGTGGTCGGCCACCACGCGCATCGACACGTCGTGCGGCTCCAGCGATCCGCCGTAGGCCCGCCCGCTGATGGCGCTGGTCTCGTCGACCAGGGCGCGCAGCAGATCGGTGTCGTAGTTGCTGGTGACGCCCTGCACCACGGCAGCGATGCGCTCGAGGCCCATGCCGGTGTCGATGCTGGGCGCCGGCAGCGCCATCAGCTCGCCGCCCTTCTCGGCGCGGTCGTACTGCATGAAGACGTTGTTCCAGATCTCGGTCCAGCCCTTGCCGTCGATCCGCGGCTCGTCGCCGAAGCTCGAGGGGTCGGCGTCGCCGTCGCCGTGGAAGAAGTGGATCTCGCTGCAGGGGCCGCAGGGGCCGGTGTCGCCCATGGACCAGAAGTTGTCGGCCAGGCCGAGGCGCAGGATGCGATCGTCGCCGTAGCCGGAGACCTTCTTCCAGATCGCCGCCGCCTCGTCGTCCGCCGGGAGGCCGCCCTCGCCGTTGAACACGGTGACGACCATGCGCTCCTTCGGGACGCCCACCACGCGGGTGAGGAAGTCCCAGGCGAACGCGATCGCGTCCTCCTTGAAGTAGTCGCCAAAGGAGAAATTACCGAGCATCTCGAAGAACGTGTGGTGGCGCGCGGTGACGCCGACGTTCTCCAGGTCGTTGTGCTTGCCGCTGATGCGGATGCACTTCTGACTCGAAGTGGCGCGCTTGTAGGGGCGCGCCTCCTTGCCGGTGAAGACGTCCTTGAACTGGACCATGCCGGCGTTGACGAACATCAACGTGGGGTCGTTCTGCGGGCAGAGCGGCGCGCTCGGCACGACCTCGTGGCCGCGCTCGGCGAAGAACTGGAGAAACTGGGTGCGAATCTGCGAAGCCGTGAGGGACATCCTGCGCGTGCACTTACCACGGGCGCGGTCCGCCTTCACGGGCGCCCCCTGTCCCCCGAGGCGCGGGGCGGGGCTCCCACCCTGCCGCGGTGCGCCGACGTCGGCGACCCCGATCGCACAGGCTCCCACCAAAATGCGTGAGCAGGGGTCCTGCACGTTGAATGCACGAACCACCGCCGCGGATACTGTCACTGTTCCGCGTCGGGGGTTGCGGAGCCCGTAGGAGTCACGGATGGCCAGGCTGCGTCCTCTCATCGTGTCGCTCGCCGCGGTCTGCGCGCTGGGGTCGTCTCCGAGCGCGCTGGACTTCTGGCGTGCGGGACCGGCGGACGTGGGCGGGGTCCCGCGCCTGTTTCTCCCCATGGCCATCGCCGAGGCGAAGGACCTGGCGGCGCTGCACCGGGACATGGAGACCGGGCCCGACTTTCGCCTGCGCGTCTCGGCAGCACTGACCATCGGTCAGATGGCACAGAAGGCCAGCGTCGGTCCGCTCAGCAGGGCGCTCTCCGACGAGCACCCGGCGGTCCGTGCCGCCGCCTCCGCCGCACTCGGGAAGATCGGGGAGCGCTCCGCCATCGCCGCGCTGGAAGCCGCCGCCGCGCGCGAGTCGGTGGCGACGGTGAAGAACCAGCACGTGGCGACGCTGGCGAAGCTGAAGGGCGGCGCGTCCACCGCGGCCAGCCCCAGCGGCGGCAAGTTCGTGGTCAAGCTGGGCAACCTGTCCAACAGGACCGGCGTCCGCTCGGCCGACGTCGAGCGCACCTTCCGCGAGTCGACCCGTCGTCAGGTCGCCAAGCTGGCCGGCGCCGTCCTCCCCGGCGAGCGGGAGGACGCGGGCAGCGTCGCCCGGGCGCGCAGTCTCCCCATGGTCGCGCTCGACGGCTCCGTCTCCAAGCTGGCCAGCTCCAAGAGCGGCGGGGACATCGGCTGGGACGCGCAGGTCGAGTACATCATCAAGCAGATGCCGCATCAGCAGCTGAAGGGCACCATCAAGGGGCGCGGCAAGGCGCTGGCCAACGCCGCTGCAGTGAAGGGTCAGACCGAGCACACCCAGCTGCAGACCGACGCCGTCAACGCCGCCGTGGAGAGCGCGCTGGGCGACGCGGGGCGCGCCCTGAGCGCCGCCACCAACTGACGCCGGGGTCGACGACCGGCTCATGCGCTACTGCGAGGTCTGCGGCGCGGCCTTCCGCCACTCGCGAACGTGCCCGCGCGACGGCGTCGCCCTCGCCGCCGGCGCCTTCGACCCCTTCATCGGGCGCGTGCTCGGGGATCGTTACCGCATCCTGGAGCGGGTTGGCGCCGGGTCGATGGGCCAGGTCTACCGCGCCGCACACACCCGCATCGCCTGCACCTTCGCCGTCAAGGTGGTGTGGGGTGACATCGCCTACGACTCCGCCATGCAGGCGCGCTTCGCCCGCGAGGCCGAGACGGCGAGCTGCCTGCAGAGCCGGTGGATCGTGCGGGTCGTCGATTTCGCCTCCGCCGAGAGCAGCGCGCCCTATCTCGTCATGGAGTTCCTGGACGGACCGACGCTGCACGACGTCCTGGTCCGCGAGAACACGGTGCCGGCGTGGCGCGCCATCCGCATCGCGCAGCGGATCGCGCTGGGGCTGGCCCACGCGCACGATCGCGGGGTCGTCCACCGCGACATGAAGCCGGAGAACGTGCTCCTGGCGCGGGAGGACGACGAGCCGGACGTGGTGAAGATCCTCGATTTTGGCGTGGCGCGCCTGGCCGACGCCGAGCGGCTCACCAGCGGCGGCATGGCGCTCGGCACGCCGCTCTACATGGCGCCCGAGGTCGTGACGGGCGGCACCGTCGACGGCCGCGCTGACCTCTACGCCCTGGGCGCGATGCTCGTGGAGATGCTGACGGGCAAGCCGCCCTTCGACGCCCCCAGCCTGGAGGGCCTCCTGCGCGCGCAGCTGACCACTCCGCCGCCGTCGATGCGCGAGGTCCTCGCGTCGTCTGGCGGGCCCGCCGGCCTCGACGACGTGGTGCAGCGGCTGCTGGCGAAGCGCCCGGAGGATCGCTTCGCCTCCGCGCGCGAGGTGGTGCAGGCCCTGGCCGACGTCGGCGAGTCGTCCTCCCGGCGGACACCCGCGCCCTCGCTGCGGCTGCCGGCGCCGCCCCCGGTGCTCGCCGCGCTGGAGCGGGTGATCATCGCGGGCGCGCCGGTCTACAACGCGGGCGACCACGCCGGGTGCTACGCGCTCTATCGCGGCGAGGCTGAGCGGCTCATCGCCGAGCACCCGGTGCCGGCCGCGATGTCGGCGCGGCTCGCTGCCGGCCTTTCGCGCGCGGCGACGCGCCCCAACGCGACCGACGCGGCGTGGGACCTCCGCCACGCGTTCGACGACCTCCTCCTGCCCGGGCCCTACGCCGCGGAGAGTCAGGACCTGATCGGGCTGGAGCTCGCCGCCCTCGCCTCGATCGGCTGGCGACGCGAGGCGCAGGGTCAGCTCGACATCCTCGGCGACTACCACGTCGCCTTTGCGCGCGGGCTGGCTCACCGCGTCCGCATCGAGCTCGGACGGCTCGGCGTCGCCGCCGAGCTGGACGCGGCCGCGGCACACGCCGAGGCGCTCGGCGGCGGTGGCGCCGTCGCCGCGCTCGCCCCGGCCCTTGCCGCGTTGGGGGGCGCCGCGTCGGGGTACGCCGGAGGGAGGGCATCCGTCCCGCCCGTACCGTCGACGCCTTCGTCGCGCTCCGCCGTGATCAGCGCGCCGGTCGGGGCGACCGCGCACACGCGCCTGGCCGCGGGACCCCTCCGCACCGACCTACGGCACAGCATCCTCCGCGCGATCGAGCGGGGCGCGCCCGTCTACAACGACGGTCGGCACCAGGACTGCGCGCAGATCTACCGCCAGGCGGCCGAGGCCATCGTCGGCCTGGCGAGGACCGACGTCGGCGCCCAACCGGTCGAGGAGCACCTCCGCCGCGCGCTCGTCGCGGCGAGCACCGCGATGCCCTCCGACGCGGCCTGGATCCTCCGCAAGGCGTTCGACGCGGTGCTCGCCTTGGATTGAAGCCCAAATGTACGCGTCGACGGACCGCGCGCCGTGGCCTGCGCGAAGGGCGGCCAGCGCCGCCGAGCCGGTGGGCGCGACGACGGCTCAGCGCGCCTCCGCGGCACGGAGCGACAGCGCCAGCCCCCGGTTGAGGATCACCGCCTCGAAGCGGGCGACGATGGGCTCCATGGCCTCGATCAGCTCGTCGTCGGCGAGGGCGTGCGCGGCGTCGAGTCGCGCCTCGTGGTGGGCCAGCCGCGCGAAGAAACCGCAGTCGTCACACGCTGGGAACGCCTCGCGGAGCCACTCGCGAACCGGCGCGCGGTCGGTGTCGGGCACCCGCCCGAGGCCCCACAGGCCCCGGATCGCCGCGGCGCCGTCGCGCTGCAGGGCGGCGGCGATGGCGGCGCCGCCCTCGACCTCCGCGACCGCCTCGCGCCACCTGGGGCCGCCCGGAGGAAGGGCGAGCGCTGCGCCTCCGGGCTCGGCCCCCCGCGACCAGGCGATGAGGGGCTGCAGCGCGTCGTCCGGGGTGAGCGCGGGCGCGAGGGTCTCCACCTGGACCGCGTCCCCGCCGCGCAGCGCGATGGCGACGGCGAGCCGCCTCGCCTCGACCCGATCGTGCTCGCCGGCGGCGGGCGCGCCGTCGAGGGCGGCCAGCGCCTCGTCGACCAGCGGCGCCGAGAGGTCGTGGCGCCCGGCGGCCGAGCGCTCGCTGGCGACGGCGAGGATCATCCACGCGCGGTCGACGTGGTCCGTCGAGCCCGCGCTCCGGACGCGCTGGTCCTCGTAGGCGGCGACCGGGACGTCGAGGAGCGCCTCGCCCGGCCGGTCGATCAGCGCCGCGGGATCGATCACCCAGCGGTGATCGGCCGGCAGCGGCGCACCGTCCTCGCTCGCCCAGGTGGCCGCCCAGCGCGCGACGAAGGGCGGCGTGTCGCCCATCTCCCCGAGGACCCCGGGCCGCGTCGCCGGTTTGAGCTCGGCATGCACGACCTGGCATATGGGCAGCTCCGGCGGCGGCACCTCGTAGCCGCCTGCGAAACAGAGGGGCTCCCCCGCAGGGGCGCGCGGCTGGCGCGACACGATCGACTCCGCCTCGGGGCCGACCGCGCGCATGAAGTCCCCCACCACGAACGCCGCATGGCCCACGCCGTCCCCGGGGGCGTTGCGGCACGCGCTCATGAGCGCACGGAGGGCGCCGCCCCGTATCGCCTCGGCCAGCGCGGGCAGCCCCACCTCGCAGGCCGAGGCCGTCGGCCGCCCCAGGGCGAAGCCACCGGCCCGCGTCCGCAGCGCGTGGTGCGCCAGCCGCTCGACGGCGCGGTCGGTGCTGGGGTCGATGCGGGCCGCGAGCACCAGGCGCTGCTCCAGCTCGCCGGGCGGAGACCAGCGTGAGACGTGATCGACGCGCTCCAGGCGGGCAACCATCCTCTCGGCGGCGACCCGGGACAGCGGCGGCACGGCGTGGGCGATCATGGCCGCGTCGAGCCGTGCGCCCGGCAGCGGCTCACCCTCGCCGACCGGCACCAGGAGGAGGAGCGCGCCGAGCCCGGTCGCCACCGACCACACCGCGGCAGTGGCTGTCACCAGGGTGGCCGCGCGGACCAGCCGCGGGCTCCGCCAGCCGAAGGGGTCGCCGCGGCGCGCGCGCCACCCCTCGGCGCGTCGCATCGCGAGCGGCGCCAGGAGCGCGCTCGCGAGGAACGACAGGGCGACGAACGCGACCGGGCCCCAGGAGAAGAGCGGATGCGGCTGCAGCGCCGGTCAGCGTATACGTGCGTCGCGATGCCGTCCGTAGCGACCCCATTCATCGAGCCCCGACCGATGTGCGCGCGCTGCGAGCGGCCGAAGCGCGTCTGCTGGTGCGCGCACCTGCCGGCGCTCGAACCGGCCACCAAGGTGCTCGTCCTCCAGCACCCGCGGGAGGAGGACGTCGCGATCGGCACCGCACGCATGGCGTCGCTGTGCCTGGCCGGCTCGTCGCTCGTCGTCGGCGTCCACGTCGAGGACGACCCGCGGGTGCGCGCCGCGCTCGACGACACGACGCGACGCCCGATCCTGCTGTGGCCCGGCGGCGACGCCATCGACATCCTGGAGCGCCCGCCCAGCGGTCCCACCACGCTCGTGGTGGTCGACGGGACGTGGTCGCTCGCGAAGAAGCTGGTGAAGTCCAACCCGCGCATCGCCGCCCTGCCCCGCTACGCGCTCGGCGTGGGTGCGCCGAGCGAGTACCGCATCCGGCGCGAGCCGGCGGAGGGGTGCCTGTCGACGATCGAGGCCATCGCGCGGGCGCTCGGCGCGATGGAAGGGGATCCGGCGCGGTGGGCGGCGATGCTGACGCCGTTCCGCGAGATGGTCGACGCGCAGATTGATCACCAGCAGCGACTGAACGGCGGGCGGGTCCGATCGTGGGCCGGCGGCGGCCCACGCCCGCGCAAGCCGCGGCCGGTGCCGGTGAAGCTGCGCGACCCATCGCGAGTGGTCCTCATCACGGCCGAAGGCAACGCGTGGCCGTGGGACGCGAGCGCGCGCCCGGCCGATGAGCTGGTCCACCTGGTCGCCGTGCGCCTCGACGGCAGCGCCACCTTGGAGGCGCTGTGCACGCCCAGCGGGGAGCTCTCGCCGACCACGCCGTCGCACGCAGGCCTCGACGGCGACGCCATCCTCGCCGCGCCGCCGGCGGCCGCCGCGATCGCGGCATGGCGCGCCTTCGTCCGCGAGGACGACGTGCTCTGCAGCTGGGGGACCTACGCGCCCGACCTCCTGGCGCGCGCGGGCGCGTCGCTGCCACCCGGGCAGGTGGACCTGCGCGTTGCGGCGGCGGCGTTCCTCGGGCGCCGGGCGGGGTCCGTGGAGAGCTGCTGCGCTCGTCTGGAGCTCGCCACGACCCCCTGCGGGGCCGGGCGGGCGGGGGCGAGGCTCGGAGCGACACTCGCCCTCGCAAGACACCTCGCGGCAGCCGCGCGCTAGAGCTGTCTCTTCGCTTCGGCACCTGGCAGTGCCTAAGGGCGCGCGGCGAGCCGCGGTCGGTCAGTCAGTCCACGAACTCATCGGGAATTGGCTGCGGGCCCGGGACGATACCCGCGAGGTCGGGATCCTCGCCGTCCTCCCCCCGCGGTCGGTCCTCCGGCTTTTTGTGAAGCTTCTTGGCGGCCTTTTCCTTCTGCTTCTCGAGACGGGCGAGCTCTTTCTGCCGCTTCATGAACGTGGGGCTGGCGGGCATGCGTATCTCCTCGTAGATCCAGCGGGCTCTCCCGCTGGATGGAACTCAAGTTCGGATCGGAAGCAACGGCGACGCGGCGCCGGATGAGCCGCTCGATGCTCGCCAGATCGGCGCGCTCCTCGCGGCTGCAGAAAGAGATCGCGGTCCCCGCCGCGCCCGCACGTGCAGTGCGGCCGATGCGGTGGACGTAGGTCTCGGCATCCGCGGGGAGGTCGAAGTTGACGACATGGGTGATGCCGCCGACGTCGATGCCCCGGGCTGCGATGTCGGTCGCGACGAGGACGCGCGTCGTCCCGTCCCTGAAGTGCGACAGGGCGCGCTCACGCGCGTTCTGCGACTTGTTACCGTGGATGGCCTCGGCCCCGATGCGGGCCTTGCAGAGGTGCTCGGCGACGCGGTTCGCGCCGTGCTTGGTGCGGGTGAAGACGATCGCGCGCTCGACCTCGTTCGGCGACAGGACGCGCTCGAGGAGCGCGCGCTTGTCCGGCGACTCCACGAAGTGCACCCACTGCCTCACCAGCTCGGGCGTCGAGGCGACCGGAGTCACCGCGACCCGCACCGGGTCGTTCAGCAGCTCGCGGATGATCGGCTCCAGCCCCGGGGGCATGGTCGCCGAGAAGAACATCGTCTGCCGCTGGCGCGGCACCACGCGGAGGATCTTGCGGACGGTGGGCCAGAAGCCCTCGTCGAGCATGCGATCCGCCTCGTCGAGGACGAGCTTCTCCACCTTGTCGAGCTGCACCAGGCGCTGCCCCAGCAGGTCGTCGAGACGACCCGGGCAGGCGACCAGGATGTCCACGCCGCGCCCGAGGGCGTCGACCTGGGCGCCCTGACCGACGCCGCCGAAGATGACCGCGTGACGGAGGCCCGAGCCCGCGCCATAGCGCGCGAACGAGTCGCCGATCTGGGAGGCCAGCTCCCGCGTGGGCGACAGGACGAGGCACCGCACCGGACGCCGCCCGGTGTGAGGCGGGGCGGCCATGAGGTGCTGGAGGATCGGCAGCGCGAACGCAGCCGTCTTCCCGGTGCCGGTCTGCGCGCAGCCGAGCACGTCGCGCCCGGCGAGAGCCGCCGGGATCGCCGTCACCTGGATGGGCGTGGGCACGTGGTGCGCGGCGCCCTCGAGCGCGCGCAGGAGCGAAGGAGCAACCCCGAGATCCGCGAAGCGGACGGCCGTCGTCGGCGGGGTCGTGGCGTCCTTCATTCCTTCAGGGCTGAGACGTGCGTCGGTCACCAACGGTTTCCGCCGCCCCCGCCGTCTCCGCCGCGGCCGCGACCGCCGCCACGACCGTTGCTGCCGCCGTCGCGGGTGCCGCCGCTCTCGCGACCGCCGCCGCCGCCACCCCCGCCGTAGCCACCGCCGCCGCTGGGTCGGCCGCCGCCGCCGCCGCCGCCGCCGCCGGCGAAGCCG
>JBKJLX010000771.1:0-11292 GCA_046596645.1 Polyangiaceae bacterium
CCTCCATCGGCGTCGCCCTCGAAGTCGTGGACGACCTCGGCGCGACCGGCTCCGGTGACCTTGAGCAGCAGCGCCTTGCCGGCGGTGCCGACGTAGAGCGTCCCGTCGGGGGCGAGAGCGATGGAGACGACGTGCGAGTCCTCCGAGTCGAAGTGCACCTGCGCGCGGCCGCCCTCGTCGACGCGGAACACCTTCCCCTCGGGGCCGGTCGCCGCGTAGAGGGCCTTGGCCGTGGGGTCGAAGGCCAGGCCCCACACGTACTCTGCCCCGGCGAGCTCGCTCCACCCCTTGGCCTCGGTCGGGGCGGCGCCGAAGGTCTTGCCAAGGCGGTACAGCTTGCCGCTGGGGAAGGTCCCCGCGATGGCGTCGCCGTTCCACGCCAGGGCGAGGGCGCTGACCGCCATCTGCCCGGTGGTGGCGACGAACGTGCTCTGCCCACCGTGCATGCGGGCGACCTTGCCCTCGTTGCCGGTGCCGACGAGCACCGAGCCGTCGGGCATGGCGAGCGCGCTCCACGCGGTGTCGGCCCCGGCGATGGGCAGCTTGCCCAGGTTGAAGCCGGCGCGAAGGTTTCCCCGCGAGTCGGCGGAGACGCCGGTGAGGTCGCCGCCCTCGAGGTCGGCGAGCTTCTCCAGGTCGAAGGTGCGCGTACCGACGGCGCTCGCGCCCGAGGGCGCGAGGACAGCGACGAGGGCGAGAACGGCGGCGATGGCCGCGCTACGTGTCGGTCGGAGGGTCATCCGGATGGCTCGTCTTCGTTTCGGGAGCTTCAGCGGAGGTTGGGACGGACCTTCACCCGCACGCGATCGCGACCGACGACGAAGCGCTGCATCGGGTGAACGGTCTGCTGTAGCGCCGCGAACGTCTCCGGCGCCACCGAGCTGCTGTTGGATCGGAGCGCGTCGACCGCGCCCGGGGGCAGGCGCGACGCCAGGCGCCCGCGGAAGGCCGCGCCGGCCTCGCCCTCGATCTTGACGGTCGTGATCAGCGACTCCGCCGGGTAGGACTGGTTGGCCAGGCCGACCACCAGCTCGCGCAGGTTCTCCGGCGCCGGCACCGGGCGGTCGGCCTCGAAGCCGGGCTCGATCTCGATGTCGACCTCTTCTCCGGCATAGCTCGCCGGGATCGGGACCTCGATGGTGCGCGTCTCCAGCTTGCCCTGGTAGGGGAGCAGCTGCAGCTCGATGCGAGCCGGCTGCCCGGGGTCAATCTCCTGATCCACCGCGCGCGAGCCGCGGAGGAGCGACACCTCACGCAGGTGCGTGACCTTGACCTCGACGTCGATCTTCTCGATCCCAGCGTCCTCCCAGGGGTTCGACATCAGCGCGCCCATCGCCCGCGTCAGGCGGCTGCGCATGAGCGAGTCGGGGCCGACGGGGTCGCCGGCGCCGGCGCCGAAGTCCTCGAAGGTCAGCGTGCCATAGCCGGTGAGCTGCATCTTGCTGATGGCGCGCCAGGTCATGTCGTTGCGCTCGGCCGCCGTCGTCTCCAGCGCGCTGCCGATGCCGACCGCCACGATCATGGGCGCCATGAACGGGTCGTGCGCGCCCACCATGTTCCACTCGGTCTTCGGTGCGCCGGGCTCGCCGCTGATCTTCACTCGCATGGGAAAGGTGTGCGGCACCCGCTTGCTGTCGACGACGATCGACGCCTGACGGTCGTTGACCAGCGAGCCCATCGGCTGCAGCGGCTCGCCGATCTTGAACGAGCGGTTCTGGGTTGCGAGGATCCAGTGCACCTGCGCCAGCGAGGTCGGAAAGTCGGAGATGCCGCCGCCCATCATCGGGTGACCGAACGCGCTCAGCCTGGGCCCCTCGACGCGCGTGACGGTGCCGAGGCCCATCAGCGACACGTCGCCGCGGAGGAGCTGCACGCCGATGGCGCCGCCGTCGACGAAGGCATTCGGACCCCCGGGCGCGGGCTTGCCGGCGCCGCCGCCGCCCGCCTGGAGCGGCATCATCCCCATGGGGCCGAGCAGCTTCTCGAGCATCGCCATCGCCGCCGGCGAGGCACCGCCGACCAGCAGCGGGGTAGCCGCCGGGGTCAACGTCGATGCGCCGGTGGTGCCGCGCGCCGTGGCCACGCGCGACTCGACCTGCTTCGCGTGCTCGGCGAGATCGTAGCTGCGTGGGTCACCCTTCCATGCGTGCGCGCTCCGCGTCGACATGCCCTTGGGCGC
This sequence comes from Polyangiaceae bacterium, assembly GCA_046596645.1. GTDB lineage: Bacteria > Myxococcota_A > Polyangia > Polyangiales > Polyangiaceae > JBKJLX01. The sequence goes on from JBKJLX010000771.1 coordinate 2,180, forward strand.
GGGGGCTGTCGCGCGCACGGCCAGCGGGGAATTCAGCGGGCTGCCGGCGGGGCCACCAGGCCGGGGGATGATCTGCGGCGGCACCGGGCGCCGCAGGTCCTCGATCATGCTGGCGATGGGGGTGACGCCGGCGATGGGCTCGGAGCCGAACTGCCAGCCGTAGGCGTATGCGCCGATCATCTTCCCGTTGAGGTAGATGGGGCTGCCGCTCATGCCGGCGACGGTGTGCGCGGCGTCGAGCCGGGGGTGGTTCGGCGTCTTGATCAGGATGAGATCCTGGTTGGGACGGAAGTTGCGGAGCGTCGCGATGATCTCGACGTCGAACTTCTCCGGCTGGGTCCCCTTGAAGACCGTCAGGCCGTAGCCCTTCATGCCGGGCTTCACCTCGGACAGGGCCAGCGTGTCCGGCGGCTGATCGGGCGCCGCGTCCGCGTCCCCACCGAGCGCGACGGCGACCCCCGCGCCGAGGACGGCTCCCAGGAGGAGCCCCAGCTTCACCGAGGACGAGGGATCTGAAAAGCGCACAGGTTTGGCATCTTAGCAGGGGTTCTGGACCGAGCAGGAATCGCCGGCGGCAGACCCGCCCCGTGTGCCTTCGGGCCTGGGTGATGTGACGTCCGGCGGGCCGCGAACGTTCCCGGGAGCTGCGACTCCGCGCCCGGGAGCGGGCGGCGCGCTACCCTCCGCCCCCGTGCTCCTCGACGGCGTCCTCCTGGGCGCGCTCAGCCTCGCCTTTGCGACCCTGGTGCTGGCGCACCTCGCCCTCGCCTTCAAGCTGACGGTCGCCAAGCCGCACTGGAAGGGCGTGGTCGCGCTCGTGGTGCCGCCGTTCGCTCCGCTCTGGGGCTTCCGCGCCGGGTTCGCCCGGTGGTCCTGGGCGTGGATCGCGGCGGTGGTCGTCTACGGCGCGGCGCGCGTGGGCGCCGAGCTGGTCCGCTGACGCCGGTCGCGCCGGCCCGATCGTCACGGCGTCAGATCTGGACCTGACGCAGCGTGATCGCGTTCGAGTCGCCGACGCCGAGGCCGAGCTCGGCGGCGTTCTGGATGTAGGTCGGCGCCCGGCCGGCCGCCTCGAGCGTGGGCAAGCCGTTGTCTTTCCGCAGCTTCTCGATCGCCTGCCACCCCACGACGTCGAGCGCGACGGGATCGGTCGAGGCGTAGACCGCCTCCTGCACGATGCGACGGGCGGGGTTGGTGTCGAGCGGCCCCTGGTCGTAGATCATCTTGAAGGCGTCGGTGACGTGCAGGCGCACCCGGCTTCGCACCACGTCCTGCGCGTAGAGCTTGGCGATCTGCGGGCTGGCGTCGTGCGCGTGGTAGTCGTGGGGGTTGAGGATGGTCCCGTGCGTGATGTTCTTCATCGCGCCGGTGAAGCCGCAGATCGAGTGGTCCTTCATCTGCGTCATGTTGATGACCGCCGTCGCCTCGGTGAACGGCCGCGCGTAGCGCGTCATCGTCCCGAAGACGGTGATCTCCTCCATGGACGCGTCCTTGTTCTGGTGGACCATCGCGGTGACGCCGGCGGGAAACTCGGGATCGAGCTTCATCGTCCGGTCGGCGCAGCGCGTGCCGGCCATGAAGCTCTCCCACTGCTCGTAGATGACGATGCTCGTCGCAGGGACGCCGGCGGCGATCAGGCCGCGGACCATGGCGAGGACCAGCTCCTTGTTGGTGGCCATGGTCGCGCCCTTCTTGCCGGCGATGCCGTTGGGCTTGATGGCGACCTTGTCCGAGGGGTGGACGAAGCGCTTGAGCGCCTCGCCCAGGTCCTGCTTGCCCGTCAGCTCGGCCATGACGCGGGTCAGCATCGCCGTCGCCGCGTCCTGCTGGGGCCACAGGCCGTTCGCCTGCATCACGCCGGATTTGCCGACCCGCACCACGCGCCCGGGGCTGGTCATGGGCACGAAGCCCGCCGGCGGCCGGGCGACGAGCCCGGCGGGGCGAGCCTCGGCCTGAGGAAGGTCACTGAGGCCACTGGCGACGGCGCCCGCCAAGGCGGCAGCGCCACCGAGGATCGCGCGCCGTCCCACGGGCCCCACACGGGCGAAGTCGCCTGCGACTTCGGCCGGATTGTGAGGCAACGGAAACACCATCCCGTGCTCGCGCGGTGTCGCCTTCATGCCCGATGATGCTACACGCCGACCGGCGGACGAGCCACCCGGCCCCCCCCTCGCGATGCCCAAGTCGAAGCGAAGCTCGAGGCCGACGCCTCCGGTGGTCCCGTCGCGCGCCCGCGCGCTGGTGGACGAGGCGGAGAGCGCGCCCTCGTCGCGCATGCTGGCGCCGCGGTCGCCCGCGCCCGCCTCGTCGCCTACCCCGAGCCGCGCCACCTCGGCCGGCACCGTGGGGGCCGAGCTGCTCGACTTCATCGCCTTCGTCGGCAAGCACATGCCGCTCTCCGCGCTGCTCGACGGCTGCCCCCAGCGAATCGCGCGCATTCTGGGGGCCGACGTCGTCTCGATCTACCTGCTGGAGGGCGGCGGCGACGGCCTGGTCCTCCGCGGCAACGTCGGGTTCCGGCCCGAGGCGCGCGGCATCATCCGCCTGCGGGTGGGCGAGGGCCTCACCGGCCTCGCGGTGAAGAACATGCAGCCGGTGGTGGTGGTGCGGGCGCCACGGCACGACGCGTTCCGACGGTTCGACGAGCTGGAGGAGGACCGCTGGCCGGTGCTCATGGCCACCCCCATACCGGGGCCCGACCACAAACCGCTGGGCGCGCTGGTGGTGCAGCGGCGCGAGCGCGCGTTCTCCGAGCAGGACGTGCACCTGGCCCTCGCCCTGACCGCGCCCGTGGCCTCGGCGGTGCGCCACGCGGCGCTGCTCGACGAGCTGCGCGACAAGGTGCAGCGCAAGACCGGGGGCGGCACCCGCAAGCTCACGCTTCCGGGCCGCCCGGTGGTGCCGGGGCGCGCGCTGGGCGCGGTGGCGGCGCTGCGCAGGCCAGCCAAGGACCGCAAGGAGGAGGCGCGCCCGGCGGACGCTGCCCGCATCTCCGCCGGGTTCGATCTCGCGCGGCGGAGCCTCGCCCAGCTGCTGCAGCGGGTCGACAAGCTGGGCCTGGGGAAGGACGCCGCGTTCCTCCACACCTACGCGCTGATGGCGGAGGATGCGCGCCTCCGCGAGCGCGCGGTGGAGCTGGTGCGCGATGGCGCCGGCGCGGCGGAGGCGCTCAGCAACGTCGCCCGTGAAGCGACTCGCACCGCGCGCAGCATCGTCGGCGATCCCTTCCTGGAGCAGCGGTCGGCCGACATGGAGGACCTGTGCGACGTCGTCCTCATGCTGGCGGCGCCCGATCTCCGGGCGGCGGTCCCTTCGAAGGCCTTGCTGCTCGGCGATCACGTGACGGTGTTCGACGTGCTGGTCACGGCGCGGACACAGCCGGTCGGGATCGCGCTCACCTCGAGCGGGGACGACGTGCGGACGCGGGTCCTCCTCCGTCTGCTGGGAGTCCCGTCGATCGTCGACGTCACCATGGCCTTCCGCTGGGCATCGCCCGGCGACATCGCGCTGCTCGACGCCGACCACGGCTTCCTGGTGGTGAACCCCTCGCGCGCCGAGGTGGCGCAGCTTCGGGCGCTGCGCCGGGGGACCTCCCCCCCGGCGGATGTGTCGGGGCCCGCGCTCGACGACCCGAGCCACGAGGACGAGGACGGGTGAGGTCGTGACGCTGCCGCGCCGGAAGATCCTCATCATCGAGGACGAGCCCCACATCGTCCTGGGGCTCACCGACGCGCTCGAGTTCGAGGGCTTCGAGGTGGTGAGCGCCGGCACCGGGAAGGACGGCGTGAACCTCGCCCGGCAGGAGAAGCCGGACGCCATCCTCCTCGACCTGATGCTGCCCGACACCAACGGCTTCCAGGTCTGCCAGGAGCTGCGCCGGTGGGACGCGTTCGTCCCCATCGTCATGCTGACCGCACGTAGCCAGGAGGCGGACAAGATCCGCGGCCTCGACGCCGGGGCCGACGACTACGTCACCAAGCCCTTCAGCGTCGGCGAGCTGGCGGCGCGCATGCGCGCCATCCTCCGCCGCGCGCAGCGCCCCAGCGGGGCCGCCGCCCCCGAAGTGGTGAAGATCGGTGACGCCGAGCTCAACCTCACCGCGCACACCCTCACCCGCGACGGCCAGGACGGGCAGCTCTCCTTCTACGAGGTCGAGCTGCTGCGCCTCCTCCACGAGCGCAACGGCCAGCCCGTCTCCCGCGACGAGATCCTCCTCAAGATCTGGGGCCTGGAGAGCGGCCCCAGCAACCGCACCGTCGACAATTTCATCGTGAAGCTCCGCAAGAAGGTGGAGCGGAAGCCGGACAAGCCGCAGCACATCCTCACCGTCTACGGCTACGGCTACAAGCTCGTCACCTGACAATTGCCATACAGCGGGAGCCGGAGCAGCGGGTTCAGACTTCGCTGCCCACCCCCCGGGCGCGCCTCGCTGGCTACCGGAGTCGAAGCACGTTGCGCACGTCGACGGCGATGCTGTCGGCGTCGCCGACGAGCTGGGCCAGCGGGGTCTTCTGGACATCGACCTCTCGGCGCAGGCGGCGCACCTCGAAGCGGAGGTGAGACTCGCCGGGGACCAGCTGATCGCCGACGAACCCGACCACGGCGCCGGGCGCGAGCGTCGAGCCGCGGGCCAGGCCGGGGCCCGCACCGTCGAGCGAGCCGTAGAGGACGAGCCAGCGATCCTCGCGCTTGCCTTCGCGCGTCGTCGCCAGCGCGGCCACCACCAGGCCGCGGGCAGGGAGCTTCTCGATGGCGATGACCTCCGCGATCGCCTCCTCGCCGAGGAGCGACGCGGTGAGCACGGGCGTCCCTCGAGGGGAGCCCAGACGGAGCACCGGTCGGTCGACATCGCCACTCATCGACGTGCCGCCGCCGAGCGCGGGCGCGCCGGACACCGCGAGCAGCGTCGGTTCGCCCTCGATCGGTAGCGCGAGCACGCGCACGTCGCGCGGGCGGTCGGGGCGGCGGGGGATGTGCGCGCCCGGTGCCGCTTCCTCACCGTCATCGGCTGCGTCGTCCCCGCCGTCGGCCTTCGTGCCGGGGCCGGTCGCCAAGCTCGAGGGGACCACCTCGGGAATGGGGACGCACGCCGCCCCCTCGGGAAGCTCGCGCGGGCCGCACGGCATGCGCGTGGGCTCCTCGGCTCCGCTGGCGTCGATCACCTCGCGCGGCGCGTCAGGAGGCCGCACCTGCCGGGAGGCGACCGCCGACACGACGGCGAGCACCCCCACGGCCAGGGCTCCGCGGACCAGCGGCTGCACTCGATCTCGATAGCACGCCTCTCTCCGCCCGCGCTTGCTGCCCCGGCCGAGGGTTGGTACCAGCCCGCTCGTGGCGAACCCCTCCCGCGAGCACCTCGAGAAGACCCTGTCCGCGCTGTTCGATGCCGAGCGCACCGCGCGCAAGCTGCACGACGAGCTGGCCGACGCGAAGAGCGACTCCGTGATCGACGTCCTGACCGACGCCGTCGCCGAGGCGCGCAAGGAGCCCCGGGAGGAGGAGGCCACGCTTCGCCTGGTGCGCATCGCCAACGTGCTCGGCACCCTCGAGGGCCCGCGCGTCGTCGACGCGCTGATCGACGTCCTCACCAGCGAGTGGCCGGAGGCGGTCGAGGCCGCGGGCGACGAGCTGCAGGGCCTCGCCTTCGATCGCTTCAAGGAGGTCGCTCAGGGCGTCGAGCGGGCGCTGAGCACGCTCCCCAGCGGCTCGCGCGCGCTGCAGGAGCTTCCCTACATCCTCTCCGAGATCCCCGAGCCCGGCGTCAGCAAGCTCCTGGTGCAGTTCCTCCAGCACGAGGACCCGGAGGCGGTCGCCGCCGCGCTCACCGTCGCGGTGGAGATGGGCGACGGCTCGCTGGCCAAGCACGTGAAGAAGCTGGTCGGCGACAAGCGGGTCGCCGAGATTCCCGACGAGGTCGACGAGGAGCTGCAGAGCGTCACCATCGGCGAGCTCGCCGAGGAGGCGCTGGAGGTCCTCGAGGTGATGGAAGGCGACGGCGGCAAGCAGGACGACGCGTGACCACCCCCGCCGCGTACGGTCCGCCGCTCGCCGATCGCGACGTGGCGGAGTACGACGCGGCGGCCGTTCCCCAGTACGTCCGCTTCTTCGACGCGCTCTCCGCGTCGCTGCTGGTCACCCGCAGCACGTCCATGGGTGGCGCCCGCACCGGCGAGCCGGGCGCGGCGCGCGTCGCGGTCTTCGGCTGCCGCACCGGCGCAGCCCAGCAGGCGGTGGCCGCCCGCCTGGAGAGCGGCGACGCCCTGGTCGGGGTCGACGCCTCCGAGCCCGCCATCTGGACTGCCCGCCTGCGCGACGCGCCCCAGGGGCTCTCGGTGGCCTACGAGCACGCGGCGACGACCGAGACACCGCTCGGCGACGCTTCCTTCACCCACGCCGTCGCCATCCACCCGCTCGCCGCGCCGGCGCAGCGCGCGTCGCTGTTCGCCGAGATGCGGCGCGTCCTCCAGCCGGGCGGGCAGGTCGTCGTCACCCTGCCGGTGCGCGGGTCCTTCCCCGAGCTGCTCGACCTGGTGCGCGAGTTCTCGCTCAAGCACGACAAGCCGGCGGTCGCCGAGGCCGCCGACGGCTGCGCGGGCGCCCGCGTATCCGTCGAGACCCTGCAGGACGAGATGGAGGCGGCCGGCTTCATCGACGTGGACGTCGACGTACAGCTGCTCGCGGTCCCCTTCGCCACCGGCAAGGCGTTCGCCAAGAGCCCGGTCAGCCGCCTGGTGGTCGGACCCGATCTGGGCGAGCTGCTCGCGGTCGATCCGAGCTTGCGCGAGCGCGCCGTCGCGTACGCGGCGGACGCCATCGGCAAGTACTGGTCGGAGAGCGCCTTCGAGCTCGCGGTGAACCTCGGCGGCTGCTCGGGGTGGGTCCCCGGTGAGGCGCCGCGCGGTAGCAACCCTCCAGGGATGCTCTCACCGCTCTGATCGCCGCGGCCTCGTGCGGGCCGCGGCGCCGGCGGGATCACGCCTTCTTGGCGGGGACGGGCTCGCGCTGCTCCTGCTTCTCCTGCTTGGCACGCCACGCCGCGAGGCGCTTCGTGTCCCGACGCTTCTTCTTCGCACGAACCTGGGGCTGCTGCGGCATGGTGGCGGCGATCTAGCCCCGCCTGGAGCGGGTTTCCAGCGCTTTGTTTCCGCCATCAGCGCCTTCCGAGGATGGCCTGACCTCGATGCCATCGACGACCTGCACGCCCGATCCGTGGCTCGTTGCCTGGGCCGCGTCGCCGTCCTTCCCCGAGAGTCCCACGTCGTCCAGCCCGGCCAGGTCGGCGAAGCGCACCGGGCGGTAGGGCGGGCGCGCGGTGAAGGGCTGGCTCGCGTCGCCGCCGCGCTCGTCGATGAGGCGGGCGCAGAGGGCGAGGCACCACTTGCCCTGGCACCAGCCGGTCCCGAAGCCGGTGTACCGCTTCACCGACTCCACGTCCCGGTGCCCGCGCTGCATCGCGGTCTCCAGCTCGTGGAGGGTCACGTCCTCGCAGCGGCAGACCAGCGTCTTGCTCATGCGGCGCCGAGCGTATCGCGGTGGTAAGAGCGACGCATGCACGTCCGCCTGGTCCACGAGTTCCGCTTCGAGGCCGCGCACCTCCTTCCCAGGGTCCCGGCGGGTCACAAGTGCGCGCGCCTCCACGGGCACAGCTTCAAGGTCGAGGTCGCCATCCGCGGTCTGGTCAACGAGGAGACGGGCTGGTTCCTGGACTATGCCCACCTCTACGACGCCTGGGCGCCCCTCCACGAGCTGCTCGATCACAACTACCTGAACGACGTCGCAGGCCTGGAGAACCCCACCAGCGAGCACCTCGCGAAGTGGATCTGGGACCGCCTCAAGCCGGCCCTGCCGCCGCTCCAGCGCATCACCGTCTTCGAGACGTGCGACGCGCGCTGCGAGTTTGAAGGGGATTGAGGGCCGCCCGGCGGGGGGACGGCGCACTGCTCGCCGCTCACGCCGGATTGAGGTCGCCCGGCGGGGGGACGGCGCACTGCTCGCCGCTCACGCCGCTCCGGGCCAGGGTGCTGTTTGATCGTTCCGCTTCGCTGGTGCGGGGCGCTGCGCTTCCAGGCGGGTGACCTCTTCTTTCGCACCCTGACCCTGCGGGCGGATCCGCGGCTGCGCTCTGCGCCGTCCCCCCGCCGGGCTCTGGTGGGGTCTGGGTCGACGCGGCGGAGCGGGGTCCACGAACGGAGCGGCGGGGGATCAGGCCCGCCACAGGAGGCCTAGCTCGAGCTCGATCGCGTCGAAGGGCTCCGCGCGCACCGGCGCGTCGCCGTCGGCGGCTTGCGCCAGGCGGTAGCCGTCGCCGTCGAGGCGGAGCACCTCGAGCGTATGCGCGGCGGGATCGACGAGCCACACGTGCTGCACCCGTTCGCGTGCGTAGATCGGCACCTTGCGCACGCGGTCGTGGGCGCGCGTGCTGTCGGAGAGGACCTCGCAGCACCAGTCTGGGGCGTTCTGGAAGTACGCCACGTCGACGGTCGGGAGCCGCTCGCGACGCCACCCCGCGATGTCGGGAACCAGGACGTCGGGGCCTCCGCCGAGGTGCAGCTCCGGCTCGTCGAGCAGGATCCAGCCACCCGGCCCACCGCGCCCTCGTCGGAAGGGGGGGCCCAGCTCCTCGCCGAGGATGGACGCAGCGGCCGTGTGCGGACCGCGCGGTCGCGCCTGTGTGAACAGCTCGCCCGCGATGATCTCCCCGACCAGGTTCTCGGGCAGCGCCTCGATGGCGGCGTATGTCGCGGTACCGGGGACGCGGGCGGCCATGACGTCGAGATCCTACCACCCGGCCATGTCGCGTCACCCCGCGCGCCGGCGAGGCGAGGCGAGCGAGGCGAGGCGAGGACCGGTCGCGGCTACTGGCCCACGTCGCCGGAGCAGGTGATGTAGTGGCGCCCGCCGCCCTTCACCTCGCCCTCGTTGACGAAGCGGACGACGAGCTGCTCGGAGGCCGGGCAGCGCGACACCAGCTCCGGGGTGCCCTTGATCGAACCCAGCCCGGTCTGCCCATCAAGAAGGGCCGCGCTGGCACGATGACACACGACTACAAATGCAACGGCACGAGGACGCTGTTCGCCGCGCTAAACGTGCTCGACGGCAAGGTCATCGGCCAT
>JBKJLX010000236.1:0-9243 GCA_046596645.1 Polyangiaceae bacterium
AATCGGGGGTCCCGATCATGGGTCGGTCAGCGACGTTGGAGAGGTGCACGTCGCTCGCGGCGGCCACCCCGAAGTCGACCAGCTTGGTGCGGAGGTGGCCGTCCTCCGTGGCGAGGAGGATGATGTTGGAGGGCTTGATGTCGCGGTGGACGACCCCTGCGTCGTGGGCGACGGCGAGCGCCTCGGCCACCTGGCGCGCCACGTCGAGAGCCTGGTCGAGCTCCAGCGGGGCGCGCTTGCTGCGCACCGAGAGGTCCTCGCCGTCGAGCCACTCCATCGCCACCCAGGGCGTGTCGATCTCGAGCTGGCGACCGTAGGGGTCGACGAACGGCTCCTCCAGCGAGCCAAAGGCGACCACGCCCACGATCCCGTCGGCGCGCAGGTCTCCTAGGATGCGCCCCTCTCGCAGGAGGCGGATGCGCTCGTCCTCGTCGACGCCGACCTCGGCGAGGATCTTCACGGCGACCGTGCCGCCCTCGACCTCGTCGATGGCGCGGTAGACGATCCCTGCCGCCCCGCGCCCGACCACCTGATCGAGGCGAAACCGACCGGCGATGCGGCCAGCGGTCCGGTCGGTCGAGTCCATCCCGAAGATCCCTCGGGGGAGCGTACGAAGCCTCTCGCTGGCCGGCAAGCCGCCAGGGCCGCACGACATCGATCCGCGCCGTCAGGTGCGGCGACGGGGACACAATATTCGCTTCCGGCGTCGGGTCGCTGGCCGTACCGTCCCGACGAGATGCTGGACCGCGTCGCCGTGCATCAGACCCGGCTCCGAACCCCGGGGCTCGGGCTGGACGCGAAGGGTGTCGCGATGGGCGCCAAGGGGCTGGTGCTGCTGCCGTCGCTCGATCGGCTCGTCGCGTTCCTCGCCCTCTACACCCAGGGGGGCTCGCTGGAGGACATCCTCCGGTCGCTCTCGGTCGAGGTGGTCAAATCCAAGCTAGGCGCGCGCGAGGTCGTCCTGACCTTCGGGGCGGACAGCGCCGATCGGATGGATCGCATCGCGGAGGTCGCGCGGCTCGCCGGCGGCTACACGTTCACCGGCACCAGCCGGCACTTCGTGCAGTACCGCGATGGCGCGGCGCCCTTCGGCTACGACGTGCCCCAGATCACGGCGACCGAGTCGGCGCTGGCGCTCTACCACAACCAGTTCTCCCAAGCGTACGACGTCGAACGCCGCGTCGAGGTGCGCTCGCTGCTGCTGCGGCTCGAGCCCCACGTCGACCCGGCGACGGCGCGTGAACCCGGGCCCAAGTGGATCTGCGCCGAGCACGGCCTGGGTCCGGCGCTGATCGCGTACTTCGTCCGCTCGCAGGTCGACGGCGAGGTGGCGGTGGGCGAGTGGCCGCCGGAGTCGAGCTTCGACGAAGGCCCGGTGCGGCGATACCTCTTCCGCATCCCCGGTCTGCCGGCGCGCATGGTGCCGCTCCTCTCGAAGACCCCCGGCCTCGGGGTGTTCCAGCCGGCATCGGACGGCGCGGCGGTGGAGATCGGCTTTCGCCACCCGGTGAACCTCCGCGCGTGCCCGGTCTTCCCGGCCGGGGGGCTGGTGTTGTTCCGCGGGCACGGCCAGCTGCCGCTCGAGCTGGAGCGCCTGCCGGCGCTGGGGGCGCTCACCGGCTTCGCGCGGGTGACCCTGCGACTGGAGGGCGAAGCCTCGAGCGTGGCGACACGCACCGGCGCGCCGGACGTGGTGGCGCTCGCGCTCCGCCTGGTGCCGTCCACCGAGCCGTGGCGCAGCGTCACTGCGACCTGGGTCTCCAACGAGGAGCTGCCGGTGCTGCGCCGCATCGCCTACGTGCTGGGACCGGACACGCTGCGGCGCGCGACCATCGCCGTCACGAGCGAGGGCGCCTTCGTCCGCAACGCCACGGGCATCGAGGCGATCCCGGTCGGCGAGTTCTTCCGCGAGGTGCACCCGGGGCTGTTCGTTCCCGCGGGATTCGACCCGTTGCCGTCGGTGTCGCCCGAGGTGCTCTACCGCGCCCTGGGCGCGCCCAGCGGCCAGGTGGTGTTCCTGCATCGCGGTGGCCGGGCGGTCGGCATCTCCGGCGCGGCGTTCGTCCCGCTGGAGACGGCGCTGCTCGAGGCGCACGCCTGGGCGCCGCTAGCCGCCGCCAACATCGAGAGCGCGCTCGTCACCGAGCTGCCCGAGGTGCAGCTGGAGGGCGCGGGCTTCCGCCCCATGCGCGACGTGGGGCCGGCCGGCGAGGCGATTCCCGAGGCGGACTGATGGCGACCGAGGACGGGGTGCGTCTCGAGGAGCTCGCGGAGGCCGTGGTGGGACCGCTGGTGCTCGGCGGCACCCTCCTGCCGGTGCGCCCCGTCGGGCCCCGGCTGGCGCTCCGCTTCGGCGAGGGACGCCGCATCGTCGACGACGATCTCCGCACTCGCATCGATGTCGCGCGAGTGCGCGTCGCGCGGCAGCTGGTCGCCATCGACACGCTGCCCGACATCTCGCCCGCCGAGTGGGCGCTCGTCGCCGCCTTCAACGACCTCGTGCAGGTGACCAACCACGGGCTCTCGGGGCCGCTCACGCGGGCGCGTCATGCACGTCTCCTCGGGCTCGTGCGCGAGCTGTGCGCTGCGGTGCCGCCGTGCCGGACCCCGCTCGACGCGCTGTGCCGGCACGCCCTGCTCTCGCGGGTGCTGGAGGCGTTTCGCACCGACTGCACGCTGCGCTGGTGGACGGGCTCGGCGTCGTTCCGTGGCGTGCCGGTGTCGAAGCGGCTCTCGGCGTGGCCCGAGGTGCGCAAGGTGCAGATCGACCGCATGCGCGTCCCGCTGGTGAAGATGGTGGATGGGATCGCAGGCATCTCCCTGGACGACTACCACGGTGCGGTGTCGGCGCTGCTCGCGGGCACGCCGCTGACCGATCTCGCGACCGCCGACCGCGGGGCGCCGACCTTCACCTGGTCGAAGGCGACGTTGTCGCTCGTCGGCTCGCCGCTGGGACGGCGCCTCGCGGCACGCGCCATCGCGCGCGGTGGTGGCACCCTCGCCGCGACCCGGGCGCTGCTGGGAACGGCGACGGAGCGGCTGCCCCAAGGGTTCGCGTCCGCGCGGTCGGACATCGACGCGCTGCTCCTCGACCTCGCCCCTCGCGACGCCGAGGCCGCGCGCGCGCGATGACGCTGTCAGCAAGCCCATCGGGCCAGGCATGCACCGTGCTTGGCGGGCGGTCAGCCGCCCTGTTCTGGTGTAAATGTCTGTCGCACCCCATGATTTCGCATCGTTCATCCGGCCGTGAGGCACGCCATATCGCCGCGGCTGCGGCCATCGTGGTGTGCTTGCCGTCCACGTCGCGGGCACAGGACACGCCAGCGCCTGCGCCGGCCACGCGCGCCGCAGCGCCGCCGCCCGCAGCGCCGCCGCCCGCTGCACCGCCGCCTCTGGCATCGAGCAGCACGTCTTCTGCACCCGTCGTTGAGCCCCCGGTGCGCCCGCTGGGCAAGCCTGCCGTCCGGGACCCGTTCACCTGGCGCTATCCCGAATTTCGCACCGGCGAGTACGTCGCCACCGGCGTGTTCGGAACGTTGGCGATCGGCGGGCTGCTCATCCCCACCGGCGGCGGTCGCTGGACTGGCGAGAACGGGATCGATTCCGGCGTGCGCGACGCGCTGCGCCTCGACGGTGCGCAGTCACGGAAGACCGCCGACGACGCCTCCGACCTGACCCTCGTCTTCAGCATGAACTACGTCGCGTTCGACGCCGTCGTCGTCGCGTGGTGGGGTCGCGGCAAGGGGAGCGTCGCCTACCAGATGGCGGCGATCGACGTGGAGACGTTCGCCGTCACCGCGGGCGTCACCTCCCTGGTGAAGGGTATCGCCGCGCGCGAGAGGCCCTACAGCGACGAGTGCGAGGACGACCCGGTGACGTCGCGAACCGACGATTGCGACGACGACTCGTTGAACCGCAGCTTCTTCAGCGGGCACACGTCGACGGCCTTCGCGGCGGCGAGTCTCACCTGCATGCACCACGCATACCTCGACCTGTACGACTCGGCAGCCGGCGATGCGGTCGCGTGCATCGGCGCCTTCGGCCTCGCAGGAACCACGGGTGTGTTGCGGATCATGTCGGACAACCACTACGCGAGCGACGTCGCGACCGGCGCCGTCGTGGGCACCGTCGTCGGCCTCGGTCTGCCGTGGCTGCTCCACTACCGCGAGGAGGTCCCCGAGGAGTCGGGCGCCGTCGACCGGCGCGGCGGCGACCTGTCGGTCACGTTCGTGCCCGGGCCGACCTCGGGCACCTTCGTGGGGACGTTCTGATGCGCCGCAGGATCCTCCACCGAGTCGCGTCGATCGTCGCGGTCCTCACCTGCGGGCTCGCCGCGGCGACGGCGTCCGCTCAGGACCCGGGCGAGGTGCCGTCGACCATCTCCGACACCGATCCGTCGAACGCCCTCGGCGTCGTCGGCAAGCAGCCTTACTGGTCCGGTGGCAAGTCTCGACCCTTCGCGGCTGCCGTGTTCGAGGCCGGCCTCGTCTACATCCGACCCACGCTCGCCCTCGGCTACGGCAAGCCGCACTGGCGCTGGCTCGGCGTCGAGGTGCAGAGCCGCATCTCGACCGGCACCGCCTCGAATTATACGGGCCTCCGCTTCGTGCTCCCCCAGGCCGAGCTGCGGCTCGGCGGCCGGTATTCCTTCGGCCCCTCCAACTCCTACCTGGTCAGGGCGGAGACGTACACCGACGACACCATCAGCTTCGACGAGGAGCCAAACTCTCGCTACTTCTCGCTGGAAGGGGAGCTCTCGGGCGCGCTTCCGATCGGCGACGGTGCCATCGTCGGATCGGTCGCTGCGTTCCACATGCTCGGGGTGCCGAGCGAGTACGACGTCTACGACCAGCTCCTGCACGTCGTGGTCGAGCCTCCCTGGGCGCTGCGCCAGCGCGCCGGCTACGTCCACGCGTTCGGCGCGGACCGTGGGCTCAAGGTGGGCGCCGCCGTGGAGCTGGTCGAGGTTCCGGAGCGCGACGCGGTGATCGTCCGCGTCGGCCCGCAGCTCGGCGTGTCGATCACCCACCACCTCGATGCCTCGCTCTCGATCATGGCCGTGGTGGCGAGCCCAGACTCGCTGCGCCTCGCGGGAACCGACATCGGTCAGTTTGGCTTCCGTTACCGCTGGGCGACCGGGGATCCCTTCCCGGAGTTCCCGTGATTCCCGGCGTTGTGCTCCGCGTCAGCCGCTCGTAGCCTGGCCGTGTGGTCGTCGGGTGACCGCTTTGGATCGGAGCAAGCCATGCGACGTCACTTCCTCGGCATCCTGACGCTCGGTATCTGCAGTGCCTCGGGCTGCGGCGCCGACGCACCGAGCACGTCGGAGGTTCGCGGCAGCCTCGATCCTGCGACGATGACCGGCGTCGAGAGCGTGATCGTGATCGACGGCGCCGGCCGCTCCCGCGCAGTCGCGGTCGATCGGGAGGGGCGCTTCGAGCTCTCCCTGAAGAAGGGTCACGACTACAAGATGGCGGTGGACGTCGACGGCGCCGCGGTGCCGATCGTCCTCCGCTCCGTTTCCGGCGAGCTCCAGACCACCGTCCACGTGAAGAGCGGCGGGGCCACGGTGGACATGGGTCGTCTCTCCCTGTGGGCCGGCTCGTCTCCCTCCGCCATCGTCACCTCCGAGACCCCGGAGGAGGAAGCCACCCCCCCGGTGCCTTCGGACGAGGCGCCGGTCGCCTGCCAGGAGGACGACGACCAGGACAGCGACGACCACGACAGCGACGACCACGACAGCGACGACCAGGACAGCGACGACCAGGACAGCGACGACCAGGGCGAGCACAACGACGGCGAGCACGCCGACGTCGCGGTCGCCGACACCGTCGCGTCCACCGCGGCGATGGGCGTTCCGCAGCATGCGGTGCCGCTGGTCATCGGCTGCGACTCGGACGACGACTCCGATAGCGATGACGACTCCGACAGCGATGACGACGAGGACAGCGACGACGACAGCGAGGAGTGACCTATCCCCCGGCGCCGTGGCCGCGTGTCGCCGCCGGGCTGACCGCGGCCTTCATCCTCGCCGGGATTGGCCTCGGTATCGTCTCGCCAAGTGCCTATCGCCAGCTCCTGGCGGAGGACGCATGGGGCGAATGGGCCACGTTCACGGCGTTCCTGATCGCGTCCCTGCTCGCCGCGCACCTCGCCGTGCGCGGCCGCGCGGAGTCGTCGCCTTCCCATGTCCGGGCCCTGGAGCGGCTGGGCGACGGCGGCGTCGCCGCCTTCTGTGCCTTCGTCGCCGGTGAGGAGATCTCCTGGGGCCAGCGCGTCGCCGGCTTCGTGCCGCCGGAGATCTTTCTCGAGCGCAACTACCAGCAGGAGGCGAACCTCCACAACCTGCTGAAGGACATCTTCGACTCCCGCTGGCAGGTGGTCGTCATCGCGCTCGGGTACGGGGCTCTTGCCCCGATCGTCGCGTCACGCAGCAGGTTCGTCGCAGCGCTGGCGCCGGCGCGCATCCTCGCGCCGGGATTCATCGCGGTCGCTCTGCTCGAGGTCGCGTATCCCTTCGACCTGGCGGGCGAGCTCGCCGAGCTGGCGCTTGGCCTCTCGTTCGTCGTCGACGTGTCGTTGCGACGAGCGGGCCCCGACCGCATCGCCGACGGCGCGCGTCGTGGCGTGTCGCTCGCGGCCGGCGCCCTCGTGGCCGCCGCGCTCCTCGGCCCCGCCGTCGAGCTCGCCACGCGGGGCGACCAGCCGGAGCGCGTCGCGCTGGCCGCCGCCGAGCTGCAGCTCCTCGCCACCGACCTGAGGACGGGCGGCGCCGTGCGGCCGAAGCTGCTCGCCAAGCAGCGCGTTCACAAGCGCATCTTCACCGCGACGCGCGAGCGGTACCTCCATTTCGGCGACGCTGGCGGCTTCCTCGAAGGGCGCGCGACCCCGGCCGAGGACGCGGAGGGAGGTCGGCGTGATCGTCGCGGATATTTCCTCGACCCCTGGGGCCAGCCCTACTGGATCCTCGCGCAGCCCAGCGAGGGGGAGCGCGGTCGCGCGCTGCTCTACTCGTTCGGCCCCAACCGGAAGCGCGACGCGGACCCGGGCTCGGGGTCGATGGCCGATGCCGCCGTCGAACCGACGCTCGGCGGCGACGACCTCGGCGTCGTCGTCGACCTGGGCCGCTGAGCTGCCGAGGGGCTTGCCTGCAGCCCCCTCTTCCGCACCGCTCCCGCGAGCGCGCTGCCATCTGCGCCCCGTCCTTCTCCGGTCAGGTCTCGATGGAAGTCCGTGGGGAGGAGCACTTCCGACTCCACGAGGCGGAGGACTCGCGGCGGGAGTATCCTCGCGCGAAGGATGACCCAGCCGGCCACCATCGAGCTCTTCTTCGACGTCGCCTCCGCCTACAGCTACCTCGCGGTGACACAGATCGACGCCCTGGCCCAGCGGACGGGCGCCACGGTGCAGTGGCGTCCCTTCCTCCTGGGGGCGGTGTTCAAGGCGACGGGGAACGAGATGCCCGCTCGCATCCCGGCGAAGGCCCGCTACCTGATGGAGGACCTGCACCGCTGGGCGAAGCACTACGGCGTCGCGGTGTCGGTGCCCTCCCGCTTTCCGCTGAACAGCCTGCGCACCCAGCGCGCGCTGGCGCACGTCGAGGGGACGGGCTCGCAGGAGGCGGTGCGTGACCTGGCGCTCGCGCTCTTCGACGCGGCGTGGGTGAAGGACCTCGACGTGGCGAGCGACGACGTCATCGCAGAGGTTGCCAGCTCGGCCGGGCTCGCCGGCGCGGCGGTGGTCGCCGGGATCGATCTGCAGGTGACCAAGGATCGGCTTCGCGCGTCCACCGACGAGGCGGTCGCGCGGGGGGCCTTCGGCGCGCCGACGATGTTCGTCGGCGACGCCATGTTCTTCGGCAACGACCGGCTGCCCCTGCTCGAGCAGCACCTGCGCCGCGGCTGAGCGCCTGCGCGCCCGCGGCGCCCCACTCGGGCAGTGTGTTACTCGGGGTGCTGCTACTGGGGACAGTGCTCGCCGAGGCCCGATGTCGCACCGGCGGTGACCCCATCGGTGCTCCCAGCGTGCGCCGCCGCCGCGGTGTGACAGTTCCCCTCAACGGCGACGCCGGGGCGGCCGAAATTCCACCGAGAATCGGTCGTCCACCGGCGGTTCTCCGGGACGGCCCCCTTCTCGCACCTTGCCGGGGCGTGAACACCCTCCAGAACGTCGGTCGCGGCCACGAGCGCGAGCCCCTACCCGAATACCTCCGCTTCATGGGGACCTTCGCCGCCGCCTCGGCGGTGGGGACCGCCGTCCTCAGGCTCGCGGGCAAGACCTCGCCTGGGCGGATGCCCCCCTCGGACCTCCTGCTTCTCGGCCTCGCGACCACCCGGATCGCCCGTCTGGTGACCCGGGACAAGGTCACGCGCGCGGTTCGCGCCCCCTTCACCGAGGTCGAGCCGGGTGCCAAGCCACACGAGGTGAAGGAGCACGCGCGCACCGACGCCGGTGGCTTCACCCGTGCGGTGGGTGAGCTCCTGACCTGCCCGCGCTGCGTCGCGGTCTGGGCGGCCGCCGGCCTGACGATGGCCTACGTCGCCGCGCCAGGAGCGACGCGCGTCGCCGGTTCGATCCTCGCTGCGGCGCTCATCGCCGACATCGCCAATGTGGGCATCGGAAAGATGACCGCGGCGACCTGAGCCTGGCTCGAGCACACCTCCTGCGGTCGCCCGCATGGCTCCGGCTCAGCGCACGGCCTTGGCGCGGTCCAGCATCGCGTGAAGGAGGACGTTGCAACCCGCCTCGAGGTGCTCGGGCTTCGCGTCCTCGATCTCGTTGTGGCTGATCCCGTCCTTGCAGGGGACGAAGATCATCCCCGCGGGGGCGAGGCGCGCCATGTAGACGGCGTCGTGACCGGCGCCGCTCACGGCTTCCATCGCCGAGTAGCCGAGGGTCTCGGCGCCGCTCCGGACCGCGTCGATGCAGCCGCGCTCGAACGGGCAGGGGGGGAAATAGGAGACCTGCTCGATCGAGATCGGCAGCCCCGTCTCCGTCGAGGTGGCGGCGATGAACGCGCGGATCTCACGGTCCATGGTGTCGAGCCGCTCGGAGTCGACATTCCGGAGATCGATCGAGAACTTCACCTGGCCCGGGATGACGTTGCGGCCGTTGGGGTGGATGTGGACCATACCGACCGTGCCACGGCCATACGGCGGGTAGCGGTGCGCGATGGCGACCGTCTCCTGCATGATGCGCGTCGCGACCTGCAGCGCGTCCTTGCGGAGGGCCATCGGCGTCGGC
>JBKJLX010000384.1:0-3435 GCA_046596645.1 Polyangiaceae bacterium
CCCGGCCGCCTTCGGTCCCCTACGGCGTCCGCGCGCGCCGGTGGTTCCGGCGCTCGTGGCGGACGCTGGTGCAGGAGCGATCGAGTCCGCTCCGTATCGGGATCGCCGTGTTCTGGGGGGTCGTCGTGGGGTGCAGCCCCTTCTATGGCTTCCAGAACCTGATCGCGATCACCTCGGCCACCCTGTTCCGCATGAACCGCGTGGCGGTCGTCCTGGCGGCGCAGGTGACGATGCCGCCGTTCACGCCGCTCATCATCTTCGCCAGCCTGCAGCTGGGGCACATGATGCGGGCAGGGGAGTGGCTGGCCATCTCGCTGACCGAGGTCCGCGCCACCCCTGCCGAGGAGCTGGCAAAGCGGCTGGCGGCGGACTTCGTCCTGGGCAGCTTCACCGTGGGCTTGACCCTCGCCATCCCCATCTCCCTCCTGGCGGCGCGGGCGGTCGCCCGGGCACGCCGCGCGCGCGACCCCGATCGCGAGCTGGAGGAGGGAGAGCGCTTCGCGCTGGAGGAGCGTCTCGACTATTTGCCCGGTTGGTACCGCGGCTACGGCGGATGGAAGGTGAAGCTCGATCCGGCGTACCCGCTGGCGCTCACCGCGCTCGCCGGCCGTCGCGACGTGGTCGACCTCGGCGCGGGGATGGGCCTCCTCGCCGCGCTGCTCGCCGCGCGCGCCCCGGAGGCGAAGATCCGCGCCGTGGAGTGGGACGTGAAGAAGGCTGTCGTGGCGCGCGACCTCCTCGAGGACCTGCCCGGCGCCACCGTCGTCGAGGGCGATGCCCGAACCTTCGACGTGGCGGGCGCCGACGCGGTCGCCCTGATCGACGTCCTCCACTACGTCCCGATCGACGAGCAGCGGGAGTGGCTCCAGCGCATCGCGGACTCCGTCGCTCCGGCGGCGACCATCGTCATCCGCGAGCTCGATCCCTCGGCGCAGAAGGGGCGGCTCGCCGAGACCCTCGATCGCTGGATGGTGCGGCTCGGCTGGAACCGCGGCGGCGGCGTTCACGCCTGGCCCATCGCCGAGATGGGCGCGCTGCTGGAGGCCGAGGGCTTCCGGGTCGACGTGGCGGAGGCGGGCCGCGGCGCCTTCAAGGCGAACGCGATCGTCGTCGCCCGTCGGCCATGAGAACGCCTGGAAACAGGCTCGCGTGACGTTGCGGGGGCCCGCCCCCGCTGGTACGCCCCAATGGCCGTGATCACGCTCCCCGAGACGCCCTACCTCTTCGACGACGCGTTCCTCGCCGACTGCCCGTACGACCCCGAGGTCCTCTTCGTCGACCGCATCGAGGAGATCGATCGCGAGCGGAACATGGTCCGTTGCCGCATGCCGACCGACCGCCCGCTGCCCCTCACGTCGTCGCAGCGCGCGCACCCGGTGCGTCACCCGCGCCACGTCGCGGGCGCGATCATGGTCCACGCGACCGGGATGATCGGCTTCGTCCACGCCTACTACCTGATGGGTCTCCGCCACTCCGAGGGCTGGGTCGGCTACGGCACGCACCTCCACAAGGGCGTCTTCCGCAAGCTGGTCGAGCCGGGGTCGCCCATCGATTGCACCTGCATCGCCACCAAGCTGCGCCTCGGCACCTCCCGCCACTTCGTCAGGTACTCGTTCGAGTTCAAGCACGAGGGGCAGGTCTGCTACGAGGGCGATCAGAGCGCGATCTGGCTCAAGGTCGCCGACGGCGCGGACACCGCCGCGTCCCTGGGAGGCGCCGCGTGACCGTCGACGCGGAGCTCACCGCCGCGCGCGAGGGCGCGCTGCTCCTCGAGGTGCCGCTCGACGCGCTTGTCGTCACCGGCAAGGACCGGGTGCAGTGGCTGAACGGCATGGTGACGTGCGACGTCGCCAAGGTCCCGGTCGGCGGCGCTGCCTACGGCCTCCACGTCGGGAAGACAGGGAAGATCGCCGCCGAGATGTGGCTCCTGGTGAGCGCCGGCGACGTGATGGCGTTCGTGCCAGCCGGTCGCGCGGCGGAGCTGACCGAGGCGCTCGACCGCTACCTGATCATGGAAGCCTGCGAGATCGGCCGCGCGCCCGGCGACTGGGCGTTCGTGCTCGCGCTGGGGCCTGCTTCGGAGCGCCTGGCGGAGGCCGCGCGCGAGGCCGGGCTCCGCGCGGGGGTCGGCCGCCGCGCCGGCGGGCCGGCAGCGGTCATTGCCGGCGAGCCGCGCCTGGTCGAGCCGTTCCTGCTCGCCGCCACCGCCACGCCGGGCGTCTTGCGCGCGACTGCCGAGGGCTGGGAGCGCACGCGCGTCGAGCTCGGCGTCGGCGCGTACGGCGTCGACTTCGATCACACCGCCTACCCGCAGGAGGCTTCGGTCGAGGCCGACGGCGTCTCCTTCTCCAAGGGCTGTTACCTGGGCCAGGAGGCGGTCTTCATGATGCAGGAGCGCGGGCACCCCCCGCGCCGGCTGGTGCAGCTGGCGATCGACGGCGCCGCGCTCCCCGCGGTGGGCGCGCCGGTCGCCACCGTCGACGGCACGCCCGTCGGCGAGATCAGCTCTCGCGTCGCCTCCGGCGACGGTGTGCTCGCGCTGGCCACCGTGAAGTGGAAGCAGGCCAAGGCGGCGACCGAGCTTCGCGTCGCCGACGGCCGCGCGGTGGTGACGCCGCTCCTCGCCATCAAGGGCTGAAGCCGCCGGCCGTCGCCGCCGTCAGCGATCGGTCACGGGAAGATCTCGCGCTCGCGGTAGACGGCGGCGAGGCGGTTGAGTGCGACGGCGTAGCCGGCGACGCGCATGGAGCAGCGCTTTTGCCGCATCATCTCCATCGTCTCCTTGTAGGCGCGGCGCATCATCTTCTCCAGGCGCTCGTCGACCTCTTCCAGGGTCCAGAACTCGCTGCGCTTGTTCTGCAGCCACTCGAAGTAGCTGACGGTGACGCCGCCGGCGTTGGCGAGCACGTCGGGCAGGATGTCGATTCCGCGCTCGAGGAGGATCTTCTCGCCCTCGGGGGTGCAGGGGCCGTTGGCGCCCTCGGCGATGAGCTTGACCTGCAGGTCCTTCGCCTCGGTCTCGCCGATCTGACCCTCGAGCGCGCTGGGCGCGAAGATGTCGGCCTTGATCCGGAAGAACTCCTCGCGGCTGACGACCTTGCCGGCGGGGTAGCCCTTGATGGACCCGTTCTTCTTCACGTAGTCCTGCAGCTTGTGCGGGTTGAAGCCCTCCGGATTGAAGAGGTAGCCCGTGTGGTCGCCGATCGCGATCGTCGACACGCCGAGCCGTGACAGGAGGACGGCGGTGTTGGACCCGACGTTGCCGAAGCCCTGCACGCTGAGCGTGGCGCCCTGGAGGTCGAAGCCCTTGTCGGCGGCCCAGTAGGTGATGCAGTGGACGACGCCCTGGGCGGTCGCCTTTTCGCGACCCAGGGTGCCGCCGGAAGCGACCGGCTTGCCGGTGACGACGCCCTTCACGGCCTGGCGCGAGAGGTT
>JBKJLX010000393.1:0-9594 GCA_046596645.1 Polyangiaceae bacterium
GCCGAGCTCGCCCGCGCCGCCCGCGACAAGGCAGCGCGCGAGAAGGCCGCCCGCGAGGCCGAGGAGCGGCGGTCCGCGTGCGCCGCGCTGGCGAAGCGCCTGACCGACGGCGAGGCGGACGCGCGCTTCGGCGACGCGCCCCACGAGCAGCTGGCCCGCCGCATCGCGCAGAGGGCCCTCACCACCGCCGACCTCGGCCCGGCTGACCCCGCGATGCCCTGCTGGACCGACACGCCTGTCGACCCTGCCATCGCCAGCGCCATCGACGCGGCCTGGCTGCGCGCGGTGCTGGCGATGGGCGGCGCCTGGGTCGCGGCCGCCGATCCCTCGCCGAAGCTGATGCGCGTGCTGGAGGCTCACCGCGACGAGCTACCGGCCTGGCAGCTGTCGACGCTCGCCGAGCGCGCGCGCCGCACGGCAGAGACCGCGCTGGTCGGCGGCGACGTGCACGACGTCGCCCGTGCCGTCCGCACCTGCGCCCTCGCGCGCCGGCTGGCGGTGCCGGGCGGCGCGCCCTGCACCGCCATCGCGTCGCTCGAGGCGCGCTGATCCGTCTCGATCCGCCTCTTTCGCCTGGATTCGCGGCCGCTCCTCCGTTATTGATAACGATGTTCAGTTTCCCGAACAGCCCACCATGCCGCTCGACGCCGCGCCCTCCATGTCCACCTGCCCGCTGAGCGACGTCGCCGTCGGCGGCGCCGCCGTCGTGCGCCGCGTCCGCGGCGAGCGGCGCACGGTGGTACGCCTCCTGGAGATGGGCCTCGTGCCGGGGACGCGGGTCGAGGTGAGGCGGCGCGCGCCGCTGGGCGATCCGCTGGAGCTGCGCGTGCGCGGCTACGGGCTGAGCATTCGCCGGGCCGAGGCGGCTGGTGTCGAGGTCGAGCCGGCGTGACCGCCGCGGCGCCGTCGAGCGGCGGCGCCCCGCGCCAGCCGACCGTGCTCCTCGCTGGCAACCCCAACGCCGGCAAGACGTCGCTGTTCAACCGCCTGACCGGCTCGCGGGCCAAGGTCGGCAACTACCCCGGAGTGACCGTCGAGCGCCGCGTCGGCACGACGACGCTTCCCGGCGGCCGCCACGTCGCCATCGTCGATCTCCCCGGCACCTACAGCCTGACGGCGCGCTCGGCGGAGGAGCGCATCGCGGTCGACGCCCTCCTCGGCCGGGGCGGCCCGACGCCCGACGCGGTGGTGGTGGTCGCCGACGCCACCGCGCTGCGGCGCGGCCTCTACCTGGCGACCCAGGTGATCGACGCCGGTCGGCCGGTGGTCCTCGCCCTGAACATGATCGACGAGGCCGACGCCGCCGGGCTCCAGGTCGACGCCGAGCGCATCGGACGCGACCTCGGCTGCGAGGTGGTGACCACCGCCGCGACCAAGCACCGCGGCATCGACGAGCTCCAGGCGGCGGTCGAGCGGGCGCTGGCCCGCGCCGACGACGAGGCGTCGCCGCCCGACATGCCCGAGCGCATGGTGGCCGCGCTGGCTCCGGTCGAGGCCGCGGTCCGCGCCAGCGCCCTCTCGGAGGACGCGCGCGCGGTGCGGGTCCTGGCCGTGTGGGCGGTGCTCTCGGTCGGCGACGACGAGCTGGAGGTGCCGGACGCGCTGCGCGACGCCGTCACCGCCGCCCACGCGGAGGCCGAGGCCGCGGCGTGGAGCCTCGACGAGGAGCTGGTCGGCTGGCGCTACCGCCGCGTCGACGCCGTCCTCGATCAGGGCCTGCGCGGCCCGCTGGACGACGTGAAGAGCCGGTCGGCCCGCGTCGACGCGGTGCTGGTGCACCCGGTGTGGGGCTTCCTGGTCTTCGCCCTCGTCATGCTGATCGTGTTCCAGGCCCTCTTCGCATGGTCGGAGCCGCTGGTGAGCGTGATCGAGGCCGGCGTCGCCGCGACCCAGGACCTGGTGCGATCGCTGCTGCCCGCGGGTCCGCTGCGCGACCTGCTGGTCGACGGCGTCGTGGCCGGCGTGGGCAACGTCGTGGTCTTCGTCCCCCAGATCGCGCTCCTGTTCGCGTTCATCACGGTGCTGGAGGACTCGGGCTACCTGGCGCGGGTCGCCTTCGTGATCGACCGCGTCATGGGCGGCGTCGGCCTGCACGGCCGCGCCTTCGTGCCGATGCTCTCCGGGTTCGCCTGCGCCATCCCCGCGGTGATGGCCACGCGCACCCTGGAGAGCCGGCGCGATCGCCTGCTGACCATGATGGTGGTGCCGCTGACCTCGTGCAGCGCGCGCCTGCCGGTCTACGTGCTGGTCACCGCGGCCGTGTTCGCCCCCGGCTCGCGGGTCATGGGCGTCCTGTCGACCGGCGCGGTGGTCCTCCTCGCGATGTACTCGCTCAGCATCGTCGCCACCCTCGGCGCCGCGGCGGTTCTGCGGCGCACCGTGCTCAAGGGGCCGCGGCCGACCTTCGTCCTCGAGCTGCCGCCCTACCGCATGCCCAGCCTGCGCGACGTGCTCCTCGCGACCTGGCAGCGCGTCCGCCGCTTCCTCACCGACGCGGGGACGGTCATCCTCGCGCTGTCGATCGTGATCTGGGGGCTGCTCAGCTACCCCAAGGACCACGAGGCCGCGGCGCGGTGGGAGGCGAAGCGCGACGCCATCACCGCCTCGACCCCCGAGGGCGAGGAGCGCGACGCGGCGATCGCCCTCGCCGAGCAGGCCGAGGCCGGCGAGGCGCTGCGCCACTCGGCCGGCGGTCGCCTGGGGCACGTCATCGAGCCGGTGATCGAGCCGCTGGGCTTCGACTGGCGCATCGGCGTCGGCATCATCGGCGCCTTTGCCGCGCGCGAGGTGTTCGTCTCCACCCTGGGCATCGTCTTCGACGTCGGCAGCGCCGACGAGGAGAGCCAGCCCCTGCGCGACGCCCTGCGCGACGCGCGCCGCACCGACGGGACGCCGCTGATGACGCCGCTGGTGGGCGTCTCCCTCATGGTCTTCTTCGTGCTCGCCTGCCAGTGCATGAGCACCATCGCCGTCGTGCGCCGCGAGTCCGGCTCCTGGAAGTGGGCGGGCCTGATGGTGGCGTACATGACCGTCCTCGCCTACGTGGCGTCGCTGGCGGTCTACCAGGTGGGCAGGCTGCTGGGCCTGGGGCTGGCGTGAGCGCGCAGGACGTCGCCGCGCTGGCGACGTGCGCCGTCGCGCTGGCGTGGCTCCTGTGGCGGCTGGTTCTCACGCACGGGCCGACGACGAACAAGCCGCACGTGACGACGAGGTCGCTCCTCCGGTCGACGCGCGCGCGGCGAGCGGCGCGCGGCGCCGCTCCGGCGGCGGACCGCGGGGCGGACCGCAGCTGCCACTGACAGGCCCCGTCAGGTGACGCGCAGGACCTCCTCGAGCGAGGTGGTCCCCTCCTTCACGCGGCGCATGCCGGCCTGGCGCAGGCCGATGTGGCCGGCCTTGCGGAGGTTGTCGAAGAACGCCTTCTTGGGCGCGCGTGCCTTGATCAGCTCGCGCAGCTCGTCGTCGACCACCGCCGTCTCGAAGATGCCGGCGCGCCCGCGGTAGCCGGTGTCGTGGCACTTGGGGCAGCCCTTGGGGTTGCGGACGCTGGTGCCGCGGGCGAGGAGCAGCTCGCCGGCGTCGTCGAACACGTCGTGGCCCTGCTCCGTCGCGCTGGCGCAGCTGCACAGCACGCGGACCAGGCGCTGGGCCACGATGGCGAGGAGGCTATTGGCGACGATCCACGGCTCCACCCCAAGGTCGATGAGGCGGATGACGGTCTCGATGACGTCGCTGGTGTGGAGCGTCGAGAGCACCAGGTGGCCGGTGAGGCTCGCCTGGGCGGCGATCTGCGCGGTCTCGCCGTCGCGCATCTCCCCCACCAGGATCACGTCCGGGTCCTGGCGGAGGATGGCGCGCAGGCCGGTGGCGAAGGTGAACCCGGTGCGGGCGTTGGTCTGCCCCTGCGTGATGTCGGCGAGGTCGACCTCCACCGGGTCTTCGAGCGTGATCACGCTGCGGCGCGCGGTGTCGACCACCTGCAGCATCGAGTACAGGGTCGAGGTCTTCCCCGAGCCGGTGGGGCCGCACACGACGACGAGGCCGTTGGTGCGGTGACACAGCCCCTCCAGCCGCCGACGCTGCCCCTCGTCCAGCCCGATCTTGTGCATCGGGAAGAGCTGGTGCGTCTGCAGCACGCGCAGCACCAGCGTCTCGCCGTGCACGCTGGGGAAGGTCGACGCGCGAAGGTGGGTCAGCGAGCCCCGGTCGTTCTCCTGCGAGAACTGCCCGTCCTGCGGGAGCCGGCGCTCGGTCATGTCCATGCGCGCCAGGACTTTCACGCGCGACACCAGCGTCGGCGCCAGGTCCGGCGGCAGGGTGCCCTGCGGCGTCATCACCCCGTCGATGCGGAAGCGAACCTGGAGCCCCTCCCGCCGCGGCTCGATGTGCACGTCACTGGCCCGCGTCTTCACCGCCCGCGCGATGAGGTGGTCGAGGACACGGACCGCGTCGACCTCCTCCCGGGGCTCCGAGGTGCTCATCCACCCGAGCGTACCGGACCGAGGTCGGTGCCTTCGCCCTGTTGATGAGGTCCGTTCGCGCCCCAGGTCACGCGCCCTCGTCCCCGGCCACCGCGACCAGGCAGCGCAGGACCTCCGCCACGCTCCACGCCTGCGCGTGACAACCTCGCGGGTGGAACGGCGCCTCGGCGTCGAAGATCTCGCTGATGCTGCCCAGGCACGCCTCGTCCAGGTGCGGCGCGAAGCCCTGGAGGAGCGCCCGCGTCTCCTCGGGGTGGTCGGGATAGGCCTTGCGAAAGGAGTCGACGAAGGGGCCGATGAGCCAGCCCCACACCGTGCCCTGGTGGTAGGCGGCGTCGCGCGCGCGCAGGTCGCCGTCGTAGTGCGTCCTGTAGTCCGGGTGCCGCCGGCCCAGCGAGCGCAGCCCCACCGGCGTGACCAGCTCGCGCTGCACCACGTCGACCACCTCGCGCCAGCGCGCCGGGTCGAGCACCGGGTGGCGCAGCGCGATCGCCAGGATCTGGTTCGGCCGCAGCGCGTGATCGTCGCCCTCCTCGCCGTCGACCACGTCGATCAGATGCCCCTCCCGCTCCGACCAGAAGCGCCGCCCGAACGACGCGCGGTGGCGGTCGGCGAGCTGGCGCACGCGCGACGCCGCGTCGCCCCCTCGCTCCTCGGCGAGCCAACCCTCGAGGAGGCGGAGCGCGTTGTAGAAGAGCGCGTTGATCTCCACCGCCTTGCCGCGCCGTGGGGTCACCACCCAGCCGTCGACCTTCGCGTCCATCCACGTCAGCTGGTAGCCCTGGGCACCCTGGCGGAGCAGCCCGTCCTCCGGGTCGACCCCGATCCCGAAGCGCGTACCGCGCACGTGGTGGTCGATGATGTCCTCGAGCGTCGGCATGAGGTGCTGAAGCAACGATCGATCGCCGGTGGTCGCCAGGTAGCGATCGACGGCGTGGAAGAACCAGAGTGTGGCGTCGGCCGTGTGGTAGAGCCCCTCCTGCTCGCCCTCCGGGAACATGTTTGGGATCAAACCATCGCGACAATGGTGGGCGAACGTGCGGAGGCAACGGCGCGCCTCGGCGTGGCGGCCGGTGACCAGGGTCAGCCCCTCGAGGCTGATCATGGTGTCGCGCCCCCAGTCGGTGAACCACGGGTAGCCGGCGACCACCGTCGCCGCCTCTTCGCCCTCGGCGTGCGCGCGCGCCTCGTCTGCGACGCGCGTCACCGGCGCGATGAGGAACTGGTCCGCCGCCAGAACCAGCTCCGCCGCCAGCCCCTGGCGGAGCGCCGGGTGCGCCGCCGCGATCAGGTGCCTCCGCCGCGCCTGCTCCGCCTCCAGCGCCTCGGCCGGGGTGAGCGCGTCGATGGCGTGCCATGCCTCGGTGGAGACGACGAGCGCGCACGACTCCCCCGCCGCGAGGCGCACGTCGAGCTCACCCGGGCACCACAGCTCCCCGGTGTGGTCGTACCCGCGCTCCGCCTCGATGCGGTAGTGGAAGGGCGCGAATGCGCCGCCGTCGAGGACGAAGCGCGCCCCGCGACCCCGGAGCCGCATGCGGAGCGGCGGCCCCTCGCCCGGCTGGATCTCGAAGCGATCCTCCAGGGCCACCAGCCGGTAGGGCGGCGGGCGCTCGACCTCGACGCGGCCCTCGTGCGCGCGGATGTGGAGCGACGGTCGGAGGCCCAGGGTCACCTCGCCCCCGGCGGAGAGGAGCGTGTAGACGACGAAGGTCGTGTTCTGCCGCCGCGGCATGAAGACGCGCTTCTCGAGGACGACGTCGCCGAAGGACCACCGCCAGACCGGCAGCGCGAGCTCGAGCCGGAACTCCTCGAGCGTCGCGGCGGCGTGGAGCGCGAGCCCCTGCGATCCCTCCTCCGCGTCGAGGCGCGCCGAGCTCCCGTCGGAGGACGAAACGCGCTCCGCGAGGTGGTTGACCATCATCACCCGGCCGAGGGGCGACGGCAGCGCCGCGACCAGCGGCCCGTGGAAACGCCGCGTGGAGAGTCCGCCCACCGTGCCCGACGCGTAGCCGCCCAGGCCGTTGGTGACCTGCCACTCGCGGGAGACCAGCTTCTCCACCGGCTGGCCGCGCCACCACCGCGCGTGATCGCCGGAGCCGGCGCCGAGCCCGTGCCACGCTCTGCTCGTCCCGCCATCGCCCTTCACGAGACACCTCCACCCGGATCCCCGGCCGGGGGCTCCACGAAGACGACCGTCGAGCGGCCCGGGAGCTTCCATCGACCGAGGAGGTGGGTGGGGGGCGTCCCGTCCCCTCCGTAGCGCGGGGACTCGGTGGAGAGCGCGAGATCCCACGCGCCGCGGCGCGGCGGCGCGAGCAGCGGCTCCGGCGTCGACCCGAGCTCGAGGTCGCGCCCCAGGTTGACCAGGACCAGGCGGTCGCCGTGCTCGGCGTCGAGGAAGCGAAGCGCAAAGGCCGATGCACCCAGCACCGCGCCGTGCATGCGGTCGGCGCGCTGCGACGCGAAGACCGGATCGATCCTCCGTAGCGTCAGCAGATCGCGGTGGAGCTCGACCCAGCACCCGTTGCGCGCGCGCTCGGCGGCGTCGAGCTTGCAGCGGCGGAACGTCGCCTCCGCGCAAGGGTCCGTCAGCGCCGCCTGCGCCTCGTCCCCCGACAGCGACGGGAACTGCCTGAGAAACTCGCGGCGACCCGCCGTCACCAGCGGGGCCAGCTCCTCCTTGTGGTCGGCGAAGTAGAGGAACGGCGTCGTGGCGCCGAACTCCTGCCCCTGGAAGAGCATCGGGGTCGACGGCCCGAGGAGCCAGACCGCGGTGAGCGCCCGCGCCAGGGCGGCGCCCGCGACCTCGACCAGCCGCGCGCCGCGCGCGGTGTTGGCCACTTGATCGTGGTTCTGGAGGAAGGTGACGAAGGACGAGGCCGGGCGGTCGAGCGCGTAGCTGCCCCGCGGCTGCGTCTGCCAGGCGTACCACTGGCCCTGGTAGAGGAACCCCCAGCGCAGCGCCGAGATCAGCTCCTGGGGGGTGCCGCCGTAGTCCTGGTAGTAGGCCTCGTTGCGACCGCTCGCCGCGACCATGGCCGTGTGGTGGAAGTCGTCGTTCCACAGCGCGTCGAAGCCCGCACCGCCCTCCTCCGGGGGGAGGAGGAGGCGCCGGTCCTGCGGCTCGTTCTCGCCGACGATCATCGTCGCCCGCCCGCGCGCCGCCGCCCGCACCTCGCCCGCGACGCGCGCCAGCACGTGGTCGCGCCAGTCGTCGTGGATGTCCTGCGTCGCGTCGACGCGGAGCCCGTCGAGGTGAAAGTCCTCGATCCAGTGGCGCGCGTTGGCGACCACCAGCTCCCGCACCGGGCCGCAGGATGGCCCGTCGAAGTTCACCGCCTCGCCCCAGTCGGTGCGGTGTTCGTGGCTCACGTAGCTGCTCGAGAAGCGGCCGAGGTAGTTCCCGTCGGGTCCGAAGTGGTTGTAGACGACGTCGAGGATCACGGCGATTCCAAGCGCGTGAGCGCGGTCGACGAAGGCGCGCAGGTCGTCGGGCTCGCCGTAGAGCCGGGTCGGCGCGAAGAGACCGACCCCGTCGTAGCCCCAGCCGAAGTCGCCAGCGAACTCGTTCACCGGCATGACCTCGATCACGGTGACGCCGAGCTCGGCGAGGAATGGCAGCTCGCGAGCCGCCGCCGCCCAGGTGCCCTCGGCGGTGAAGGTGCCCACGTGCATCTCGTAGATCACGCGCCCGACCTCGGGCACGCCGGGCCACGACGCGTCCGTCCACGCGAAGGTGGAGGGGTCCACGATCCTCGAGGGGCCGTGCGGCCCCTCGGGCTGGAAGCGCGACGCGGGATCGGGGAACGCGTCCCCCTCGTCGATGCGGTAGCGATAGGTGTCGCCGGCGCGCGCACCCTCGACGAAGACCGCATGGTAGCCGTCGACGTCGGGCGTCAGCGCGTGTGAGAGGGCGTGTGAGAGGGCGTCCTCACGCTCCAGCACCACGTCGATGCGCCGTGCGCTCGGCGCCCAGACGCGAAAGTGTACGCCGCCATCGACGAGCTCCGCGCCGATCGGCAGGCGCCGCCGCACGTTCGTTCCACCATCCATGCGCCGCGGTGACCTCGAGCACGCGGTCGGCAACGTGTGTGCCGCGCAGGACCGCCGAAGTTCCCGGCACCTCCGCCCTTCGCGACGTCCCCAGGGCGCCACACCCGGGGCGGGTTGGCGGTGCGGACGGCGGGCTCCCCGGTGCCTCGGGCGGAGGCCCTCGTGCGTGGTCCGCTGCGCCTGGTCCGGGCGGCCAGGATCCATCGATCGCCTCGAGATCATTGCGATGCATTGTGGAGAACCTGGGGCATGTCTGTGGGCGGCATGTGTGCAACAAACTTCGCAATATTCGATACTTGGGCGTTGACGTTGATCGCCGATGAGAGCATCTTCTCTCTCGGTTGTTGCGCGGCACATCGAGGCCGCTCGTTCTCGAAGCAGAAGCGATTGGGGGTGCTGCGGGCGGCATCGGGTGCGAGCCCGGTGACGGTCGAGCCGCCAGCCCGGGGGGACCGCGTCGGTCACCTCGCCCGCGGGCGGTGAAACAGGCACACGAGCACCGGTTCGCCGGTGCTGCTTCCACCGAAGCCGGGGGGCGGCACGAACGCCCCCTCCCATCGCAGAAAGCACCCTGGGCTCGCTCTCGCTCCCTCTGGCCTTCGGGCTGGCCGGGGGTGAGAGGGGCGCGTGTACCTCTTCGCGGAGGCACGCGCCCGACGGGTCCTCGTGGTCAGGCGTGTCCACCGCTCAGGCGGTGGGGGGCGCTCTGCCCCGACCCTCGGACATGACGCGTGCGTCTCCCTTCGCCGTCTCCGCGGCGCTCGGGATCCGATGGTGACAGTGGGGTGCTCGGCCCGTTTCCACACCCGTCCCTCCTCCGACGCACGGAGAAAGAGGGAACCGGCGGGCAGCTCGTGAGAGCGCGTGGAGCGGTCCGGTCGGCCAGGTTGGGTTCGCCCAGCTGCGCCGCTCGCCACGAGGGGGCTCGCGTTCGCCATGCCGATGGCGACGCGGGTCCGGCGAGATCGAGAGACGAGCCGGTGGTGCTCGCGGGGCTGTGTATCCGTTGCAGCACCTGAGGGTGCTTCAGGATTTCGTCGAAGACAGAGTCGTTCAG
>JBKJLX010000440.1:0-8252 GCA_046596645.1 Polyangiaceae bacterium
GCGAGCTCGACGAAGCGCCCGTTGCAGTCCACCGCGAACGCGAGGTGCTTCGTCGAGCTCGCGCCCGAGGAGGGCGCCCGGATGGCGGTCGCCGAGGTGTGCCGCAACATCGTGTGCAGCGGCGCCGAGCCCATCGGCCTCACCGACTGCCTCAACTTCGGCTCCCCCGAGCGCCCCGAGATCATGCGCCAGTTCGCGCAGGCCATCGACGGCATCGCCGCCGCGTGCCGTGCGCTCGAGGTCCCGGTCGTCAGCGGTAACGTCAGCCTCTACAACGAGACCAACGGCCGCGCGATCCTGCCCACGCCCACCATCGGCGGCGTGGGGCTCATCGCGGACCCGGGGGATGTCGTCGGCAACGCGTTCCCGGCCACCGGGCTCACCGTGCTGCTCCTGGGCCCCGGAAAGTCGGGGCCGCTCGGCGGCTCGACCTGGGTCTCGGAGCGCGAGGGCGAGCCGCGCGGCACGCCCCCGAAGATCGACCTCGCCGTGGAGGCGAAGCTGCAGCGCCTGCTCCTGAAGCTCGCGCGCAGCCGGCCGCGCTTCGTGCTCTCGATGCACGACGTGTCCGAGGGCGGGCTCGCCGCCGCGCTGGCCGAGTGCTGCGTCGCGCGGGACGACGAACGCTGTGATCTCGGCGCCCACGTCGAGCTGCCGCCCAGCGACGAGAGCACCGCCTCCGCCCTGTTTGGAGAGGCGCCGTCGCGCGTCATCGTCTCCTGCGACGAGGCGCACGCCTCGGCCATCATGAAGATTGCCGAGGAGCATGGCGTTCCCGCGTGGCGCCTCGGCACCACCGGCGGCGACGCCCTGGTCATCCACCGCGGTCGCGGGGGCATGGTCGACCTGCTGGTCGCCGACCTCCGCGCAGCGCGCGAGGCGTGCCTCGAATCGATCGTCGCGCGATAGCGCCGGGGGATCAGCCCTCGGCGATGGCGGCGAACCAGGACTCGGCGATGGCGTAGAGCGTGTCCTCGCTCGCGCCCTCGCCCTCGGGCACGCCGTTGGCGGCGCCGAACGTGTAGACGATGCGGCCGACGGGCACGCCCTTCACCAGCACGGTGAACACGTCCTCACCGAGCTCCTGGATGTCGTAGGTGGTGCCCTCGACGGTCACGGTCTTCGCAGCGGCGTCGGCAACGGCAACGGGAGTCGTCATGCGGCCGCCAGTTAGCACATCTCCGCGGGAGGGGGGCGTTCCGACGCCGCGGGCGAAGGTCCGCCCGCGCCCGCGACATCACTCCAGCCCCAGACAATCGTAGTCGCGCCGGTGCTCCGCTTCGCAGGCGTCGTAGTCGTAGGCGAGCCGTCCCCCCTCGCAGGCGATGCCCTGATCGACCAGGCACTCGAGCTGGGCCGAGTATTCCTCGCTGCATTCTTCGTCCAGGTCGCGTCCGATCCCGCATTCCCGGTCGCAGCGCTCGGTGTACGGGTCCGCGCAGTCGGCGGCCCTGACCGCGTCGCAGAACGCGACGCAGGGGTCCTCCGCGGCGCACGCCGGTACGCTCGAAAGGACGAGGACGGCGGGAAGGAGGGCGTGGCGCATCACGCCGCTACGGTAGCGGCTCGAACGGCGCCTTGTACTTCCGGGGCCGCGAGCGGTTCGACAGCCCCTTCTGCGTGACCTCCATCAGCGAGTCGACGTACCGGAGAGACTTCTCCTGCTGGTCGCCGCGCGTGTCGACGATCGAGTCGCCGAGGATCACGCCGGCCACGCCGGTCTGGTGGGCGTCCTCGCCCTGGAAGGAGAAGAGGTGGATCTCGTCGCGATCGCGCAGCGCCAGCGTCACCGAGTAGGACTCCATGCCGTCGGTCGCCGTGCCGCGGAAGTAGCTGCCGCGCGGACCGCCGAGCCAGTCGGTGGCGAAGTCGACGTGCCGGTACTCGATGTGGGAGATGGCATCGAAGGGCACCTCGGTCACGCTGGAGGCGAGCCACAGGTACCGCTTGTGTATCTCGACCACCCGCGCGGTGGGATCGGCGATCACCTCCTGGCACCAAGACCCGAGCGACGCCGCCTGCCACGCCTTCGAGGTCCGAGCGCACAACCGATCGCCGTCCCACCACACCTTGGGGGTCAGCGCGGCGAGAGGCGAGGTGATGGTGACGAGGCTCATCGATCTCGGTCGAAGGGTAGGCCTGTAAGGCCGGGGATCGGTCGGCGTTCTCCACCCGATGCCCCCGACGACCACCAGCCTCCGCAAGGGTCCCCACGTGCGCCGGCCCGGCGGTGCACTGCTCTCCCTCCTCCTCGCCTCGGCTCTCGGCAGCGCGCTGGTGGGCTGCGGCGCCGCGACGCCGGCCATGGCACCCGAGGTCGCGTCCGCCCCCCCCAGGGAGCCGCCGACGGACGCCCCGATGGCCCAGATGCCCGCACCGGTCGGCATGGCGGAGCCAACCGACGCGGAGCGCGCGTACATGCCGGCGACCGTGGTCGCCGCGCAGCCCCCTGGGGCGGCCCCGGCTCGCGCCGCCGCGCAGGGCGCCCCGCCTCCCGCCGCTGCGCCTGGCGCACCAGCGGCGAAGAC
Source organism: Polyangiaceae bacterium (assembly GCA_046596645.1). Lineage (GTDB taxonomy): Bacteria > Myxococcota_A > Polyangia > Polyangiales > Polyangiaceae > JBKJLX01. Next base: position 2,529 of record JBKJLX010000440.1, read on the forward strand.
CGCGCCCGACGGTTCGACCAAGGCCGAAGCCGCCGACGCACCGATGATCGTCTACCAGGGCGAGCTCACGCTGCGGGTCGACGCCGGGCAGGGCGCGGCCGCCATCGACACCATCGTCAGCCTCGCCGAGTCGGTCGGCGGTCACCTCGCCGGTCGCGACGACGGTCGCGTGGTGGTGAAGGTGCCATCCCGGCGCTTCCGCGAGGCGATGAGCCAGGTCGACGCCAGCTTCGAGGTCGAGCGCCGCAACGTGAAGGCGGAGGACGTCACCGCCGAGTTCAAGGACCTCGAGGTCCGGCTGGAGAACCTGCGCGCCACCCGCAAGCGGCTGGAGCAGCTGCTCGAGAAGAGCGGGACCCTGGCCGACACCCTGACGGTGGAGAAGGAGCTGGAGCGCGTGGCCGCGGAGATCGACCGCATCCAGGGGCGCATCCGCTTTCTCCGGAACCACACCTCGTTCTCCACGCTGACCGTCGCCGTCGCCGAGCGCGCGAAGTCGACGCCGGTGGTCGCCGTCACGCCGACGCGGCCCGCGCGACGCGAGCTGTCGCTGCCCATCGCCTGGGTCGAGCGCGTGGGCGTCGACTCCCTGGTCGACATCCCGGTCGCCGATTGAGCCGCGCCGTCGCTCCCGCTCCCGAACCCCGAGCCCAATCCCGAGGTCCCGCCATGGTTTCCATGCTCCGCCGCCCGCTCGCTGCCCTCGTCCTCTTCACCGCTGCGCTCTCTGCCGGCTGCGGGCCATCGCCGGAAGCCAAGGTCCCCGAGGGCTTCGCGCGGGTCGAGGCCGGTGACGAGTTCGCGTTTCGCACCGCCAACAGCGACGGCGTCGTGGTCGGCGTGCGCGCCGTCGACAACGATCCGGCGGGCGACCTCACCTTCTGGTCGAGCGCCCTCACCAAGCGCCTGGAGCGTCGCGGGTATGCGGAGGAGGGCAAGGCGCGCGCGGTCGAGAGCAAGGACGGGCAGCGCGGCATGCTCCACACGTTCAAGACCGACGCCGGCGGCCGCACCCACCTCTACTGGCTCGGCGTCTACGTGACCGAGGACGACGTGTTCGTCGTCGAGGCGACGGGCGACGCCGAGGTCCTCGACGCCACCACCCGCGCCAAGGTTGAGGCGACCATCGCCTCGGTCGACCTCGACGGGTGAAGGTCGAGGGCGCCGTGAGCGCGCTGCTCCGCGAGTCGATCTCGGGCCCTCCTGGAGCGCACTTCACGCCTTCGACCCCGGCCCCTCGGCTGCTAGAATCCAGGACGCGATGAGCTGGAAGTCTCCGCCCAAGGGCTGGTCCGCTCCGGGCGCGGGCCACGGTCCGTCGGCCCGTCTGCCGGGCGTCGACCAGCGCCTCGCCCAGCCGGAGACCCGCGTCGAGTACCTCGGCGGGATCGAGGTGTTCGCGGCTCCTGCCAATCCTCCGCACGCGATGGATCACGCTCGGCTCGCGTACGTGCTCGGCTCGGTGGTGAAGCCGACCTACCGCTACGCGGTCGACATGCTCACGAGGACGGCGGAGACGAGCGATTTTGCGCCCGACGCCAGCGTGTTCTCGATGAACGAGCGGACGGGCAAGCGCAAGCTCGAGGAGCTCGCCTTCGAGGTGTCGGACGAGCAGCCGATCGGCGTGCCGACGGACAAGGCGCGACGCCTCACCGCGCGCGGCGTCCGTCGCGTGTTCTGCATCCTGGTCAAGAGCCGCCGCGTGCTGGAGTGGGATCGCGCCGCGGACACGTGGAGGAACCTCCCGCACGCGTCGACCATCGATGATCCGTGCTTCGGCGCGCCGCTCGAGGTGGGCGCCCTCCTCGACGCGACCCGTGCCGAGGACAACGTCGCCCGTGCCCTCCTCGCTCGCGGCGCCAGGCCGCTGGAGGAAGCACTCGGGCGGGAGCACGAGGAGGGCCGGGCGGAGGGCCGAGCCGAGGAGGCCCGAGCATCGATCCGGGAGCTATGCGAAGCGCTCGGCATCAGCTGGACCGACAGGCGCGCTGCCGAGGTCGCCCGAACGGAAGCAGACGCGCTGCGCTCCCTGCGCTCCGAGCTGGTCCGGGAACGTCGCTGGCCTCGCCGCTGACGCTGCCCGGTCGAGGGCTGTTGGCCGCCGGCTGTCGCCGGAACGGCGCCACGAGCTGTGCGAGGTAGCCGCGCGGCCAGGGGTCGACCAGCCCGAGCTCCCACGTCTCCTCGCCCCGCGGCCGGTGGTAGGTCCCGAACAGGAGATCGATCCACGGCGCCAGGTTGGCGAAGTTGTGCCGCGTCTCCCCCACCCGGGCGTGGTGCCAGTGGTGGAGGTCGGGCGCGCCCAGCAGGTAGCGCAGGGGACCGAGCGGCAGTCGCACGTTGGCGTGGATGAAGATCGCCCACATCCCGCGGAAGACGACCAGGCCGGCGACGGTCTCGATCGGCAGCAGCAGCACGAAGGCCGGCAGGTTCTGCGCGAGCTGGGTGAGCACGCCGTCGACCGGGTGCTCGCGGTGCGCGGCCAGCCAGTCGAGGTGCTCGGCGCTGTGGTGCACCGCGTGGAACCGCCACAGGAGCGGGATCGCGTGGCACGCGCGGTGGAAGCCGTAGACCAGCAGGTCACCGCCGGCGACCGCGAGGGCCACGCGGGCCCACCCCGGCAGATCGAACGCCGGCGCGCGCGCGATGATCATCGACTGGATCGGCGTCAGGACGGCCACCGCCACCGCGCTCCACACCAGGTACTGCCCGAGGAAGAATGCGAGGTCGACGCGCCACGCAGGGCGCAGCACCGGCTGGCCGTGGCGCGCCGGGAAGGCGCGCTCGAGCGGGACGAAGGCCAGCAGCAGCGCCGCGAGGCTCGCGACGGTCGCGAGGAGGACGCCGCTCATCGCGTCGGCGCCGCGTTGGGGGCCTGGGTGGGGAGCGGCTCCCGCGGTTGCGACTTGGGGGCCGGGGGGGCCGGCCGTGGCTGGGGTTCCGTCGACTGCGGGTGGAACGGCGCGCCCGATTTGGACGCCCCCATGAAAGGCGGCGCGCCGGTCGGACCCGGAGAGGCCGCGGCGGAGCCCGGGCCGCTCGGCGGCGGCAGGGGGGCGGAGGCGTCGCTCGCCACCGGGTCGGGCGACGCGGGCGGGGAGGGCGCCGCCGCGGCAGCGGACGGGGCGGCGGTGGCCGACGGCTCCGGCTGAGCGCCGGGCTGCGCGCCGCAGGCCTGGACCACCACGAAACCCAGCACGCCCAGGCTCAGCACCAGGGCGCCGGCGCGCCCCACGATCTTCAGGCTCATGAGACCTCCTCGGGACGGACGATCTCACGTCGCCGGGACGACCGCGATCGTGACCGGGCGGCCGAAGACCGCGACTCGCGCTTATCATCGCCCGCTGGACATGCTGGTCGTCTTCGTCACCCCCTACTTCACCGAGAACGCGAAGCTCTACCTGGGCGGCCTCGTCCGTGTGCCGGGCGCGCGGGTGGCCGTCATCGCGGCCGAGCCGGTCGACGTCTTGCCCCCGGAGCTCCGCGAGCGGCTCGTCGACCACTTGCTCGTCGACGACGCCCTCGATCCCCGCACGCTCACCTCCGCGGTGACGATGATCGCCGCGCGCCAGGGCCGGGTTCACCGTCTGCTCGGGATCGTCGAGCAGCTCCAGGTCCCCCTGGGCCAGGTGCGCGACCGCCTCGATCTGCCCGGAATGCGCGCGAAGGCGTCGCTGAATTTTCGCGACAAGACGCGGATGAAGGACCTCCTCCGCGAGGCGGGCGTGCCGGTGGCGCGGCATCTCCTCGCGGCCACCAGCGACGAGGCCATCGCCTTTGCGCGGGCCGTCGGCTACCCGATGGTGGTCAAGCCGCCGCTGGGCGCCGCCTCGCAGACCACCTACCGCGTCGAGGACGACGAGGGCCTGCTCCGCGCGCTGACCCCGGCCAGCATCGCGGCCGGCGGGTCCGTCCTCCTCGAGGAGATGGTGACGGGGGAGGAGCACTCGTTCGACGCGTTCGTGCAGGACGGTCGCGTCGTCTACTACTCGGTCTCCGACTACCACCCGACCCCGCTGACGGTCATGGAGAACCCATGGATGCAGTGGATGGTCGTTCTCCCCCGCGAATACCGCGCCGCCGACATCGCGGCGATCGGGGAGAAGAGCCTATCGGTGCTCGGCCTCGAGTGCGGCATGTGTCACCTCGAGTGGTTCCGCCGGCCCGATGGCAGCGTGGTCGTCTCCGAGGTCGGTGCGCGACCCCCGGGCGCGCAGTTCCCCACGATGATCGCGCGTGCTCATGACGTCGACTGCATCGGGGCGTGGTCTCGCCTGATGGTCGATGGCGTGTTCGAGCCTTTCCCCGAGCGGAAGTACGCGTGCGGCGCCGCCTACCTGCGCGGGCAAGGGGAGGGGCAGGTGCGGGGCGTCCACGGCTGGGACCGCATCGCGGGCGAGCTCGGAGGGCTCATCACCGACGTCCGCCTCCCTCAGGTCGGCCAGGGGAAGAGCGCGTCCTACGAGGGCGAGGGCTTCGTGATCCTGCGGCACCCCGACACCCGCGTCGTCGAGGACGCGCTGAAGCACGTGGTCTCGACCGTCCGCGTCGAGCTCGGCTGAGCGGAGGCGCGGTGGTCGACGCCCACTCCTTCGCGCGACCCGAGGACGCGCGGGTCACGCACCTCGCCCTCGCGCTGGAGGTCGACTTCGATCGCCGCGTGCTCCGGGGGACGGCCACGCTCGAGGTCGAGGTCCGCGCGGGGGTGCGCGAGGTGGTCCTCGACACACGCCGCCTCGTTCTCGACGGCGTGCGCGACGGGGAGGGGGGAACGCTCGACTTCACGCTGGGCGCCGAGGACGCGGTGCTCGGCGCGCCGCTCACCATCCACCTCGGCGAGGGCATCCGTCGCGTCGTCGTCGCCTACGCCACCGCGGCCGACGCCGAGGCCCTCCAGTGGCTGGAGCCGGTGCAGACGGCGGGTGGCGAGCAGCCCTTCCTCTTCACCCAGGGGCACGCCATCCAGTCGCGGAGCTGGATCCCGATCCAGGACAGCCCCGGCATCCGCATGACGTACGCCGCGCGGATCACGGTGCCACGGTCGCTGGTGGCGGTGATGAGCGCGGAGCGCCTGGTCGGCGATCGCGACGAGCCCGGCGTCTTCGCGTTCTCGATGCGGGAACCGATCCCCGCCTACCTGATCGCCCTGGCGGTCGGCGATCTCGCCTCGCGCGAGCTCGGCCCGCGCACCGCGGTCTTCGCCGAGCCCGCCATGCTCGAGCGCGCTGCGCACGAGCTCGCGGAGATGGAGAGCATGATCGACGCCGCGGAGGCGCTGGTCGGCCCCTACCGCTGGGGGCGCTTTGACGTGCTGGTCATGCCGCCGTCTTTCCCCTACGGCGGCATGGAGAACCCGCGCCTCACCTTCGCCTCGCCCACCCTCATCGTCGGCGATCGCTCGCTGACCACCGTCATCGTCCACGAGCTGGCCCACGCCTGGGCGGGCAACCTGGTCACCAACGCGACGTGGAGCGACTTCTGGATCAACGAGGGGACGACGGTCTACCTCGAGCTGCGCATCCACGAGGCGCTGTGGGGCCCCGCCCGCGCCGGCATGCTGCGCAGCTCCGGCCACAGGGATCTGGTGGAGGAGGTCGAGAGGATGGGCTCGACCTCGCCCGACACGCGCCTTTCTTGCGACATGACGGGCCGCGATCCTGCGGAGGGCGTCACCGTGGTGCCGTACCTGAAGGGGGCGGCGTTCTTCTGGAGGCTGGAGGCCGC
>JBKJLX010000555.1:0-10234 GCA_046596645.1 Polyangiaceae bacterium
ACCGCCCCGGCTCGCCGATCGCGGCCACCGCTTCGCGCGCGGCGTCGCGAACCTTCTTGCGGTCGTGATTGGCGAAGGAGAGCGCCACCCGCACCGCGTCGACGTCGCGCGTGCGGCCGAACGCGCGCAGCACGTCGGCGAGGACCTGGGGATCGCTGGTGCCCACCGCCTCGCCGGGAATGGCGCGCCCGAGCTTGTCGAGCTCGAGCTCGGCGAACCGCTGCACGACCTGCGCGTCGTGCTTGCGTGCCTCGATCAGAGCCGGAACCGCACGGTCGCCGAGGACTGCGAGCTGCCGCTGCAGGTCGACCCGCAGCATCTCCCCGAAGGAGGAGCGCAGCTCGACCAGCGCGCGAACCGCCGGCGTCGTCCCGATGGCGCCCAGGATCCGCACGCACGCCAGGAGCTCCACCAGGTCGCGCCACACGGGGTCGTCCGCCCGGGCCCGGGACTGGACGAACTCCAGCCAGTCGTCCTTGTCGTCCTCGCCGGCTCTCTTCTTGTCGTCGTCCTTCTTGTCGTCGTTCTTCTTGACCGCGTCCTTCCTGTCGTCGTCCTTTTCCTTCTTCGCGCCCTTCCTCCGGTCCTTCCGGTCCTCGCGCACCGCCTTGCGCGCGTCCTCCAGGAGGCGCGGCGCGCGATCGCGATCGAGCGACTCCCGGATCTCCTGCACCTTGGCATGCACCGCGCCCACCCAGGTCGGCTGCGCGCTGGCGGTGATGGCGGCGCGCGCCGTGTCACGAGTCTTCCCGTCGCCGCTGCTGAGGCGGGCCAGCAGGCGGTCCAGCTCCTCCACGGTCTCCGGCGTGGCGGCGGGCACGGTGATCGCCTCGAGCGGCGGGAGCGCGGGCAGCGTCTTCGGATCGGGGAGCGGCGCGTCGACCTCGACGTCGGCCGCCGACGCGGCCGGGGGGGCGCTCGAAGCTGCGCGCGCGCACTGGGCGCGCGCAGGCGCCGCGGCCTTGGCGGCCACTGCCACCGTCAGGACCAGCGCGTGGAGGAACCCTCGTCGCATCGTTCGTGCCTCCGTCGGACTCGGCCTCCCTCGTCACGGTCGCGCTGCCAGGACCTTTGGCCCCGGCATGCAGCTTTTCATGGACCGACAACGCCCGTGGCGCGGTGAGCATTCAGGAACGGCCAGGTGTCGAACGCAATCTGCTCTCGCCCGTGGACTCTGCAAGGCAAGGCGCATACCGTCGAGATCACCGTGGCGTCGCGTCCCGCCAGCATGGCGTCAGCCGACCGACGGCCCCCACGGAAGGGTCGCGTCACCGCGCACGCCCTGGCCCCGACGCACGGCTCGCTGGCATCCGCCCGTCCCCCGGCCCCGGACGACCAGGAAGAGGCGGCCCCCCCCATCTCCGCCTCGCTGAGCGACGTGCCGCCCGACTCGCTCGACACTCAGGCGCTGAAGGAGCGGCTGCGACGCGCGGAAGTGCGGGCCAAGGCGTTCCAGGACGTCGGTCTCGCCCTGGGAAGCACGCTCGATCTCGATCAACTGCTGGAGCTCATCCTCCGCAAGACGGCGGAGCTGCTGGAGGCCGACCGGGCGACCCTCTACCTGCTCGACGAGCAGCGCGGTCGCCTGCTCTCCCGCATCGTCATCGGCGACCAGCAGCAGAGCATCGAGCTCCCGCTGGGGCAGGGCATCGCCGGCGCGGTCGCCAAGCTGGGGCAGCCCATCCGCGTGAGGGACGCGTACCGCGACCGCCGCTTCAACAAGAATTGGGACGAGCTCACCGGCTACCGCACGCGCTCCATCCTGGCGGCGCCGATGAAGAACCACGTCGGGCGCACCATCGGCGTCATCCAGGTGCTCAACAAGCGCCCCACCAGCCCCGAGGTGGTCGAGTTCACCGCGCACGACGAGGAGCTGATCGGCGCCCTGGCCACCCAGGCCGCGATCTCCATCGACAACTCGCGCCTGTTCCTCTCGGTCATCCAGAAGAACATGCAGCTGGTCGAGACCAAGGAGCAGCTGGAGCAGCGGGTCGCCGATCTCAAGCTGCTCTTCGACCTAGAGAGCGCGATGGGCCGCGCCGCGACCATGCAAGACCTGGCGCGCGCGGTGGTGGTCGAGGCGGCCCGCGCCTGCGAGGCGCAGGGTGGCGGGCTCCTGGTCGACGAGGGCGAGGAGGGCGTCTGGCTCTACGACATCGACCTCGCCGGCACGCCCGCCGGGGAGGAGCCGCAGGTGCGCCGCATCGCGGTCAAGCGCGGTGAGGGTCTGATCGGCCTCGCCATGCGCACCAACCAGGCCCACCACTGGGCCCAGGCGGCGGGCGCCGGCGACACCAGCCGCCAGGCGCTGTCGCCGCGACTGGCCAAGCTCTTCGGCATCACCATGACCTCGGCGGTGGCGATGCCGCTGGAGGGGCCGGACGAGGTGGCGATCGGCGCCATCGGCCTCTACAACGCGAGCCGTCCCAGCGGCTTCTCCCAGGACGCGCGGGCGCTGCTGCGGCTGGTCTCGGCGAACGTCTCCACCGCGGTGCGGCTCTTCCGCTCCCGCTCCGAGCGCGAGCGCGCCGAGCGCCTGTCGACCATCGGGCAGTTCCTCTCCGGGGTGATGCACGACCTGAAGACGCCGATGACCATCATCAGCGGCTACGCGCAGCTCATGGCGGAGACGTCGGACTCGCGCGCGCGCAAGGAGCACGTCGAGGTGCTCCTGCAGCAGCTGGAGGTGATCGGTGCCATGCAGCGCGAGCTCCTCGATTTCGCGCGCGGCAAGAGGACGCTCTGGATCCGCAAGGTGTACCTGGTGCCCTTCGCGCAGGAGCTGGAGAAGCAGGTCGCACGCGAGCTGGAGGGGACGAGGGTCCGCCTGGAGCTCCAGCTGGAGGACCGCAGCACCGCCCGCATCGACGAGCACAAGATCCTGCGCGCGGTGCACAACCTGGTGCGCAACGCGGTGGACGCGATGGGCGAGAAGGGCGGCCGCCTGGTGCTGCGCTTCCGCCGCGAGGCGGAGGACCTGCTGATCGAGGTCAGCGACACGGGCCGCGGCATCCCGATCGAGATCAGGGACCGCCTGTTCGGGACCTTCGTCACCGCCGGCAAGGCGCACGGCACCGGGCTCGGCCTCTCCATCGTGCGCAAGATCGTCGAGGAGCACGGCGGCTCCATCGACGTGGACTCCGGTGGGGGCGGGACCACCTTCACCCTGCGGCTGCCCCAGCACGAGCCGGGGCCGCGGCCCTCGGTGCGCCAGGCGCCCTCCGCCGCCTCCTCCTCCTCCGCCGCCTCGACGGCGCCGCGCAAGGCGGCGTCCTCGGCCTCCACGGCGGCGCGCAAGGCGCCGTCCCCCAGAAAGAAGTCGCGGCAGACGCGGGCCCTCAACGCGAAGACGAACCCCACGTGAGCCACTCGCCCCCGACGCGCCTCCCCACCCTGGCCCAGCACGACGACGCCCTGCAGCGCTGCGTGTACTGCCCGAAGCTCTGCCGCGCGGCGTGCCCGGTCTCCGAGGCCGAGGGCCGCGAGAGCACCACGCCCTGGGGGAAGATGAGCACCTCGTGGTTCATGGGCCGCGGCGACGTCCCCATCGATCGCGAGCACGCCGCCCTGGCCTGGGCGTGCACCGGCTGCCGCGCCTGCAAGGGTCGCTGCGACCACGGCAACGAGGTGGCGACCGTCCTCGGGGACGCGCGCGCCGACCTGTTCGCGCTGGGCGTCGCGCCGGAGGCGGCCATGGAGGTGGCGCGGGCGTTCGATGCGCACGACGCCGCGACCGCCGACGCCGCGGGCGCGCTGCTCCGGGCGAGGCACGCCGAGCACGAACGTCGCGCCGGCGAGCGCGCCGCGGCAGCGGCAGGCCCCACGTCGGCCCCGGCCCGTGTCGCGGTGCTGGTGGGGTGCGGCTATCTGCGCCACCACGAGGACGTGGCGCGCGACGCGCTGGCCTCGGTGGAGGCGCTGCTGAGCTCCCTGCCGGGAGCCGCGCAGGGGCGCGAGGTGGTCGCCGAGCCAGTGGCGGCCTGCTGCGGTCAGTCGCTGCTTCATGCTGGCGATGTGGCAGGCTTTGTGCGCGCGGCGCGCAACTTCGCGGCCGCCGTACGGGGCGCCGACCAGCTGGTCGCGGTGGACCCCGGCTGCGCGCGGACGCTCCTCGAGGAGTACCCACGGCACGGCGTCGACCTGCGCTCGCCCCGCCTCTTCGCCGACCTGGCGGCCGACCCCGCGGCGCCGCTCGCGGTGTGGAGCGGCGCCGCGGGCAAGCCGCCCCCGCGCTGGCACGACCCCTGTCAGCTCGGCCGCGGCCTCGGCCGCTACGACGAGCCCCGACGCGCGCTCGAGCGCGTCGCCGGCGCGCCGCCTCAGGAGTTCGCGCGGCGGCGCGAGGGCGCCGAGTGCAGCGGCGGCGGCGCCCTCCTGCCGGAGACGCGACCGGAGACGTCGGCCGCCATCGCCGACGTGCGCATCGGCGACCACCGTCGCCTGGGCGGTGGCACGCTGGTGACCGGCTGCGCGGAGAGCCTCCGCCGCTTCCGCCTCTCCGGCGAGCCAGCGGAGGACCTCGCCACGTGGGTCGCGCGCGGCCTCGGGGTCGCGACCGAGCGATGACAGCGGCGCCGCGGCGTCGGCGCACCGTCGCGCGGCGGGTGCTCGCCGGCTACGCGGCGCTCCTCTTGGTGTTCGCGGCCACGCTGGTGTGGTGCTTCCTCGAGCTGCGCGCTGCCTCGCGCGACGCGCGCCTGCTGCGCGAGGGCTACGTGCCGCTGCAGCTGCAGCTGGGCGAGGTGCTGGCGCAGCAGAACGTGTTCAACGCCCAGCTCAACCACATCACCGCCGCCCGCAACCCGGCCGACGTGCGCGAATGGATCGAGACCGCCCGCCGCGCGCGCCCCGCCGCCTACGCGCAGCTGCGCGCGCGCGCCGAGGCCATCGGCAGCGAGGACCCCAGCGCGCTGGTGCTCCGGGCCGAGGTGCTACGCGAGGCGACGACGGTGGAGAGCGGGCTGCGCGGCGACCCGGCCGCCTTCGCCCAGCTCTTCCAGGCGCAGGCGATGGGCGACACCGCGCTCGCCGCGCGCATCCAGAGCGATCTGGTCAAGCGCGAGGCCGACGCCGCGCAGCGCCTCCGCGCGACCAAGGACCTGGTCGACGAGGAGATGGCGCGGCTCGGCGCCGCGGCCCAGTCGCGCGAGGCGCGCAGCGTGAAGGTTCTGGCAGCGCTGGCCGCGCTCACCATGGCGGTGGGCATGGGGATGAGCCTCCACATGAGTCGCCTGCTGCGGCCGCTGCGCGCGGTGACCGCGCGGGCCGAGGTGGTCGCGCGCGGCGACCTGCGCCCCAGCCCGGCGATCGAGGACGATTCGGAGATCGGCGAGCTCGCCCGCACCTTCGAGCGCATGGTCGCCGCCATCGCCGCGGCGCGCGGCGAGCTCGTGCAGGCGGAGCGGCTGGCCACCATCGGCAAGATGGCAGCCCACGTCACCCACGAGATCCGCAACCCGCTCTCGTCGATCGGGCTCAACCTGGAGCTCCTGGAGGAGGAGCTGCGTGGCGAGGAGGGCGAGGGGCCGCTCGGGGGCGAAGCCGACGCCGCGGCCGCGGCCGCTGCCGCACGCCGCGAGGCGCTGGAGCTCCTGGCTGCCATCCGCGCGGAGACGGCGCGGCTGTCGCGTATCGCGGAGCAGTACCTCGGCCTGGCGCGCCGTCCGGCGCCGACGCTGGAGACCGAGTCGATGGCCGACCTGGTGCGCGAGCTGATCTCCTTCGTCCGCCCGGAGCTGGAGAAGGACGGCGTGAAGCACGAGCTCGCGATCGAGGACGACGTGCCCGACGTCGCCATCGACGAGACGCAGATCCGTCAGGCTCTGCTCAACCTGGTGCGCAACGCGCGCGAGGCGATGCCGGAGGGCGGGACGCTGGTGGTGCGAGTCGCCGCCGCGACCGGCGGCGGCGTCGACGTGGTGATCGAGGACGACGGCGTCGGCATCCCCGACGATGTGCGCGCGACGATCTTCGACCCCTTCTTCACCACCAAGCAGCGCGGCACCGGCCTCGGCCTTGCCGTCACCCGCGAGATCATCGAGGCCCACGGCGGCGCCATCGCATGTGAGCCCCGCGACCCGCGGGGCACCCGCTTCCGCGTGCACCTCCCCGCGGCGTGAACGCGCGGGGAGGGGCTCCCCAGCAGGGCCCTCAGAACGGAATGTCGTCGCCGCCGCCGCCGCTGTCGTAGCCGCCGTAGTCGTCGGCCGGCTCGCTCCCCGGGGGACGCCCGCCGCCGCCCGCCGGGGGCCCGCCGCGGCCGCCGCCGCCGCCGCCACCGCCACCGCCGTAGCCGCCGCCACCGCCGCGCGGGGCGCTGCCACCGCCGCGAGGCGCACCGCCGCCGTAGCCGCTGCCGCCGCCGCCGCCACCGCCACCGCCACCGCCGGGGCCGGGGCCGCCGCCCTCGGAGCCGCCCCCGCCCTCGAAGCCGGCGCCGGCGTCATCCCCGCCGCCGCGGCCGCGACCGGCGAGGATGACGTTGTTGGCGACGATCTCGGTCTTGTAACGCTTGTTGCCTTCCTTGTCGTCGTAGCTCGAGGTGCGAATCGAGCCCTCGATGAAGATGCTGCTGCCCTTCGTGAGGAACTTGGAGAGGGCCTCGCCGCGCTTCCCCCAGATGACGACGCTGTGCCAGTCCGTCCGGTCGCGACGCACCTTGTCCTTGTCGAGGTAGGACTCGGTCGTGGCCAGACGCAGGTTGAGGACAGCCTGCCCGCCTTGCGTGTAGCGGAGCTCCGGGTCGGCCCCCAGGTTGCCCAGCAGCATCACGCGATTCAGCCCTTCGGCCATGATCTCCTCCTCGTCCCCGCGGCGCTCGGCCGCGTCGTGTTGCGCGGGGACACCCCCAGCGCGGTCCTCGGACCGTCCACCGGAGCACGAGGAGCGTCAAGGCACGCGCGGACGCAGAATGACAGCTTCTGGCGCGCGGCCGGCGCGCGACGAGTTGTCCACAAGTTGCGCGCAGCGCGACGTTCAGCCGAGTGCGACCGCGCGCTCGAGGTGCTCGACGATCCGAGGCGCCCACGCCAGTTGCTCCGGGCGCATCAGGCAGGAGCGCAGCACGGTGACCTCCTCGGCATCGACCTCCACGTCGGGGCACAGCGCCGCGAAGCGCGCGCCGTCGACCTTGAGCTTGGCGATGTGCACCGGCGCCTCGGTGGAGGTCGCCGCGGCGTCGAACACCCGGTGCGTCGCCGCGGTGACCTCGCTCGCGCGCGACGCGCGCGGCAGGTAGGTGACGATGTCGAGCGTCGGCGGGAGCAGCAGCCGGAATGATGCGCTGCCCGCGATCTCCTGCGCGAAGCGCACCGCCGCGGCGCGACAGCGGCGGACGATGGCGCGCATGCTGCCGCCGGGGCCGGCGCCGTGCGCGTCCACCAGGGGGACCACCTTCATGGTGAGCCAGAGCGCCGCCGCCGCCGCGCCCGCGCGCGAGCACTCGAGCGTCGTCTCCCCAGGGTGGTGCTCGGGCGAGGAGAAATAGGTGTAGGGCGACTCGTGATGGTAGATGCGCGCCACGTCGCCATCGCGGAAGAGCACGCAGCCGCAGCCGTAGGGCTGGAGGCCGTGCTTGTGCGGGTCGACGACCAGGCTGTCGACGTCGCCGGTGGCGGCGAAGGGCGCCATCGCGACGTCGTCGCCGGCGAGCAGGCGGTAGTAGCCGCCGTACGCCGCGTCGACGTGGACCCGCGCGCCGTGTGCGCGGGCGATCGCCAGGATCTCCGGCAGGGGGTCGACGGCGCCGAGGCCGGTCGTCCCCAGCGTCGCCACCACGGTGCCGATGCCGCGGTCACGGACGAGGTCGGCGAGGGCGCCCGGATCCATCGTCCCGTCGATGCGCGAAGGGACCGTGACCACCGGCACTCGCAGGAGCTCGCACGCCCGGCGGTGCGTGTAGTGGGCGTCGACGCCGATCGCGATGGGGCGATCGGGGTGGAGCTCGCGCGCGACCCACAGCGCCTCCAGGTTGGCGATGGTGCCGCTTGCCGTGAGGTGGCCGAGAAACTGGTCTGCCGCGAACCCGAACATCGCGGCGATGCCGGCGACGGCCTCCTTCTCCATGGCCGCCGTCGCTCGACCTCCGTCGAGCGCGTGATTGTTGGGGTTCACCAGCGTCGCCGCCAGGTGGCCCAGGACCGCCGCCGGGTGCGGGGGCTTCAGCATCTGCCCCGCGTAGAGCGGGTGGAAGTGCGGGTAGTTGTCGCCGAGGCGCGCGCACAGCTCGTCGAGCGCGGGCTGCAGCGCGGCGGGGGTGATGGCCGCCGACTCGTCGCCCTCGAACGCGGGCCAGCGCGCTTCCCATGCGCGATGCGCGGTCAGCACCCGCGCGAGGAGCGGCTCGAGGTCGGCGGGAAAGGTCACCGTGCGCTCTAGCGGCTCACGGGGTGTGCCCTGCCACCGACTTCGCGATGACCTCGGCGAGGACCACCTTGGCGACGCTGAAGTAGAGGACGATGCCGAGCACGTCGACCAGGCTGGCGATGAAGGGCGCGCTGCTGGTCGCGGGGTCGAGCCCCGCCTTGCGCAGCATGAGGGGGAACATGCTGCCCACGACGCATCCCATGACCACGATGAACACCAGGGTGATCGCGATGGTCACCACGAACCCGAGGCCGTCGCCCCACAGGGCGGAGCGCGTCGCGCCGATCGCCGCCAGGGCCAGGCCCATGACGATGCCCTGCCCGAGCTCGCGCACGAAGATGCGCTTGTAGTCGCCGGGGACGATGTCGCCCACCGCGAGCCCGCGGATGATGAGGGACGAGGACTGCCCGCCGGAGTTGCCGCCGGTCGAGATGAGGAGCGGGACGTAGTAGCTGAGGGTCGCCACCGCCTGGATCACGTGGTCGTAGCTGCGGAGCGCGGTGCCGGTGGCGAACTCGCCGACGAACAGGACGCACAGCCAGAAGAGCCGCTTCTTGATCAGCGTCCAGAAGCCGGTCTGGAAGTAGCCCTCGGCCATGGGCTCGACGCCGCCGAGGCGCTGCACGTCCTCGGTCTGCTCCTGGGTGAGCACGTCGATCACGTCGTCGACGGTGATGACCCCCAGCAGCTTGCGGCTGGGGCCCACCACCGGCAGCGCGCTGAAGTCGTACTTGGCCATGGTGCGCGCCACCTCCTCCTGATCGGTGGTGGGGCTGACGGCGTGGACGTTCTCCGTCATCACGTCGCGCGCGAGATCGTTGGGACCGGCGAGGAGGATGTCGCGCAGCGAACACACGCCGAGCAGGCGCTCGCGATCGCCCAGGACGTACACGTAGTAGACGGTCTCGGCCTGGGTGCCCTCGCTGCGGATCTTCTCGATGATGCCGGAGACGGTGATCTCCGGGGTGACCGACACGTAGTCGGTCGTCATCAGGCCGCCGGCGCTGTCCTCCGCCCACTGCGCGAGGTCCTCGACCTCGGCCGCCGCCTCCGGGTCGTGACGCTCCAGCGACTCGAGGAGCCTCTCGCCGACGTCGTCCGGCAGACCCTCGATGAGGTCCGTCCGGTCGTCGGCGCTCATCTCGCCGACGATCGGCGCCATGCTCTCGAGGCCGATCGCCTCGACCAGCGCCTCCTGCTTGTCGTCGTCGAGGCGCTCGAAGATCGGGGCCGCGTCCTCGACCTTCAGGGAGGTGAGGAGCCGGGCGGCGTCGGGGTCGTCGAGCAGCTCGACGAGGTCCGCCAGGTCCTCGTCGTGGATCTCCTCCAGCAGCTCGGAGAGCTGCGCCGGGTCCTCCCGGAGGAGCTGCCGGACCTCCGGCAGGATGCCGACCGCGACGCGCATCATGGCGGGCGCGGTTCACCACGTCTGGCCTACGAAGGGAAGGGGTCGCCCGGCGGGGGACGGCGCACGTGCTCGCCGCTGCCGCCGCTTCGGGCCGGGGTGCTGCTTGATCGGGGCGGCTTCGCTGGGGCGGGGGGCTGCGCTTCCAGGCGGGTGGCGTGGTCTTGCGCACCCCGACCCTACGGGCGGAGGCGCGGCTGCGCTCGCGCGCCGTCCCCCGCCGGGCTCTGGTGGGCTATGCGACAACGCGAGGGAGCGCCCCCTGTTTCAGTCCCCGCGTCGCGGCGAGAAGACCTCGTCGACGGTCGCGACGGCCAGCGCGCGGCGGAGCCACTCGCGGAGCGCCTCCAGTGATCGCTCGCTCTCGACGAGCTGGCGCTGCCCAACTCCGGGGGTGAAACCGCGGTGCGCCAGCACGTCGAGGAGGCTCGCCTTGGCGCCCGCCAGGCCTCGCTCGAGGCCCTG
>JBKJLX010000633.1:0-8800 GCA_046596645.1 Polyangiaceae bacterium
GAGGGCCTCCGGCGTCACGCGCTCGACCTTGCGCCCCAGGCGCCGGTTGAACTTCTTGCGGAACTCCTCGACCAGCAGCGGCACGTCCTCCGTGCGGTCGCGCAGGGGCGGCAGCGAGATGGGCACCACGTTGAGCCGGTAGAAGAGGTCCTCGCGGAAGCCGCCGGACGCGATCTCCTTCTTCAGGTCGCGGTTGGTCGCCGCGACCAGGCGCACGTCGACCTGGATGGTCTTGATGCCGCCGACCCTCTCGAACTCGCTCTCCTGCAGGACGCGCAGCAGCTTCACCTGCATGTCGGAGGGCAGCTCGCCGATCTCGTCGAGGAACAGCGTCCCTCCCGAGGCGAGCTCGAAGCGACCCGGCTTGGACGCGATGGCGCCGGTGAAGGCGCCCCGCTCGTGGCCGAAGAGCTCGGCCTCCATCAGATCCTTGGGGATGGCGGCGCAGTTGACCTTGATGAAGGGCTTGTCGCGCCGGCTCGAGTTCTCGTGCAGGGCGCGCGCGACCAGCTCCTTCCCGGTACCGCTCTCGCCGGTGACGAGGACGGTGGTCGGCGTGTCGGCGACCTTCTGGAGGATGGCGTAGAGCTCGGCGATGGGCTGGCTCTGCCCGATGATCCCGAAGCGCCCGTCGCTGGCGCCACCGTCGCGCCCGGGGTGCGGCTGGCCCGGCGTGCTGGGCGAGGGGTCGAGCCGCGTCGCCTCGGTGCTGGCGAGGTCGCGCGTCCTCAGCGCCTTCTTGACGATGATGCGGACCTCGCTCTGATCGAACGGCTTGGTCAGGTAGTCGAAGGCGCCGGTCTTCAGCGCCTCCACCGCGTTGTCGACGGTGCCGTGTGCGGTGAGCATCACCACCGGCCGCGATGGGTCGTCGCGCAGGGCGGCGCGCAGCAGGTCCATCCCGTCGACCTTGGGCATCCTCAGGTCGGTGATCACGAGGTCGATGTGGTTCTCGCGCAGCATCGCGAGCCCGGCCTCACCGTCCTCCGCGGTGTGGACGTCGTAGCCGTCGCGCGAGAGCTGCGCGGAGAGCACGCGCCGGAGGTTCGCTTCGTCGTCGACGACGAGGATCTGCTTGCGCTCGGAAATCACCGGGCCGACGCTAACACACACCGCGCTTTGCTCCCGTTCCAGCACCTGACGATGCTGGAAAAGCTCGCGCCGCCTCCACCCTTCTACGTATCCTCCCGCGCGCATGATCATGGCGTTCGTCCTTCGCGGCCTCTCCTGCCTCGCCACCGTGGCCGCGGCGCTCGCCGTCAGCACGGCCGCGTCGGCGCAGGGCGCTCCGGCGACAACGGCGGCCGGCGGCAGCGATGCGGCCCTGCAGTTCACCGAGTGCACTCGCACCCCGACCGACGCCGACGTCGAGGGCGCGAAGGGCGCACACAAGGCGGCGACCCAGTTCTTCGAGCGCGGCGACTACGACCGCGCCCTCCAGTACTGGCGCGACGCCTACGGGTTCGACTGCAGCCGCCCGCCGCTCCTCCTCAACATCTCCAGCGCCTACGAGAAGAAGGGCGACAAGGCCGCGGCGGTGAGCGTCCTCGAGCTGTTCCTCACCCGCGCCAAGGACTCGCCCGACGCGCCGGTGGTGCAGGAGAAGATCGCCAACCTCAGGGCCGCCCTCGACGCCGACAAGGCCGCCGCGACGCCGAAGCCGGTCGCGCCCCCCACGATGACGCCGCCGCCACCTCCTTCTGCCGATCAGCCCCTGGAGCGACCCTTCGGCCACGCACCCTGGATCGTCGTCGTCGCAGGCGGTGCGGTCGCGTTGGCGGGGATCGTGCCGCTCGCGATCGGTGGCGGCAAGATTAGCGACGCAGAAGAGCTGTGCCCGGAACGCAACGGCTGTTCCGCCGAGGCGGTCGACCTGGGCAACTCGGGCCGCACCCTCAGCCTGGTCGGGCAGATCATGATCCCGGCGGGCCTGGTGACCGCGGCTGGCGGCCTGGTCTGGCAGTTCGCGTTCAACGGCGAGCAGCCGGTGGCGGGCGCCGAGGGTGAGCCGGCGGCTCCCCGCTCCGGGCACGCCACCTTCACCCCGGCCGTCGGCCCGGACTTCCAGGGCGCGATCGTCACCGGCGCCTTCTGAGGGCAGCGGTGGAAGGCCATCGCGCTCCCGCGAGGCGGTTCTCTCCGTCGCTCGCGGTCGTGGTGGCGACGCTGCTCGCCGCCGCGTCGTCCGGCTGCAGCAGCGACCCCGCGCCGGTGCCCGCGGTCAGCGCCGAGGCGCGGTCGGCGCCGCCCCCGGTGTCCGTGCAGAGGATGCCGGAGGGCCAGGGCGACGTCCCGGGATGGGTGCGGAGCGAGGCCACGGCGGCGAAAGCGCGCGGGGGTCGCGCCCTGGTCTACGTCGGCGCCGAGTGGTGCGAGCCCTGCAAGCGCTTCAAGGCCGCGGCTGCGCGCGGCGAGCTCGACGCCGCGCTGCCGGGCCTGGTGCTCCTCGAGCTCGATCACGACCGCGACGAGGCGGCGCTGCGGGAGCTCGGCTGCACCTCGCGCATGATCCCGCTCCTCGCCGTGCCGGACGCGGACGGGAAGTGCACCGACCGCCGCGTGGAGGGCGCGATCAAGGGCGAGGGCGCGGTGGCGTACATGACGCCGAAGGTGAAGGCCCTGCTGGACTAGATTCCCGCTGGGATGGGTCAGCGGGCGCCGGCGCGCGGCGCCCAGCCCAGCGCGGCGAGCTCGTCCTGGACGACCTCGGGACGGCTGAAGCGCGCTGCGAGCACGCCCTGCTCCTTCAGGCGCGCGATCGAGGCGTCGGCGCGGGCTGCGTCGCCACCGGGCGCGTCGCGCAGGAACGCGGCGCGTACGCGCTGCGGGTGCTTCAGGGCCACGCGCTCGAACACCTCCGGATCGGCCTGGCCGGTGTCGCCCACCAGCACCGCCGGCAGATCGGGCACCGCGTCCAGGACCTTGGCGATGCAGCTGGACTTGTGCTCCAGGTGGCCGGCCTTGATGAGCTTCTGATCGTCGATGCCGACGTCCGGAAGGTGAAGGGGGCCTGCGGGGAAGCCGTTGCGCGCCAGCGCGTCGCGCATGACCGTGACGAGGTTGGCCGGTGCGGAGGAGACGTAGGCGATCGGGTTGTGGCGTGGCGTCTCCCCGTCGCCCCGCGCCAGCGCGCGGTAGAGGCGCGCCATCCCCTCCACCGGGCGGCGCTCTCCCGCCTCGCGCAGGTACAGATTCACCGCCTGGCGGAGGCGCCGTGTCGCGTCGGCGACCAGGACCGTGTCGTCGACATCGCTGACGACGACGAAGCGCGCGTCGCGCCCGGCCACCACGGCATTGACGACGCACGTCGGGCCGCCCACGGCCGCGATCGCCACGGGCGTGGAGGGTGCGAGGGCGGCGTCCTCGAGCGCGAGGCGGATCGCGAAGTAGCCCTCGTCGTCGGTGCGGCCGGAGGTGGTGGCGCCGCACGCGGTCACGCGGACCGTGACGCCGGGGACCTCGTCGCTCTCCCAGCGTCGCCAGAGCGTCCTCGCGCGCTCCCTGAGGCCGCGAGGGTCCGGCGCGGGGAGGGCGCCGGAGTGAACGCGACCGTGCACGTGGAGTACGCCGCGACCGATGATGGCTCCGAACGGCTCGACGCGGAGCGTGCCCTCCCCGCGGTCTCCCGCAGCCGGAGTGTCGAGGGCCGGCGCGACGGGGAGGGCAGGGGGCATCGGAGGGCCGACGGCATCAAGCTCCGTGCCCGGTGCCTTCGACTGGGATGAGGCCAGAACGTGGGGTCGCTTCCGCAGCCAGCGTGGCAGTACGCCTCAGCGGACCGCTCATGGGATCCCTATCCGAGGCAGCACGCCGCTGGCGCGCGCCGTGCTTGCCGCGACGCAGGAGCCGTCATGCCCCCGTCCTTCCGCTCTCGTCGCTTCGCACCCGACCCCCTCGCCTCGCCTCCTCGCTTCCTCGACACCCTTCGCGTCGCCTCCGCGGTCGGTCTGCTCGTGGTCGCGCCGGTCGCCGCTGGCTGCACCGAGGACAGCGG
The DNA here is from genome assembly GCA_046596645.1 of Polyangiaceae bacterium. Classification (GTDB taxonomy): domain Bacteria; phylum Myxococcota_A; class Polyangia; order Polyangiales; family Polyangiaceae; genus JBKJLX01. The sequence goes on from JBKJLX010000633.1 coordinate 3,995, forward strand.
CGGCGCGGCGGACGGGGTCGAGAACGGGGAGGTTGGCAGCAGCGAGCCGACCGGCGCGCTCAGCGTCGGCGCCGGCAGCACCAGCGACGCCTCGTCGACCGATGCCACCGGCACCGGGGCGACGTCGTCGTCCGGCGGCGGTAGCGACGCTGGCGCGCAGGGACCCAGCACATCCTCGGGAGAGGGCGCATCGTCCGGCGACGGGGGCTCCTCTGCCGAGGGCTCGGGCGGCGCGTCCACCGGCGGGGGCTCCTCTGCCGAGGGCTCGGGCGGCGCGTCCAGCGGCGGGGGCCCGGGCAGCGGCGGCGCGTCGAGCAGCAGCGCGTCCTCGGGGGCGGGCGGAGCCTGTGCGACCGACTGCTTCGAGACCGGGTGTGCCGCGGGGCTCACCTGCGTCGGCGACCCCGGCTGCGGCGCCTGCAGCTGTGGCCTCCCCACGCCGGTCGCGCCGCTCGATGCGATGCGCTCGCTCTACGTGACCGACACCGAGATCCTGGCCCGCTTCGACCTCGAGCGCGTGCTCCAGGCGCTGCTCGACTCCGCCGGCTCGACCCAGACTCCGACGGAGCTGTATCGCCAGTGGTGGGACCTCAACGCCGACGACGCCTCCGGCGTGGGCGACGGGCCGCACTGCAGCGGTACGCTGAACGGCTACCCGCAGGAGTGCCCGCGCGACGAGGGCGTGCTCGCCGGCAGCGATCCCTTCGCGCCCACGCCGCTCTACACCACGGTGGGCGTGGTCAACCGCGTCGACAAGATGCCGACCGACGGCTCGAACTGTGGCCAGTACCGCGTCAGCTTCAACCTCGAGCGGCGCATCGACGGCCTGCCGGATCCCGACTTCAACTACTTCATCGTCGAGGCGGTGCTGCCGAACCCGCGTCCCGACCTGGGCACCGCCGGCTGCATGCCGGTGGTGAAGCTCTGGTACGACCTCTCGACCACCGCCGACGCGAGCGCGCGCGCCGACGCGCTGGAGCGGCTCTACTTCGACGGCATCGAGGGCTTCGCCCCGGTGCTGCGCTGGGAGCACCTGGCTGGCGCGTCCGAGGGATCGGGGCAGATCCGCGCCAATCAGTTCCTGCACAGCGTCTCCGGGCAGATGTGGCAGCTGCGCGAGTACGCGATGGGCCGCAGCTGCGCCGGCGCCGGCTGCACCCTCGCGGTGCGCATGGACACCGTGAAAGACAACCCCTTCGGCCTGCTCTTCCGCACCCCCGGCAGCGCCGAGGCCCCCGCGCAGGCGGCGGCGTTCCAGGAATGGTTCGTCACCCGGGTGGAGAGCCTGGCCACGGCGACCGACGTCAACGATCTCGCCCTCCCCACGCCCGAGGTGTGGAACGCCGGCGAGAGCACCGAGCCCGGCTTCCTGGGGCAGGAGGCCCGGGACTTCTGGAACGACTACGGCCTGCAGTCCGAGGCCAACCCCGCCCTGCTAGCGGCCATCCAGGCGGAGCTCGCGCGCATCGGCTCGCCCCTCACGCCCCGCAACGTCGTCGATCGCGCGACCGCGACCTCGTGCGCCGGCTGCCACCAGATCGTGACCATGAAGGACCTCGGCGGCGGCATGACCCACCCCGACTCCCTCAAGTTCGTCCACACCGACGACAACCGCGATCTCTCACCCGCCCTGCGCGACAGCTTCCTGCCCCGGCGCCAGACGACGATGACCGCCTATCTGAACCAGCACTGCAGCCCCCAGCAGGTGGCCATGCAATCCGCCCCCGCCCCTTTCCGCACCGAGCGCTTCGCCCGCTCGATCGGCGGCGGGTACGCATTGGGCCATTGAGCGCAAGCCCTTCGCGAGGGGTCGCTCAGCGAGCGCAAGGCGCCGTACCGCACAGGGCAGCTTCACCGCCCCCGCCCTCACCGCCCTCACTGTCCTCTCCACCCGTCTCATCGACGACGCGCCCGCTGCACGCTTGCCGCCCTCGTCGAACAGATAGACCTCACGGCGCCCGGAGGCGATGGCGACGACCTGGTTCTGGGGCATGTACGTCAGATCACGGATGGGCGCGGGGGCGGTCATGCGGATGCGCTGGGTGAAGTCGCCGAGCCCGTCCGCGAGGTACGTGAAGAGCACCGTCGGCTCGTCGACCTGGACGGCCACGTTGCCGGTCACTGCCGCGGCGCCATAGAAGATGTCGTCGCTGTCCACCTCGACGCCGGATTTGCTCCCGATCGCTGCGTCGAAGCCCCAGAAGCCCGCCCCGGAGACGGCGCCCGAGGGCTCGAAGCCGTGGGCCAGGCCGCGGTGGATGGAGCGCATCGAGAAGCTCGTGCGCGTGCCCTGCGCGATCACGCTCTCCGGAGGCATGAGCGCGCCCGACGGCAAGGTCCTCGCGAAGTTGAAGAGGAACTTGAAGCTGTCGGTCGCGACGCGCCCGCGCGTCCCCACCGCCCCGTCGGCGGCGGTCGCGTAGGCAGGGTAGACGAACGCGTCCCCGGGCGCGTCGAGGTCATAGCGGAGGATCGTCGGCTTGGTGTCGATGCGCGCGGCCCAGTAGACCTTGCGGCCGACGATCCGCAGCGACGCCAGCTCGTCGAGGAAGGTCATGTTGGCCGGGCGGGGCAGCTTCACGATGCAGTACGTGGTGCTACTTGAACAGGCGCCATGGGGCGTTCGGCGCGCGAGTTTTCGGGTCCCAAGGCTGCCACCTCCTACGGTGTGACCAAGGGCCGAGCTCCAGCCGGCAGCTGCGGCTCGCGCCCGACGGGTCGCCGTCCTACCTGGGCCCCGGAGGGGAGAGGGGGCGTGGGTGGTCCGTCGCGGCGTGCGCGATGGAGATGGAGACGCCGATTCTCGATAGGCTGCGCGGGTTCCACGCTCGCCGCCAGCGCGACGAATCAAGAGGGGGCATCGAATGAGCGTCACCGAGTCGAGCGCCACGGCGCTCGTCGCCGACATCAAGGCGGGACGGGTCTCTGCGGTCGACGCCGTCGAGGCGTGCATTGCCCGCATCGAGGCCGTCGACCCGCTCGTCAATGCCATGCCGCAGCGGCGCTTCGCCGAGGCGCGCGCCGAGGCTCGACGTGCGGACGCGAAGCGGGCGGCGGGCGAGCAGCTCGGCGCGCTCCACGGACTCCCGATCAGCATCAAGGACCAGCTCCGCCTGGAGGGCATGCCGACGACCCTGGGCCTCGAGCGGTGTCGCGGCTTCGTCGAGCCGAGCGATGGCCCGATGGTTCGCCGCCTCCGCGAGGCCGGCGCCATCGTGCTCGGCAAGGGCAACGTCATGCAGCTCCTCCTCGGGTGGGAGTGCGAAAATCCCGTCTTCGGTCGGACCAACAACCCGTGGAACCTCGACCGCACGCCCGGCGGCAGCTCGGGTGGGGACGCAGCGGTCGTCGCCTATGGCGGCGTGCCTCTTGCTCTCGGCGGCGACTTCGGCGGCAGCCTCCGGTTGCCTGCTGCGTTCTGCGGCGTGTGCTCCCTCAAGCCGACCGGCGGCCGCCTCACGCCGATCGACACGCCGTCCGAGGGCTACGCGCATCAGGAGGCCATCATCCCGCAGCCCGGCCCCATCGCGCGCCGCGTCGCGGACCTGATCCTCGCGATGGAGGTCCTCGCCGCGCCGGGTCAAGCTGCATTCGATCCATCGGTACCGCCCGTACCGTGGCTCCCGATCGAGAGCGAGGCCCTGCGCGTCGGCATCAGCGACGACAACGGCGTGATGCCCGTGTCGCCGGCGATCAAGCGCGCAGTGCGCGAAGCCGGCGAGGCGTTGCGATCGTCGGGGACCCTCGTGAAAGACGTCCCGCCCCTCGACGGCGAGGAGGCGCTGCGATGCTTCATTGCCCTCACCAGCGCCGACGGCTTCGCGAGATCGGCGGCCTACGTCAAAGGCGAGAAGCTCTTCGCGCCCCTGCAGGCCAACCTCAAGCTCGCAGGCATTCCGCCGATGATGGCCAGGCTCGTCGCGACCGGCATGTCGATCGGTGGCCGATCCCGCATCGCGCGCCTGCTGCGCCTCCCCCGCGCGACTCGCACCGCCGACTACTTCGACGTCCTCGCTCGCCGCGCCGCATTGCGCGCAGCGGTCCTCGCGGAGTGGGACCGCGCAGGCATCGACGTCCTCATCTGTCCCGCCGTCGCGACCCCGGCGTTCCTCCACGGTGCGAGCGGAGACCTGTTGGACGCCGTCTCCTATGCGTTCACGTGGAACGTCCTCGGCTTCCCGGCTGGCGTCGTGCCGGTGACCCTCGTCCGGGACGACGAGGAGGCCGGTCGTGGCGGATCCGCGTCGGACGCGGGCGACCGCGCTGCGACGGAGGGAGATCGAGGAAGCGCGGGGTTACCTGCCTGCGTGCAAGTCGTCGGGCGGCCCTGGGAGGAGCACCGGGTGCTGGCGGCCATGCACGCCGTGGAGGCTGCAGTCGGGTTCGCGGCGGTGCCGGTGATCGGCGCGCCGACGAAAGTGCCCTGAAGCCGCGGTTGGTCGGGCCTCGCCCAGAACCGCCTCTCGACGTCGGCGAGGATCGGCGCGCTGATGTCGTCGAGGGTCGCGCCCGCGGGCACGGGGACCATGCTCTGCAGTCGGATGTTCTTGCCGCGCGACTCGACGCCACCCTTGTCGTGGCCCTCGTAGGGTCGGCAGAAGCACGCCTCGAACAGGTAGTGCCTCGTCGCCGCCATCATCCTCGCGGTCAGCTCCCGCTCTCCGCCGACGAGGTGCCGGCGCACCGCGGCCTTGAGGTTGTCGTAGGCAGCTCGCTCGGGGACGCCGGCGAAGTGCGCGAATGCGCGCACGTGGCCGTCAAGGAAACAGACCTGGTCCTGCCGCGGGTAGAGCCAGCAGAAGTCAC
>JBKJLX010000639.1:0-2508 GCA_046596645.1 Polyangiaceae bacterium
GACCAGGATCACCGCAGCGTCAGGTCGGGCTGAGCTTCCGGTTGCGGTAAGTCGCCCAGCACTCGGGGCAACGCCACTCGGCGGTCGAGCCGTCGCCCGCAGGGATGCGCACCGCGCGCCAGCCGAACTTGGAGGTGACCAGGGTCGTGCCGGGGCGGGTCGGCGGCGAGGCGACCCTGCAATCGGCACAATAGAACTGCGACGACGGGACGACCGACTCCTCCTGGGACTCGTCCTCCTCGTAGGTGATCCGCGGGAGCTTGCGTTCCATGGCCTAGACCCTCCAGTAGAGTTAGTCCAGATCCGGCCGCGGTGCACGTCGGTGGGGGGCCGCCGCCTCGACGCGGCGCGATCCCGCTGGTAATCGGCGACGAACACCATGTCCGGCCCCTTCGCGCCCGTGCGGTCCGAGCTCGATTTCCCCTCCGACGAGGCGAAGACCCTCGCCTTCTGGAAGGAGCGGAAGATCTTCGAGGCGACGCTCGACGCCGCCACCCGCCGCACCGGCCCCTCGAAGGGCAATTTCGTCTTCTACGAGGGCCCCCCGACCGCCAACGGCATGCCCCACAACGGGCACGTGCTGACGCGCGCGGTGAAGGACGTCTTTCCTCGTTACAAGACGATGCAGGGGTGGGACGTCCCCCGCAAGGCGGGCTGGGACACCCATGGCCTGCCGGTCGAGGTCGAGGTGGAGAAGGAGCTCCACATCCACGGCAAGGCGGAGATCGAGGCCTACGGGGTCGAGCCGTTCACCCACCGCTGCATCGAGAGCGTGTTCCGCTACACCGAGGCCTGGCAGAGGCTCACCGACAAGATCGGCTTCTGGGTGGATCTGCCGAGCGCATACGTCACCTTCCACCGGAGCTACATCGAGAGCGTGTGGTGGGCGCTGGCGCGCCTCCATGAAAAGGGCCTCCTCTATCGCGGCCACAAGGTCGTCTGGTGGTGGGCGCAGGGGGGGACGGCGCTCTCCAGCGCCGAGGTCGGTCTCGGGTACAAGACGGTGGACGACCCCTCGGTCTTCGTCGCCTTTCCCCTGATCGACGAGCCCGACACGGCGCTCCTGGTGTGGACGACCACGCCCTGGACCCTGTCGTCCAACATGTACGCCGCGGTTCACCCCGCGTTCGACTACGCGGTGGTCGAGGGGGACCCGACGAAGACGGGAGGGCGCAAGCTGGTCGTCGCCGCCAAGCTGGTCGAGGCGGTCGCGAAGAAGCTCGGCATCGAGCTGAAGGTCGTGCGCGAAGTGAAGGGTAGCGAGCTGGTCGGCAGCCGCTACAGCCCGCCCTTCGACACCTTCGACGATCTCGCGAAGGCCCACCCTCTCATCCACCGCGTGATCGCCGCCGACTTCGTCCTCCTCGACGCGAGCGGCATCGTCCACATCGCCCCGGCGTTCGGTGAGGACGACTTCGGCGCCCACAAGAAGGAGCAGGCGAAGGACGCCGAGCTGCCGCTGCTCTGCGCAGTGAACCCCGACGGCACCTTCGGCGAGCGCATGGCACCCATCTACCGTGACCGCTTCGTCAAGGAGTGCGACAAGGACCTCCAGGCCGAGCTGAAGGAGCGCGGCCTCCTCGTGCACGCCGAGGCGTACCGGCACGAGTACCCGTTCTGCTGGCGCAGCGATCAGGATCCGCTGATCCAGTACGCGCGGCCCGCCTGGTACATCCGCACCACGCAGGAGAACCAGCGCGCCCTCGCCAACAACGCGGCCGTGCAGTGGTTGCCCGAGCACATCCAGGAGGGGCGCTTCGGCGATTTCCTCCGCAACAACGTCGACTGGGCGCTCTCCCGCGAGCGCTACTGGGGCACGCCCCTGCCCATCTGGCAGAACGACGCGCTGCCCGAGGACGACGAGCGCAGGTACGTGGCGATCGAGAGCGTGGCGCAGCTGCGCGCCAAGAAGGCGAACAACCTGGTCGAGGTCGAGGCGGCGGTCTCCGCCGCCATCCCCGAGCGCGAGCGCGCCGAGCACCTGCTCGTCCACAAGCCGTGGATCGATCGCGTCACCTTCGAGGAGGAGGGCGTGCCCGGCACCTACCGCCGCGTGTCCGAGGTCATCGACTGCTGGTTCGACTCCGGCTGCATGCCCTTCGCGCAGCACGGCTACCCGCACCAGAACGCGGAGGCCTTCGAGCGCGAGTTCCCGGCGGACTTCATCACCGAGGCGATCGATCAGACCCGCGGCTGGTTCTACTCGCTGCTCGCGATCAGCTCGATGCTGTTCGCCGATCGCCCGATCCCCCACCCGTTCAAGCACTGCACCGTGCTCGGGCTCATCACCGACGAGAAGGGCCTGAAGCTCAGCAAGAAGCTCAAGAACTACAAGGACCCGATGCACATGTTCGACGAGTACGGAGGCGACGCCGTTCGGTGGGCGCTCTTCGTCTCGGGCGTCCCTGGGCAGTCGAGCAAGTGGTTCGAGGGCGGCGCGTCGGACGCGATCAAGGACCTCTTGCTGAAGGTCTGGAACTGCTACTCGTTCTTCGTCACCTACGCGAA
>JBKJLX010000722.1:0-3133 GCA_046596645.1 Polyangiaceae bacterium
ACCACCGGGCCGATGGTGATGTTGGGGACGAAGTGCCCGTCCATCCCGTCGAGGTGGATCCAGTCTGCGCCCGCCTCGTCGACCGCGGCCACCTCTTCGCCCAGTCGGCCGAAGTCCGCCGAGAGGATGGAAGGCGCCACCAGGGGCGCGCGCGCCCCTCGCCCCGCGTGTTCGGCCGCTGCGCTCACCGCCGGCGAGTGGTAGCTGCTCGGGCACGCGCTGGCCAGGCGCGATCCCGGGTGCCGATGAGGGCTTTCGGAGATTGTTTCTTCGTTCAGCACCTGAGGGTGCTGAACTAGTCTCGCGCTCGACCGATGCAGACCAGGCCCCTAGAGAAAGCGGACTACGACCGGATCGTCTCCGTGATCGACGCCTGGTGGGAGGGCCCGACCAGCGCGCTGGCGCACCCGATCTTCTTCTACGAGCTCGGTCGACTGGCGCGCGTGGTGGTCGACGGGGACGAGCTGGTCGGCTTCCTGCTCGGCTTCGCCGCCCCGGAGACGAGCAGCGGCTACGTGCACCTGGTCGGGATCCACCCCGAGCACCGCCGCCGCGGCGTGGCGCGCCTCCTCTACACCGCCTTCGAGGACGACTGTCGCGACGCCGGTTGCATCCGCCTGAAGGCCATCACCACCCTCGGCAACGACGGCTCGGTCCGCTTCCACGAGGCGCTGGGGTGGAGCGTCGCGCAGGTCGCGGACTACGCCGGCCCTGGGCGGACGCGGGTCCTGTTCGAGAAGGGGCTGTGAAGCGCCGCGGCAAGGGGAGCCGGCAGCTTTCCCCTGCGCCCCTCGCGGGCTAGGCTTCGGCAGTCGATTCCTTTGCCTCACACGGCCGAAGTCCAGGCGACGTCGGCCGGAATGTGAGGAAACAGAAGTACTTCCTGCGTTCGAGGTCGACCATGCGTCATCTCCTCCTCGCCGCCGGGCTGTGCCTTGCCACAGCGCCGAGCCTCAGCGGCTGCGCCACCGGCGATGCGATCGCGGGCGGCACCGCCGGCAACGGCGGCAACGGCGCCGGCAACGGCGGCGCCTCGGGGGACGGCGGGGAAACGGGCGACGGCGGGGAGTCCAGCTCGCGGACCAGCGGCTCTGGCTCCACCTCGGTCTCGTCGACCAGCGGGCCCGGCTCCACCGCGACCATCGCCAGCTCGAGCGCCTCGACCGGCACCCCCTGCTCCGAGGATCCGTGCAAGCTGGTCGAGCCCCAGTGCGGCTGCGGCATCGGCGAGAAGTGCTCGGTCGACGCCGGCGGCCGCGTCTGTGAGGAGGCCGGGACCCGGACGCCCGGTCAGGCATGCGGCAACGGCATCGGCGAGTGCGAGGCCGGCTCGGTGTGCGTCGTGGTCTTCGAGACCGACGACACGCTGAGCTGCTCGCGCTTCTGCAGCAGCGACCTGCAGTGCGACGGTCAGGGCGGCCTGTGCGCGGTGGGCCTGGGCGGCGCGGAGGACGCGAAGCTCTGCTCCGACAACTGCGACGTGGTCTCGAGCAGCGGCTGCGCCATCGCCGGCACCAAGTGCGGCATCTACTTCGATCAGACCGACATGCGCTACTTCAGCTCGTGCGTCGGCGCCGGCGCCGGCGTCGCCCAGTCGGAGTGCAACGACCAGACGAACGAGTGCGCTCCCGGCTTCGAGTGCCTGCAGACCCAGGAGGAGGGCGAGGTCTTCCGCTGCTTCGAGTGGTGCAGCTCGGCCGCCTCCGAGTGCACGGGGGACCTCACCTGCCAGACGGACTTCACCCCGCCCATCGTGATCGGTGCCGTGACCTACGGCATCTGCTCGGGCTGAGCTGCGTCACGCGTCGGAGGTCAGGATGAGTGAGTCCAGCGTCGACCCGCCCCGCCCCGAGGGCGGGTCCGCGCCCGCCGTCGAGCTCGAGGAGCTGCGGGACATCGGCCTCTTCGGCGGTCTCGCCGACGACGTGCTCGCCGCGCTGGTGGCCGAGCTTCAGGTCCTCGACCTCGCCCCGGGCGACGTCGTCTTCCGCGAGAACGAGCGCGGCCGCGAGATGTTCGTCCTCCTCGGTGGCGAGATGGAGGTCGTCAAGCAGTCCCGCCGCGATGTCCGCTCGCGCGTCGCCATCCTCGGCCCCGGCGACTGGTTCGGGGAGATGTCGATCCTGGACGTGATGCCGCGCTCGGCGACGGTGCGCGCCATCGCCTACAGCCGGGTGCTCCGCCTGGGCGCCAGCGATCTCGACGGGCTCTACCGGCGCGACGCGAAGAGCTACGCCCTGGTGGTGCTCAACGTCGCGCGGGAGATGTCGCGTCGCCTGCGCGTGGCCGACGCCCTGCTGGCCGACATGGCCACCGCCCCGCTCGCTCGCTGAGTTGCTGAAGGGGCCTTCCGCTGCGCGGCCCCGTTGGCCCCCCCGCTGGCCCGCGCTCCGCGCGGGGCCCCCACCCCAAAGGCTCGCCTTCGCGCTGCGTCTCCGATGCGGCTGCAGCGGGTGGCCAAGACTGCTGAGCGTGCATTGATCCGCATCGGGGCCGGAGCGCTGCGCGTGCTCCGCTCCGCAATCTCGTGACCGGGCGGTGAACGGAGCCCAGCCCGCTCCCGCGCTCGCGATGAGTCAGCCGCCGAGCGCGCCGCCGGCCCCGCCGGCGCCGCCGCCTCCACCGGCCCCGCCGCCTCCACCGGAGCCGCCCGTGCCGCCGGTGCCACCCTGGCCGCCAGTGCCGCCGCCGGTGCTGCTCGTGCCGGGGCCGGCGCCGCCGGCGCTGGGCGCCATGCCGCCGCCGCCGCCAGCGCTCTCGCCGAGCGCTCCGCCGCTGCCGGCGGTCGCGTCGCTGTCGTTCGCGCCGCCGGAGCCGGCTCCTGCGCCCGACGCGTTGGTTCCCGACGTGCCGGTGGACGCGCCATCAGACTCCTTGTCGCCCCCGGAACCGGACGCGTCGAGCGCCTCGCCTCCCGGAGGGTCCGGCTGCGGGTTGAAGCAGCCCGCGCACGCGCCGAGCGCGAGCACGAGATGCAGCCATCGCCTCGCGCTGAGCTCAGCCACCGCCCGCACCCCCAGCTCCACCGGCGCCGCCGCTGCCGCCAGCGCCCCCGGCGCCGCCGCCGGCTCCTCCGCCGCCTCCGTCACCGCCCGGGTCGCCGCCGACACCGCCGCCGCCGTCGCTGGCGCCG
>JBKJLX010000730.1:0-5198 GCA_046596645.1 Polyangiaceae bacterium
CGATCAGGAGGGGTCGATGGAGCAGAAGAAGCGCGAGGGCTACTTCTGATGGCGACGTCCGGCACCACCTCGCTGGCCACAGCGGAGGCGGAGAACGGCGCCGGCCCGCGCGACGCGGTGCTCGACGCCATCGCGCAGGACGTGGAGGGCTGGCTCGCCCGCCACGAGCAGAAGCAGCTCTGCCGCTTCGTCACCGTGGGCAGCGTGGACGACGGCAAGTCGACGCTCATCGGTCGCCTGCTCTACGACACCGACAACGTCTTCGACGACCAGCTGGCCGCGGTGAAGAAGGCCTCGGCGAAGAAAGGGGAGGACATCGACCTCTCGCTCTTCACCGACGGCCTGGTCGCCGAGCGCGAGCAGGGCATCACCATCGACGTCGCGTACCGCTACTTCGCCACCGAGCGGCGCAAGTTCATCATCGCCGACACGCCGGGGCACGAGCAGTACACGCGCAACATGGCGACCGGCGCCTCCACCGCCGACGTCGGGATCATCCTGGTCGACGCGACGCAGGGCGTGCTGGCGCAGACGCGGCGCCACGCGACCATCGCGTCGCTGCTCGGCGTTCGCCACCTGATCTGCGCGGTGAACAAGATGGACCTCGCCGGCTGGACCGAGGAGGCGTATCGCACCGCCGCCGACGGCCTCACCGAGTTCGCGCGCCGGCTGACCTTCGAGACGCTGAGCCTGGTGCCGATCTCGGCGAAGCTGGGCGACAACGTCGTCGGCCGCAGCGAGCGCACGCCCTGGTATCGGGGGCCGACCATCCTCGAGCTGCTGGAGACGCTGCCGGTCGACCGCGACCGCAGCGGCGAGCCGTTCCGGATGCCTGTGCAGGTCGTCCTGCGCCCGGATCACACCTACCGCGCCTTCGCCGGGCAGATCGCCAGCGGCGAGGTGCGGGTGGGGGACGAGGTGGTGGTGCTGCCGTCGCGGCGGCGCACGCGGGTCAAGGCCATCGACGTGTTCGAGGGCTCGCTGACCCGCGCCTTTGCGCCGATGTCGGTGGCGATCCGCCTGGCGGACGAGGTCGACGCCAGCCGCGGCGAGACCCTCTGCCGGGTGGGGGAGGAGCCGGCGGTGGCGACCGAGGTGGAGGCGCGCATCGTGTGGATGAGCGAGCGCCCCTTCGATCCCTCGCGCAAGCTGCTGCTCAAGCACGGCAGCCGCGTGGTGCCGGCGCGCATCACCGAGATCATCGGGCGCACCTCGCTCGAGGCGCTCGAGCTCGTCCCCGCGACGACGATGGCGCTCAACGACATCGCCCTGGCGCGCGTCGCGGTGACGCGACCCATCTTCTGCGACCCGTACCGCGCCTGTCGCGGCACCGGGGCCTTCATCCTCGTCGACGCGATGGACAACGGCACCGTCGCCGCCGGCATGATCGAGCGCGCGGTGGGGATCCGCAGCGACGAGCGCGGCCCGGTGACAGACGACGAGCGGGCCACCCGCATGGGCCACGCTGGCGCAGTCGTCCTCCTCGGCGAGCGGGCGGACCCGGCGGCGCTGGAGCGGGTGCTCTTCGACGGAGGCCTCTCCACCCTGCTGCTGCGGGTGGGCGACATCGCCCCGGGAACGCTGCTCGAGGTTGCGGCACGCGCCGCGAGCGCGGGGCTGGTGGTGCTGATCGACGGGGAGGCAGGGGCGATGGCCGGTGGCCTCCACTCGCGCACGCGCCTCGTCGATGCTCGCGGTCGCGAGGTGGAGGAGCTCGCCGCGCAGCTGGGCACCGCGCTTGCGGTCGGCCAGCGGCCCTGAGCGGCGAGCGAGCCTCGGCGCGCTGCGGCGCGGGCAGCGAGCGTTCCGCTCACGGGTCCGCGGGCGCGCAGATTCCCGGGCTGCGCGAGCTCGCGCACGTGTCCGTCTCCGGGCAGTCCGCCGCGGCCTCGCAGCAGACGGCATCCCGGCAAGCGACGTTCGGACAGTCCTCGGCGCCGTCGCAGGGTGTGCCCACGACCCTGTACTCGTGCGCCTCCTGGTTCGGGTAGTTCGACACGTAGACGATGCGCCGCTCCCGCGGGTCGTAGACCGCGCGACCCCCCCTGTCGGACGGGCCGCCGGTCGCGGAGGTCAGCACCCAGCGACCGGCGATCCACTCCCAGGCGTCCGTCTGGCGGCCGCGACCGTCCACCGCGCCGCCGAGGAGGACGATGCGCTCGCGAAGGGGGTCCACGATGGCGTGACCCTCCACGCGCGGTCCCGGGAAGGGGTTGCCGGCGCGTCTGGTCCACCCGGACCCCGACTGTCCGTAGGTCGCATCGGTCTCGATGCAGTCGCCGGCGACCTCCCCACCCACCGCGAGGAGCGACAACGAGTCATGGTCGTATGCGAGGCTGTGACCCGCGCGCTGTCCCGGGACGCCTCCCAGATTGGCCCACACCAGACCGGTGAGCGGGAGCTCGGCCGCCGCCGCGACGGGAGCGTCGGCGCTCCTCCCGCCGTAGACGACGAGCGCGTCGCGCCCCGGATCGTAGCCGAGGCCGGTCTTCCGGTAGGGAAGCGGGTTTCTCGAGGTCGGCAGGACCTGCCAGGTGTCCATGTCCCCGTCGAACTGCCACACCGAGTCGAGCGAGCCGGTCCCCCCGTAGATCCAGGTTCTCGGCGTCTGTACGTCGTGGGCGACCCCCGCGAAATGCGTCGGCGGCGGCAAGGCACCGGCCGTGTTGGTGAGCGGCCCCCAGCTCCCATTCATCAGCTCCGACACATGCGAAGTCTCGTCGTCGTCATCGTCGTACCCGACGAGGAGGACTCGGCCGTTCACCGCGTCGTATACGGCGGCCACCACACGCTTCGCCGGGTGGTTCGGGAGCGGCACCAGCGACGCCCGCGGGATGCCGACGCATTCCCTGACATCTGCTCCGCCGAGGGCGACCGGCACGAGCTCGCATAGGTTCGAGAGGCACTCCGACGAGGCGATGCAGAACGTCCGGAGGTGCTTGGTACCGCACGGAGGACACGGCCCGCCGCAGTCGAGGGACACCTCTCCGTCGCTGACGAACCCGTCAGCGCATTGCGCCGGCAAGCCGCCGCCTCCGCCCCCGAGCTGGCCGCCCTCGCCACAGTCCGCGCCTCCGGCGCCCCCCCCCGTCGCGTCCTGGGCCCCTCCGCCCGGGCCGGCCCCGCCCGACGAGGTGGTGGTCGAGGCGGCGTCCGTGCCGGTCGACGCGGCGGAGCCGGAGCTGATGGGGGACACACCGGACGAGGCTCCCCCTGCGCCGTCATCGAGGCGGGTGTCCTGAAGTCCCGCGATGACGCTGCAGCCCCCCCCGCGCCGAGAGCCGCCGCGAGCCAGACGGACTTCGCTCGCATCAGAATCGTCCTCTCAGGGCGCCGCCGCCGACGCCGGGCCCGAACCATGGGGCCACGGAAGCGGAGGTGCCGTCGCCGCCGTTCGCGCTGGTGAAGAAGATCACGGCGCCCCCGACCACCAGGAGGCCTCCGGCCACGAACGCGATCGTCGACACCGTCGCCATGCCGTGCGCGTCGTCGGAGAGCGATTGACCCTCGGCGTCGCAGGTCAGCGGCTCGCTTCCCGTGGAGCAGTGGGCCTCGGCGTCGCTCCAGGTGGAGAGGGTCATCGCGCCGGTGATGCTCCCGACGACGAGGGCGACGCCGCCGACGCCGAGCGTGACGACGCCCGCCGTGTGCTGCGCGGTCCAGCGCGTGCCCCGGGGCGGCTCCCCGGCCGGAGACGTCAGAGCGGGTCCGGCGAGCGCAGCCAGGGCAGGTAGGTCCACCGTCACCGGCTGCGCCTCGACGCTGGTGACGCGCGTCTGGAAGGGGACACGAAGGCGCCGAAGCCTCGATCGAGTGCACGCCCGGGTCGACGGCGATCGCCGAGCCCAGCACCGCTGGATCGAGGTCGACGCCGTCGCGACGCACGACGAGCCCGGCGATGGGCGTGGCCGGCGCCCGGATGGTCAGCCGCGGCAGACGGGGCTCCAGCGCCGTGATCTGTGCCTGTGCCACCTCCGCCCGCTGTTGCTGGCCGGCCGTCTGCGCCGCGAACATGGCCTCGCGGTAGGCCGCCCAGCTGCTCGCGACCTTGCCGACCTTGTCCCAGCAGTTGGCCAGGTTGAGCAACACGCCGATCCCGGGATCGAGCCGATGCGACGCCGCGAACTTGGGGCACGCCGCGGCGTGCTGGCCGGCCTCCACCAGGGCGCGCGCCTCGGCGAACAGCGACTCGGCCGCGGCCGGGTCGCGCGCCTGGATCGGCGGGGGGATCTGCGCCGCGACGACACCGGGAGCGAGCATCCCGAGGGCGGCGGCCACCAGGACAACGGGAAGAATCGAAGGACGCATGCGAAAGAAGGCCCGGAGAGCAGCGTCAGGATCGGTGGGGGCGCGCTCGGTCGCAACAACCCTTGTCGACGGACGACCGTCCGCTATGGTGGAGGCCCCTCGCTGCCGGGGGCTGACGGAACACCGAGGAGCGATCACATGGCCGTGCGACTGGGCGACGTGGCCCCCGATTTCGAGGTCGAGACGACGGACGGGAAGCTCCGCTTCCACGAGTGGCTGGGCGACAAGTGGGGCATCCTCTTCTCCCACCCCAAGGACTTCACGCCGGTGTGCACCACCGAGCTCGGCACCGTGGCCAAGCTCAAGCCGGAGTTCGACAAGCGCAACGTGAAGGTCATCGGCCTCAGCGTCGACTCGGTCGACGACCACAACAAGTGGGCGGGTGACATCGAGGAGACGCAGGGGGCGAAGGTCAACTTCCCCATGATCGCGGACAAGGACCGGAAGGTGTCGGACCTCTACGACATGATCCACCCCAACGCCAACGACACGCTCACCGTGCGCAGCGTGTTCATCATCGGGCCGGACAAGAAGGTGAAGCTCTCCTTGACCTACCCGGCCAGCACCGGCCGCAACTTCGACGAGATCCTGCGCGTGGTCGACTCGCTGCAGCTCACCGCGCAGCACAGCGTCGCCACCCCGGCCAACTGGAAGGACGGTGACGACTGCATCGTGGTGCCGAGCCTCAGCGACGCTGACGCGGAGAAGAAGTTCCCCAAGGGCTTCAAGAAGGTGAAGCCGTACCTCCGCATCACGCCGCAGCTGAACAAGTGACGCGGTGATACCGTGGGGGGCGTGATGGTCGTGTCGCGCCCCTCCACGTCGCTCGTGGCACTGGCGCTCGCCGTCGTCGGCCACCTCGGCTGCAGTCGTCACCGTCCTTCCAGTTG
>JBKJLX010000091.1:0-7578 GCA_046596645.1 Polyangiaceae bacterium
GATCCATTGCGCTGGCCGACGTCCCTGGGCGTGGCCCTGACCATCGCGGGCCTTGCGCTCTTCGCGGGCGCCATCTCGCGATGGAGGGCGTCGCAGGTGGCGGTCGAGACGGGTCCAGTGACGCTCCGCATCTCGGCGCGCCCTGATGACGCGCGGTTCCGCATCGACGACGGGCCATGGCTGCAGAACCCTCACGCCGGCTCATTCCCGCGGGGGACGACGCCGAAGACTCTACGCATCGAGGCGCCGGGGCACGAGGCGCGAGAGCTCCCGCTGGTGCTCGATCGCGACCGATCCGTCCGGTCGGTGCTGGGACCGGCGGAGGGTGCCTCGAAGTCGACGGAGTGACGACAGCGCGATGAGCCAGCTCCAGTGAACCAGCCGCCGAGCCAGCGTGTCGGGCGTCACCGCCTGATCGCGAAGCTCGAGCAGGGCGGCATGGCGGAGGTCTACCTCGCCCTCGTCGACGATCGGCTCGGAACGGAAGCCCTGCGCGTCGTCAAGATCATGCCGAAGAGCCTCGCCGACGATCCGGCGTTCGTCGACATGTTCCTCGACGAGGCGAAGCTCGCGATGCGACTGGGGCACCCGAACATCGTGCAGACGATCGAGGCCGGTCGCACCCGCGACGACTCGCTGTTCATCGCCATGGAATGGCTGGAGGGAGCGAGCCTCTTCCGCGTGGTCCAGAGGGCGCGTGATCTCGCCGAGGATCTGCCCCCTCCCGCCGCGGTCGCGATCGCACTGCACATGCTCGATGCGCTCCAGTATCTCCACGAGCTCCGCGATCTCGACGGCCTCCCGCTCGACGTCGTGCACCGGGATGCGACCCCCTCGAACGTCTTCATCACCAGCGCCGGCCACGTGAAGCTCCTCGATTTCGGCGTCGCCAAGACGAGCGTGCAGAGCGCGGTCACCGTCGTCGGGGTCCGCAAGGGAAAGGTGGGCTACCTCGCGCCGGAGATCCTGGCCGGGCGCAAGTTCGACCGCCGGAGCGATCTCTACACCGTGGGCGTCGTGCTCTGGGAGCTGCTCGCAGGGCGACGTCTCTGGAGTGGCGCCAGCGTTCGCCGGGGACGAGCGCCCGGGCTGGAGGAGCTAGGCGTTCCTCAGGAGCTCGCTGACGCGTGCGCACGCGCGCTCTCCCGGGATCCCTCCGACCGGTACCCGACCGCTGGCGCCATGCGCGACGATGTCGAGAAGGCTGCCGCCTCGGTGGGAGGACCGATGCGCTCGACCGATCTCGCCGCGCTGGTGCATCACCTGCTCGGTGAGGACGTGAAGCACGTCCGTCGTCTCGCCGCCAACGCCGTGCGAACCGGCAGGTCGGACGTGGCGGGTGAGCGCATGACCCGGGCGCCGGAGGGCACCTCCGTGACCGTCCACCCCCTGGAGACGATGGATCGCGGACGGTTCGCCGTGGCGATGCTGCTCGCGGCAGGAGCGTGCACCGCGCTGATCGCGGTCGCCGTCCGTCGCGAGCCCATCACCCCCGCCGCCAGTGGGCCGAGAGAGCCGCAGGCGGTGGAGGTCGCGTCGTACGTGCCGCCGGCGTCTCCGGCTCCATCCACCGAAGCGCGCATCGCGATCCGACCGGTCCCGTCGAGCGCCGTGGTCTTCATGGACGGCATCGAGCTGGCCGGTCCCCCGCACGAGGCCCTGGTCACCGCGGATGGCGCGCAGCACGTCCTGACCGTGAGCGCTCCCGGTCACGCGACGCGAGAGATCGTGGTCGCGGCCACGGGGTGCCTGGAGATCGATGCCCCGCTCACGGCGCTCCCCGCGCCGAGGGCTGCCCCGGGCAGGCCGAGCTACGTGGCTCCAAGGCCTCCCCCCTCACTGGAGAGCGAGAGCGCAGCGAAACTAGCCCCCCCCCTGCGGCTGGCGAGGCCGCTGGACACGTCCGACCCATGGTGATTTCGATGAGCGCCCACCGACCGTGTTAGGCTCGCCGCGGGTGACGAACCGCGACGGAAAAAAGACCGATGTGCCGGCCGGCGCGGACCGTTCCCGGGAGTCCCGGGGGCCGGAATCCGGTACTCGCGGGGCGAGCTCCGACGAGCCGGGTCCGGAGGCGACGGCGCTGATCGATGCCGCGTCCATGGAAGGACTCCAGGCGCGGTCCAGGCGGGGCCCGTCGGTGCCTCCACCGCCGCCTTCAGATGCGCAGCTGACCAGCGTCCTCGACACGAACCAGCTCTCCGAGCTCGTCGACGAGTCGCACAACGTCGTCCCGGCGACGCGCATTCCGGTCGCATCGGTCGCGCCTGCCGCGACGGTCATCAAGCCGCGCAGCAAGTACACTCCGACGCTGCGCAGCGCCGACTTCGAGGCCACCAAGAAGGGCCGGCACGGCAGAGCGCGGATCTGGCCACTGGTCGTCGGCATGCTGGTGTTCGGGGCCGGCGTGGGGACGTTCATGGGCGCACGCACCCTGCCGGCTCCCGGTCGAGCGGCGACCATCGAGCTGGTCGTGCAGGCGCAGCCACCGAGCGCGACTCTCCGACTCGACAACACCGCCCTCGCTGGCAGCCCCCACAGCAGCACTCACCCCCGCGACGGGAAGCGACGCACCGTGATCATCGACGCACCAGGCTACGTTTCGCAGCAGATCGATGTCGTCTTCGACGCCAGCACCTCGATCGATGTCGTCCTCTCCAAGACCGATACGAGGCCATGAGCGACACGGTCTGGATCGGTCTCGCCGTGGTTCTCGGCATCGCCGCATTCGCCGTCCTGCGCCGGACCCCGGCGCAAGAGGCGTCGCCGCCGTCCGAGCCCCAGCGACTCCCCACGGAGGATGGCGAGCCGACGCCGAAGAAGAAGAGGAAGAGGAAGATCGAGCCCGAGCCCATCGTCACCGAGCCCGTCGTACGCGAACGATCCATTGCAAAGCTCACGTTCGAGGAGGACGACGACGAGATCACCCTGCTCGCTCCGCTGCGCGCCAGCATGAGTGGCTTCCTCGAGGAGCGCCCGGGTGCCAAGCCGACCGCCTTTGTCATCGACGAGGATGCGGCCAACGACGAGCCTACCGGACCCCTGGCGCTGATCCTTCTTCACGCCGCGGCGCAGACCGACAAGGGGCAGACGCGCAATCGCAACGAGGACTCGTTCCTCGTCCTCCCCGAGTCGAACCTGTTCGTCGTCGCCGACGGCATGGGTGGGTACGCCGGCGGGGACATCGCGAGCCGCCTGGCGGTCGATACGATCGGGGGCACGTTTCGCAGCAAGAAATTCCCCGGCACCCCGTTCGAGATGCTCCCGCCACGCGCGAGCGAGCTCGTGCAGTCGGTCGAGGCGGCCAACGCCGCGATCCACCGCGAGGCGACCAAGGACCCGCGGTACCGGGGAATGGGGACCACCGTCGTCGCCGCGCGCTTCTCCCCGCGCAAGCAGCGCCTCTATGTCGCGCACGTCGGTGACAGCCGCTGCTACCGACTTCGTGACGGAAAGGTCGTACAGGTCACGGTCGATCACACGATGGCTGCGGCCGGCTCGAAGGGACCCGGCGCGGAGCGCCTGATGCGGGCCCTCGGCGTCTCCACGACAGTGGAGGTCGACCTCCTGGTGGCGAAGCCGAAGCAAGGAGACGTCTATCTCCTCTGCACGGATGGCCTCTCCAAGATGGCGTCCCACGAGGAGATCAGCCAGCTCTTGAAGGAGACCGCCGCCGACCCCAAGGAGGCGGTGCAGCGGCTCGTCGAGCTCGCCATCTCGCACGGCGGCAAGGACAACGTGAGCTGTATCGTCATCCGCGTGGATCCCCAGCGGGAGTGACTCCGGGGTTCCGCTCCCACGGAACTGGGCCGCGCGACACGGCTGGAAAAGGGACCGCGCGACGCCGCCGTGAGGACGGGGCCGCGCGGTCGAGCCCGAGGTGGGCTGCGCTCCACTCCAGTGAGGAGTGCTCTTAGAAGGACCCGGCCAGGTCCAACCCGTTGGGGCGCACCCCGACGCGGAGATTCCGCGGGGTGGCCGCCTTGTCATCATCGTCGTTTGCTTCGACGATGGTGAAGGCGAGCGTCACACCGCCGACGACGATGGCGGCGCCGGCGAGGATGTCCGTGGTGATCGCAAGCGTCATCCGGCGGCTCTCGACGTCGTCGATCGCCGCCTTCTTCTCGGCGGGGCTCTGGTCGGCGTCGCTCCGCTTGTCGAGCTCGTCGTCGAGATCATTCGAGGCCCCGAGGGCCGCGATTCCAGTGATGACTGCGCCGGCAGCCAGCACGCCGGTTCCGACCCAGCCGACCCAGACGTAGGAACGTTCCTTGCGCGGAGGCGGCAACGTGAACGGCTGGTTCGACGAGCCCGACGGCGACTCCACCATGTCCAGCTTCACCTCGATGGAGTCACCGCCCGCGAGGGTGAGCACTCGCTCGGCGAGCTCGTACCCGGGTTTCCGGATCCCGATCCGGCGCACGCCGGCGTTGACCATGAAGGCGCTGTCCGGCGCCTGACCCGTCAGCGGCAGCCCATCGACGAGGATCTCGGCGTCGGGGACGTTCGCGCGAACGGTGAGATTCGCCGTGCGCCCACGAAGCGTCTGGATCTCCTTCTCTACCTCCGCGCGGCGCCCGGCCGACACGTCGGCCCCGCCTTCGGAGAGGTACTTCTCGAACGCGCGCAACGCTCCGGCATAGTTGGACAGCTGCGCGTTGACCTGGCCGATGTTGTAGAGAAGCTTGTAGCTCGGGACGAGATCGTAGGCGCGCTGCAGCTCGATCAACGCGAGGTCGTACGCGCCGTCATTGTAGAGCTGCGTCCCCCGCTCGAAGCGCACGCGCGCCTCTTCCTGTGCGGCGGCGGTGGGGGCCGCCCCAGCGGGCGTAGCCGGCTGAAGGCCCCCGCCGGGCGCAGCCTGCGGGGCCGTGGTGTCGGGGGCAGGCGGGGTCGCGGCCGGAGCGGGCTGGGCAGCCGCCGGGGTCGCCGCCGTGAGGGCCGAGCTGAAGATCGCCGCGAGAAGGATTCGGGAACGCATCATTTGTCTGGCCACATTTCCCCGTCGTCGAGTTTACGTTTCGGCTTGCCGGAAGGCGGAGGCGTTGGCGCCGCCGCCGTAGGTACGGATGTCGTCTGCGGAGGCTCCGGCTGGCCGCGCGGTCCGCGTGGGCGCGGTCCGGTGGGTGGCCTGGGTCCCGCGTTGGCCTTCGCACTCGCGTCGACCGGCGCGGAGTCCTTGAGCGGGTCGGGAGCAGCCTGCGCGACGGAGGGCTCTGCCTCGAGCGTCACGTCGAGGACGACGTCCTTCTCGAAGGTGATCGTCTGCTCCTTCTTCTTGAAGCCTGGCGCCTCGATCGTGAGGATGTGCGATTTCCCGTCGCGTGGCAGCATCCCGATGAAGGGGTTCTCCAGGCGGCGTTCGCCGTCGAGGGTGAGCGTTGCGCTCGCCGGAAGCGCGCGAAGTTGCAGCCGCATCTCCGAGTCCCCTGCAGGCGCGACGGGCGGCGACTGCGTCGACCGCGAGATCCCCACGTAGGCGCCAACGCCTGCCAGGGCGAGAAGCAGGACGCCGACAGCGAGCTGCGCTGACGACCTTGGTGGCTGCTGTCGAGGCCGGCTCGACGCCACGACGGGATCGGAGCTCGTCTTCGCGGCGAGAGCGTTGTCGAGGCTCTGCGCATCGATGTTGATCGCAAGGGATCGTAGCGTCGGATTCGAGACGCTGGTCGGCTCAAGATGCGCGATCGCGAAGGAAGAGGCCGGCTTGCTCTTCAACTCGGCGAGCTGCTTCTCGACGACGAGCTTCATCTCATCGCGCCGCTCCTTGAAGAGGGTCAAGACGAACGTCCCCAGCTCTCGCTGAGCGACGTGCTCGCCCGTGCTGCGGATATATTGCTCCAGCGCCTCCTGAAAATCGGCGGCCGTGTCGTAGCGATCCTCGGGCTTAGGAGCCAGAGCCCTGCGACAGATCTCGTCGAGTGCGTCAGGGGTATTCGGGTTCACCGACTTCGGCGAGGTGACGATGTCGCCGTTCACGAGCTTGCTCACGACGACAAGGTCCTGGACGTTTTGCCACATGCGCTGGCCCGTCGCGGCCTCCCACAGCATGACGCCGACCGAGAAGATGTCTGCGCGACGGTCCACCGCGCCGCCGGTGGCCTGCTCCGGCGCCATGTACGTGACCTTGCCCTTGACCACGCCGGTGCGCGTCTCCGCCGAGCGTCCGACGGCCTTGGCGATCCCGAAGTCGACCACCTTCACCTGACCGGCGTACGTCAAGAAGATGTTGTGCGGCGAGACGTCACGGTGCACGACGCCGAGCGGTGTTCCATCGAACTCCTGAAGCTCATGGGCGTGGTGCAGACCCGCGAGCACGTCAGCGAGGATGCGCGCCGTGTACACGAGAGGGACGCCGCCCTTCTTCGCCGACCGATGGTTGATGCGGTGGAGCGGCTGCCCCTCCAGGTACTCCATCGCGATGAAGTGGTGCCGACCGACCTGACCCACCTCGTTGGTCTGGACCACGTTCGGGTGGTTCAGCCGGGCCGCAAGCCGCGCTTCGTCCAGGAGCATCGCCACGAACTCGGGATCGTCAGCGAACGTCTCGCGGAGGCGCTTGATGACGATCAGCTTGTTGAACCCCGCCTGCCCCTGCGCGACCGCAAGGAACACGTCGGCCATACCGCCATGGCCCAACTCGGCGATGAGGCTATATTTGCCGAACGCGGTGCTGGATGATTCTTGACTCATGCCGGGCTCGAGAGACGTGGACTTGTGGAGCCTAGCGGACGGTCGCCCGGCGTGTCCATACGACGACCCGGTGTGCGCGATCCCCCTTGCGGCGCCAGCGCGGGAACGATGTCCATCGCACAGGCGACCACAACCAGAACGCCGCCGGCGCGCCCGCACCACCTGCAGGGCGGGGACAGGTGAGCGCCACCGAGAGTGCCATGAGCTAACCCGTCGACCCCAGTTTCCGTCAACGCTCCCTCGTGGGGGGCAGCGGTCCGCCTGCCCGTGTCGGTTCAGCCAGTTGCTGCCGAGGGGGTCAGAGGGCTGTCCGACCGACGAACGCGGCCGTCAGGTCGGGGCGCCTCGATGACACGCCCCGGCCCACTTGACCGGCCGCGTCGGGCGCGACTACTGCAGCGAGCCCTTGTCCATCCGGCGCACCACGGTAGCGCGCTCCGCCGCGAGCGGATCGTGGGTCACCATGACAATCGTCTTCTGAAATTCCTTGTTGAGCTTCTCCAGCAGGAGAAGGATCTCGTCCGCGCTCTTGCGATCGAGATCGCCCGTCGGCTCGTCGGCCACGATGATCATCGGGTCGTGCACGATGGCTCGCGCGATCGCGACGCGTTGCTCCTGGCCGCCGGAGAGCTGTGACGGATAGTGGTGCATCCGATCGGGGAGGCCGACCGCGCGCAGGGCTCCTTCCGCGCGGCGGCGGCGGTCGGCGCGGGGCAGGTTGGTGAGGAGCAGAGGCAGCTCGACGTTCTCCACCGCCGTGAGCACCTGCATCAGATTGTACGCCTGGAAGATGAACCCGATGGTCCCCGCGCGGAAGTCCGCCAGCTGCTCGTCGGTCATCGTCGAGATCTCGTTGCCCGCCACACGGATCGAGCCCCGCGTGGG
>JBKJLX010000199.1:0-7573 GCA_046596645.1 Polyangiaceae bacterium
ACGAGCTCGTCGCGCGGGCCGAGCGTAACGGTCGGCGCATGTTGAAAATGCTCACCGAGCTCTCCGATGTCGCCGCGCTGGAGTCGAGCAGCGCCCTTGCGCTCGTTCTCTGCGACGTGCGCACCGTCGTCGCAGACGCTGTCGATGCCGTCGACGATCCCGAGTGTCGCATCACCGTCGAGGTGCAGAGCGATACCGACTTCGCGGTGCTGGGGGACCCGCCGGCGCTTGCTAGGGTCGTCGCCAACCTGCTGACCAACGCGCTCAAGTACTCCGCCGACGACACGCCGGTCGCCCTGCGGCTCGGTGGTTGCGGAGACGACGTCGTGGTCGAGGTCTCGGACAACGGGATCGGGATCCCGCCGGAGAGCGTGAAACGGCTCTTCGATCGGTACTACAGGTGCCCTGGTGCGAATGTGCGCGCCAAGGGACTCGGCCTCGGCCTCTACATCTCGCGCCTCATAGCTGATGGACACCACGGCCGCCTCGAGGTTGGCAGCGAGGTGGGCAAGGGCACGACGCTCAGCCTGACTCTGCCGCGCGCCTTCGGGTGAGCGCCGACGAGACCCGAGCACCGGGAGCGGCTCGCAAAGGAGGCGCGGGCAGTGGGTCTGCTCTCCGGGTGAGCGGCCGGCGACGGGATCCGCCGGCGGCGGCGGGCTCGGCGCGCGAGAGCCGCGCACCGTTGCGCTCGGCGAGCGTCACCACCGCGTCGACGAAGCCGTCGAGCGAGGTCCAGTCGGTGAGGTCGTGGTCGCGCGACGTGTCGAGCGGCCCGGGGGGGCCGCGTAGAGTCCCTTGGCGTCGCGGTCCGCGCACTCGGCCAGCGGCGGACCTCGTCGCCGTCGAGGCTCCCCGGCACGCCCGCGGCCCGGTTCACGCTTCCGATCCGGACAGCCAGATGCGGAACGTCGTGCCGACGCCGGGGGCGGTGGTCACCGTGATCCGCCCCCCCATGCGCGCGATCGCGGCCTCGACCATGGCGAGCCCCAGGCCGGTCCCCTCGTCGCCCTTGGTCGTGAAGAACGGCTCGAAGATGTGCTTCTCGACGTCCGGCGGCATGCCGGGGCCGTCGTCGGCGACCTCGATCCACGATCCACCGTCGGAGGCGCCGCTCCGGAGCAGGACCGTTCCCTTGCCGGTGGCGGAGCCGACGGCGTCGATGGCGTTGACGGTGAGATTCACGATGGCCGAGACCAGGTCGGCGGGCACCGCGCGGACGCGCGGTGGGCCCTCGAGCTTCTCCTTGAGCGCAACTGCGCGTCGCGGGCCGCCGCTGGAGAGACGTGGCCGGGCGATCCTCGCCGCCTCGCGGGCGATCGCGTCGAGGTCCACCAGCTCGGTGCGCTCCGGTCGGTCCTGTCGGCCGTAGTCGCGCAGGCCGTCGATGGTGGACAGACCGCGGGCCAGGATTTGCTTCATCTCCGCGATGCTCTCGCGCGCGTGCTCCTTCTGTCCTCGCGTGACGGCCTCCTCGAGGAGCTGAAGGTGGAGCGAAAGCGGGTTCAGGATGTTCCGCAGATCGTGGGAGATGCCCGCGGCCATCTGCCCCAGGGCGCGGAGCTTCTCCGATCGGACGAGCATCTGCTGCGAGGCGCGGAGGTCGGCGTGCGACCGGCTCAGGTCCTCGACCTGGGCCGCCTGGTGGAGCGCGATGGCCGCCAGGTCGACCAGCGCCTCGGCGATCGAGAGCTCCTCCGCGCCCGGCTGGCGGGCCCGGCACAGCATGACGACGGCGCCGAAGAGGTCGCCGCCCGCGACCAGGGGGCGGGTGATGTCATGTGCAAACCCGGCCCCCGCGAGGTGCAGGATCTGCGTGCCGAGCCCGGGGTCGATCGCATCGAGGTCGACCGCGCTCAGGTCGACCGACGCCGGCAGGCCCCGCGTCGTCCCCACTCGCGCCCGGCCGCCGCTGTCGATGGCGACCACGACCACGGCCTCGCAGCCGACCTCGGTGACGAGCGCATCGGCGAGCAGCGCAAGCGCGTCCTCGGAGGCCGGTGCATCCGACACCATCCTCGCGAACTGGACGAGGACATGGACGGCATGACGGGGCACGGTGTCATGGTATTCCTGCCTCGCACATCGCTGCATAGGAACGCCGATGAGTCACAAGAAGTTCATGGCCATCCTCAGGCTCGATGAAGCCGAGCTCGCGAGCCGTCGCACTTTCTTCCGCCTGACGGACGAGGATCTGCGGAGACTCGCCAGCCTGAAGCCCTTCGCGGAGAAGGTGACCGACGCCATCGTCGAGGACTTCTACGCCCTCCTCCTGTCCCACCCGGAGACGCTCAGTTTCTTCGGTGACGAGGCCACCATCCGTCGCGTCAAGCGGACGCAGCGGGAGTATTTCCTCGGTCTGTTCGCGGGCCGGTGCGACATCGCCTACGTCGAGGACCGGCTGCGCGTCGGCGCGGCCCATGAGCGGATCGGCCTCGCGCCCAAGTGGTACCTCGGGGCATACCGGCAGTACCTGCAGCTGATCCACCAGGCGCTGCTCGCCGAGGGGCTCGAGTCCGCCGCCCTGCAGGACGCGTTCTTCAGCATCCAGCGCATCGTCTTCTTCGACGTGTCGCTCGCGATCGACACGTACATCGCGGCCAACCTCGAGGCCCTGGGGAGACATCAGGCGGCGATCCGCGAGCTGTCGACTCCCGTCATCCGGGTCTACGACCGCGTCCTGCTCTTGCCGCTCGTCGGCGCGATCGACAGCCACCGCGCCCAGCAGGTGATGGAGAGCGTGCTGCTTCACATCGTCGACACCCAGGCCAAGTGCATCATCATCGACATCGCCGGCGTCCCGGTGGTCGACACCCGCGTCGCCGATCACCTGCTCAAGACGACCGCCGCGGTGCGCCTCCTGGGCGCGCAGACCATCCTCACCGGCATCACCGCCCACGTCGCGCGCACCATCGTGCAGCTCGGGGTCGACGTCTCCTCGATGCGCACGCTGAGCCGGTTGAGCGACGGCATCGAGATGGCGCTGGAGATGGTGGGCAAGGCGATCACCGACCGCGCCCCGACGGAGCGCGCACTGGTGGAGAGGACTTAGCCCGGACATGTCCCCGCGCGGACCCATCCCCATCCTCCGTATCGGCCCCACGCTCCTCGTGAGTATCCAGGTCGACCTCCACGACGCCGTGGCGGAGCTCTTCCAGGAGAGCGTCCTGACCGCCATCGAGCAGAGCGGCGCCACCGGCCTGGTGGTCGACATCAGCGCCCTGGACATGGTCGACAGCTACGTGGCGCGGATCCTCGCCGAGACCGGGCGGATGGCGAAGCTCATGGGCACCGATACCGTACTGGTGGGGATGCGCCCGGAGGTCGCGGCCACCCTGATCCGCATGGGGTACGCGATGGACGGCGTGCGCACCGCGCTGAACCTCGACGACGGCCTGGCGCTCCTCGGGCACGTGGTCCCCAAGCGCTGAGGCGGCCATGATCGTCCTCGCGACCCACCTCCTGCGCCTGGACCGGGAGGACGACGTCGTCGTCGTGCGGCGGCGTGTTCGCGACCTCGCGGAGCACCGCAAGTTCGACGGCTTCGCCACGGCGGCCATCACCACCGCCACCTCGGAGCTGGCGAGGAACGTCATCGTCCACGCCGGCACGGGTACTGCAACAATCGAGGAGGTTTCGGACGGCGTGCGCGTCGGCATCCGGGTCGTCTTCGAGGACGCCGGCAAGGGCATCCCCGATCTGGAGCGCGTCCTCAAGGGCGGCTTCAGCACCGCACGGTCGATGGGCCTGGGCCTGTCGGGTAGCAAGCGCCTGGTCGACGAGTTCGCGATCGCGACCTCGGAGGCAGGGACGAAGGTCACCATCCTCAAATGGAAGCGCTTCTGATCGAGCTGTGGCTGGGGAGCACCGACGACGTGCTCCGCATCCTCGACGAGGCCTCCATCTCGCTCGCCCGCCAGCGTGCCCGCGAGGTCGCAGCGGAGGTTGGGCTGAGCCTCGAGGATGGAGAGCTGCTGGCCGTGATCGCGAGCGAGCTCGGCCACAACCAGCTCCGTCACGGTGGCGACGGCCGCATCGCGGTGCGTCCCATCGCGCGCGGAACGCACGTCGGCGTCGAGATCTCCGCGGCCGACCGCGGACCTGGCATCACCGATCCGAAGACCGCGCTGGCGGCGGCGCCGCGCGCCACCGGGAGCCTCGGCTTCGGCCTGGCCTCGGTCGCGCGTCTGGCAGACGAGGTCGACATCGACACGCGACTCGGCGAAGGCACCTGCGTCCGCGCGCGCAAGCTCTCCCCCGGCGCGCCGGCCCACCCGCAGGTCGGCGTCTTCGGTCGCCCCGTGAAGGGCGAGCCCAGGAGCGGCGACCACGCGCTCGTCCGGCGGACCGGATCCAGCGTCACCGTCGGCCTTTGTGATGGCCTGGGTCATGGCCCCAGCGCGCGTGAAGCGGCCGACCTCGCGCTCTCCACCTTCGACGGCCACGCCGAGCGCTCGCCGGTGGAGGTCCTGGAGGCGTGCCAGCACGCACTGGTGGGGACGCGCGGCGCGGTGATGGCCGTCGCTCGCGTCGACACCGAACGACGCGACGTCGAGGTGGCCACGGTCGGCAACATCGTGACCGAGGTCGTCGGTCCTCGCGAGGCGCGCCGCTTCGGCGGGGTGTCCCACGTCCTCGGGGCGCCGCGCCGCGGCCTCAGGCTCTCTGGCGAGACGCGCCCCCTCGGGGCGGGTGAGCTGCTCGTCCTGTTCTCGGATGGCGTCTCCAGCCGGGCGACGATCCGCGACGACCTCGCGCTTCTGAGGCAGCACCCGGTGGTGATCGCCCAGGAGCTGCTGCTGCGCTTCGGCCGCGAGCACGACGACGCCCTGGTAGCGGTCGTGCGCTGACGATCTTCATGGCCGCCCACGTCGGGTGCCCGCGCTGCGCGCGGCCGCGCGGCGGGGTGGTGAGGCGCCCGCAGGCGAGGCGGGTCATGCCACGTCAGAACGCGACGAGCGGCAGCCAGTGAGGGATGCGCGCGATCTCCTCGTCCTTCTGGGATGTCGTCGCCTGACGCGCGATCGCGGCGGAGATGCGCAGCGCGTCGCGACCGAGCCGCTCGAGCTCGTCGCCGAGCTGCTCGAGGATCGGGGCGGCGTCGTCGGGCGGCGCCGCCGCGTCGAGCTCGTCGAGCAGAGCGCGAACGATGGCAGCCTGCAGACGCAGCGGCCCCGTCGACGTCGCGCGCCGGGCGACGACCTGAGGTGCGGAGAGGTGCCTGGGCATGGGCGCCGCAGAAGCAAGCATGATGCCGGCGCGTCGGCGTCGCGGCGAGGTCACCTCGGCACCCAATGCATGCAAGGGCTGCACGTCGAAGTGCAGGTCGCGCCCTCGGGCCCTCGGCCCGGGCGCGCTTCCTTCCGAGCGCCCGCGTCACAGAGGCCCCGGTCGGAGGACCTGCTCGGCCCACACCTCGTTGGTGAGCGGCTCGCCGCGCTCGAACGCCGTGATGTTATCGAGGGTGACCCGCGCGATGCTCGCCAGGGCCTCGCGGGTGAGGAACGCCTGGTGCGAGGTGACGATCACGTTCGGGAACGTCAAGAGCCGCGCCAGCACGTCGTCCTGGAGCACGAGGCCCGACAGATCGTGGAAGAAGACCCCCTCCTCCTCCTCGTACACGTCCAGGGCGGCGGCGCCGAGCTGGCCGGACTTCAGGGCGCCGATGAGCGCAGTGCTCTCGATGAGCGCTCCGCGGCCGGTGTTCACGAGCATGACCCCGTGCTTCATCGTGGACAGCGCGGCTGCGTCGATCATGTGGTGCGTGGTGGGCGAAAGCGGCACGTGCAGCGAGATGATGTCCGACGTGCGGTAGAGCTCCGGCAGCTCGACGTAGCGCGCGCCGATCGACGCGACGAGCGCAGGGTCCGGCCGCAGGTCGAAGGCGAGCACCCGGCAACCGAAGCCGTGGAAGATGCGCGCCGCCACGGTGCCGATCCGCCCGGTGCCGACGATGCCGACAGTCTTGCCGTGGAGGTCGAACCCGACGAGGCCCTCGAGGGAGAAGTTCCACTCGCGCACGCGCGCGTGGGCGCGGTGAATCTTCCGGTTGAGCGTCAGCACGAGCGCGACCGCGTGCTCGGCGACGGCGTGTGGGGAATACTCCGGCACGCGGAGCACCGGCAGCCCGAGTCGCGCAGCGGCAGTCAGATCGACGTGGTTGTACCCGGCGGACCGCAGCGCGATCACGCGGCTGCCGCCCCCGTGCAAGATGTCCAGCGTGGCGGCATCGAGCCGGTCGTTCACGAAGGAGCACACCGCCTCCCGGCCGGCGGCGAGCGGCGCCGTCTCGCGCGTGAGGCGCGGCTCGAGGTAGTCGATCTGGTGACGACCGTCCGAGCTCGCCACGTCGAAGGACTCGCGATCGTACCGGTGCGTCTCGAACATCGCGATCCTCATCACTCTCCTGGATCGACGGCGTCCGAACCTGTCGAGCTCGGTACCGCGCGGGTCTCTGTAGGTCCAGACGTCGTCGGGCGCGCTGCGCGGCCCGGAAACGTACCATCGGGGCGATGAGGTCCGCAGACCGCTCCCACGTCGCTCGGCGGCTCGGGCCTCATTCGCGCGACCAGAGCTTCTTCAGCTCGGCGAGGAAGTAGATGGCGACGCCGAGGGCCGAGATCACCACCCACCACCAGAGATCGATGGGCTCGGTGTGGAGCAGGCGATTCATCAGCGGCAGGTAGGTGACGCCGAGCTGTGTCAGGAGCATCAACGTCGCTCCGAGCCATACCCACCTGTTCGAGAACCAGCCGATCCGCCACTGCGGCAGCCGCAGACTGCGGCACGCAAAGAGGTAGCCGACCTCTGCCACCACGATGGTGTTGATGGCGATCGTCCGCGCCGCCGGCGTGCTCGTCCCGAGCGCGAGCGCCCACTCGAAGAAGCCGAACGCCACCACCCCGATCACGCCGGAGACGAGCAGCGTGCGTAGAGCCAGGGCGGCGTCGAGGATCGGTGCGTCCACCTTGCGAGGCGGGCGCTGCATCAGCCCGGGCTCCCGCGGCTCGAACACCAGCGCCGTGCCGAGGAGGACGGCCGTCACCATGTTGATCCAGAGCAGCTGCACCGGGAGCACCGGCAGCTCGGTGCCGAGGAGGATCGCCCCGAAGAGCAGCAGGCCCTGGCCCCCGTTGGTGGGGAGCGTCCAGGCGATGAACTTCACGAGGTTGTCGTAGACGCCGCGGCCCTCCTCGACGGCGGCCTCGATGGTCGCGAAGTTGTCGTCGGTGAGGATCATCGCGGCGGCGGCGCGCGCCACGTCGGTGCCGCCCCGGCCCATCGCGATGCCGATGTCGGCCTGCTTCAGGGCGGGCGCGTCGTTGACGCCGTCGCCCGTCATCGCGACCACGTGGCCGCGGGCCTGCAGCGCCCGCACCAGGAGGAGCTTCTGCTCGGGCGCGACCCGCGCGAACACGGCGACGCTCTCGGCGAGGGCGGGCAGCTCGTCGGCCGGCACCTCGGCCAGCTCCGGCCCGGCGACGGCGCGCAGCCGCCCGTCGCTCGTGCGCTCGCCGACGAGCCCCAGCTCGTCGGCGATCGCCGCGGCGGTGACGCGGTGATCCCCCGTGAT
>JBKJLX010000217.1:0-2928 GCA_046596645.1 Polyangiaceae bacterium
CTCCCTCCGGGGCGGCCGTGCTCGGCCTGACCCTCCTCGCGGGGTGCGACGATCGACGGCCGTTGCCCGAGATCCCGTGCCCGCCCGGCGCCCGCCGCGCAGCGTCGGGGTGCGTCCTCGAGCACGCGCCGCCCGGCACCGGGGGCGGCGTCCAGGTGACGGTGAGCGTGCGCACCGGCGACGGCGACGGGGACGGCGCCGACGGTCACATCGTCGAGCTTTGCCTCGCCGACGGCCTGTGCATGCCCGTCGACATCCCCAACGCCGACGTGCTCCGCCCCGGCCTGACCGACGTGCTCCACCGCGAGGACGTCGCGCTGCCCCCCGGGGGCCTCGACAGGGTAACGCTGCGCTCGCAGGAGGGCGGCGGCGATGCCTGGCGCCCGAGCTGCATCTCGGTCGCCATCGACGGCGAGGTCGTGCACTGCGAGGACCGCATGTCCGCGCGGATCGGCGCCGGAGCGCCGGGGGCGGTCGCTGCGTGGAGCGACCCCGAGGGCATCCACCTCGCGTGCCGGTCGTGCGCAGAGCACCCGATCACCCACGGGCCGGTGGTCGGCGCGGTGGGTCCGGATCGCGCGCGCGTCATGGTCCGCACCGACGCCGCGCGCGACGTCGCGATGCACCTCCACGACGAGGAGGACGGCACGGCAGGCGTGGTGGTGGCGACCCGCCGCACCGCGGCCGCCGACGACTTCACGACGACGTTCGTCGCCGAGGACCTCGCGCCGTCGCGCCGGTACCGGGCCGTCTTCGAGGTCGACGGCGAGGCGTCGTCCGCCGTCGCGACCTTCCGCACCGCGCCGCCGGAAGGGGCGCCGACCCGGCTGCAGCTCGGCTTCGGATCGTGCGCGCGCGTCCCGCCGCAGCGCATCTTCGAGGTGGCGCTGGGCCAGGCGCCGGATCTCTTCGTCTTCGGCGGCGACAACACCTACGCCGACTCGGCGCAGCTCGACGGGCACTGGGCGCACCTGCGCGCCGGCCTCGAGCACCGGGCGCGCGCCGCGATGGTGGCGGCGACCCCCACGCTGGCGATCTGGGACGACCACGACTTCGTCGGCAACGACTCCGACGGCACCTGGAAGGGGAAGGACGTCGCCCTGCGCGCCTTCGCCGACTACTGGCCCGCGGCGTCGCTGGGGACTCCCGCGGTCCCCGGCGTCTTCTCGCGTCAGCGGTGGGGCGACATCGATCTCTTCCTCCTCGATGTCCGCATGCACCGGAGCCCACGCGGCGAGCCCGGAGGCAGCCTCCTCGGCGCCGGGCAGACCGCCTGGCTGGAGGAGCAGCTCGTGGCCTCCCGCGCGACCTTCAAGCTCCTGTTCTCCGGCACCATGTGGGGCCCGAGCCGCGGCGAGTCGTGGCTCGATCAGCCCGCGGCCCGGGGGCGGCTCTTCGACCTCCTGGCGGAGCGACGCATCGGCGGCGTGGTGCTCCTCTCGGGCGACGTGCACCGCGCGATGCTGCGCCGCATCCCTCGCCCCGGCGCCTACGCGCTGCCGGAGATCGTCTCCTCGCCGCTGGCGACGCCAAGGACCTGGGGCTGCCCCCCTCCAGACCCCGAGGTCGCGGAGCTCGCCTGCTACGACGGCGGCAACAGCGTGGCGTTGATCACCATCGACACCACCGCCGCCGACCCTTCGCTCGAGGTGCGGATCCTCGCGGAGGGCGGCGCCGAGGTGGCCCGACTCGACGTCCTCCGCTCGTCCCTGGAGTGAGGCTGCGGCGTGGCACCAGTGCGCCACACCCACTGGGCGCCACGCCCCAGTGGGCGCGCGTGGAACGGCTCGCACCAGTCATTCCCCCTCGCGGAGCCACGTTCACGGAGCGGCCCGGTACGTGCATGGGCGTCGCGTCCCAGAGGGACCCCATGGACATCCAGAGCATCAAGGACTCGATGACGAAGCGCGGCGTGGTGCCGACGATCGGCGATCTCGCCTACCGCGCCGCCAACAAGATGACCGACGTCCGCGTCCTCTGCGCGATGGCGCTGACGATGGACTCCATCGACCCGAAGTTTCTCGAGGAGTCCGCAGGCATGACCTGGGGCTGGCTCACCCAGGAGCAGCTCGAGGCGTCGCTGGGGCAGGGCACCGAGGCGGACATGGACGGTGAGTTCATCCGTCAGGCCATCGCCAAGGGCGACCGTTGCTACGGCGCGATCGACGCCGGGCGCATCGCCGCCTACGGCTGGTACTCGACGCGCCCCACGGACGTCACCGATGGGCTCGTCCTGCGCTTCGCCGATGGCTGGGCCTACATGTACAAGGGCTACACGTTGCCCGAGTACCGTGGCCGCCGGCTGCACGGCCTGGCCATGGCCCGCGCGATGCGCGCCTACGTGGAGGAGGGGAAGAAGGGCCTCGTCTCGTACGTCGATGCCAGCAACGAGGCGTCGCTGAAGTCGTGCCGTCGCATGGGGTACCGCGATCTCGGTCTGCTGTTCGGCGCGCTGGTCGCCGGCCGCTGGCTCACCCATGCTTCCAGCGGGTGCGATTCACACGGCCTCGCGCTGGAGTCGGTCCAGCCCGCGTCGAGGCCGGTGCGTGCCGCGGCGTGAGCTCGATCGCCCGGACGCCGCGCAGGCGCCCGGGTTTGCTAGGCTGCCGCGCCGTGCGTCGCCACCCCATCCTCGTCCTCGCGCTGCTGCCGCTCGTCGGCTGCCGCGGGACGTCGATGCCCGACCCCAGGGAGGCGGCCGAGGCCTACGCCGAGGCGGCCTCCCGCGGGGATGCCGACGCGATCTACGGGATGATGGCCTCGCGGAGCCGCGCCGTCCTCACGCGGGACGAGCTGGCGAGCAAGGTCGCGGATCAGCGGCAGGAGCTGAAGGAGCTGGCCAAGGCGATCGCCTCGCCCGCCACCGAGGTGAAGGCCGAGGCGCAGGTGCCGTACGGGGACGGCGAGCACGCCGCGCTGGTGGTCGAG
>JBKJLX010000337.1:0-2993 GCA_046596645.1 Polyangiaceae bacterium
CGTGCTGGTCGCGGAGGACAACCGGACCAACCAGATCGTCGCGACCATGATGCTGAGGAACCTGGGCTGCCACGTCGACATCGCCGCGAACGGCCGCGCGGCCGTCGGCATGACGGAGACGGCGAGCTACGACATCATCTTCATGGATTGCGAGATGCCGGAGATGGACGGGTTCGAGGCGACCGAGACGATCCGGCGGCGAGCCGAGAGCCGCGGGCACGTCCCGATCGTCGCTGTCACCGCACAGGCGATGCAGGGAGATCGCGAGCGTTGCCTCCGCGCCGGCATGGACGACTACATCAGCAAGCCTGTGAAGCAAGACGCCGTCTTGAACGCGCTGCGGCGCTGGGCGCCGGCGACGGAGATCCGCGCGGTGCTCGAACCGGCGGTGCTCGATCCGGCGGTGCTCGATCCGGCCATGGGCGCTCCCGCTGCGCTCGATCCGAAGGTCGTCGCGGAGCTGCGGGAGCTGGGCGGCGACGATCCCGTCGCGTTCCTGAACGAGGTCTTTGGCTCGTTCGTGCGGGACGGTCGCGCGCGGATCCTGTCGCTCCGCGCCGCCGTCCGTGCTTTGCAGCCCGAGGAGATCCGGCGGGGCGGCCACACCCTCATGGGCGCCAGCATGAACGTCGGCGCACCGGCGATCACCGCCATCGCTGCCCAGCTCGAGGCCCTCGGCGACAGCGGCGCCGTCGCGGGCGCAGAGGCGCTGATCGAGGAGCTCGACCAGGCGCTTAGACGGGTCGAGGTGCAGCTCCGGTCGCTCGACGTGACCGTCGCGCCGGAGCCAGCGGGATGAGGATCCTGGTGGCTGAGGACGACAGCACCTCGCGGCTGGTGATGAGCGCCACCCTGAGGAAGCTGGGGCACGAGGTGATGGCCGTCGAGGATGGCCAGAAGGCGCTGGAGGCGTGGAAGACCGACCGGATCGGCCGCCCTGGCGGGGAGGAGCTCCTGGTGGTCGTGCCCGGCTGCGATCGCGAAAAGGCGTCGCGAGTCGCCGAGCGGATCGGCGCGCGCATTGGTAGCGCACCGGTCGAGACGCCGGCGGGCCCCCTGCCGGTCACGGTCAGCCTTGGTCGATCGGGGCCGAGCGTCAGGTGCCGAGCAGGAGGGCCGCGTCCGCCTTCAGCGTGGCCGCGAGAAAGTCGAGCAACGCCCGGACCCGCGGCGTCCTCCGGAGATCGCGGTGGACCGTGAGCCACACGGTCTCCGTCGGCTCGTCCGGCGCGGCGATGTGGCGCAGCTCGGGATCGGCGTCGCCGAGGTAGCGCGGCAGCACGGCGACGCCAGCACCGGCGCGCGCCGCAGCGTGGAGCGCCATCGACGAGTCGCTCAGGAAGGAGGGGCGCGCGCTCGGCTGGAGCCTGGAAAGCCACCTCGCCTCGATCGCGCGCGGCGCGGCAGCGCAGAGGACGCGATGACGATCCAGGGCCTCGAACGTGCGCAGCGGTCGCTTCGCGAGATAGCCGTGGGACGCGTAGAGGCCATATGCGACCGCGCCCGCTCGACGTGCCACCAGACCTTCGTCCTTCGAGCGCACCATGCGCACGGCCACCTCCGCCTCGCGTCGACCGAGATCGAGGAGCTCGCCTGACGGCATCAGCTCGACGGTGAGGCCCGGGTGGTCGACTCCGAACGCCGCGACGCGCGGGCCGAGATACCAGGCGCCGAAGGTCTCGGGGGCGGTGACGCGAACGGTGCCCTCGAGCCGATGGCCCTGGGCGACCGCCTGACGCTCGACGGCGAGCACCGCTTCCTCCACCTGGCGCATCGGCGCGAGGAGGCGCTCGGCGTCCGCGGTGGCCACCAGGCCGGTCGGCGTACGCGTGAACAGCCGGACGCCCAGCGCGCGCTCGGCGGACGCGACACGTCGCCCGACGGTCGTGTGATCGACGCCGAGCTTCCGCGCTGCGGCAGCAAGCGACCCAGCCCTGGAGAGCACCACCACGAAGCGCAGATCGTCCCAGATCATCGCTGTGGATTGTTGCACGCCACCCGGGCACCCATGGGCGTTGGTGCACAACCTCGCGTTGGGTACGAATCCGACCTCCCGATCGCGAAAGGCCCACGCATGCGCTTGGCTCGGTTCCCCGTCACCCGCCTCACCAGCCTCCTCACTCCCTGCTGGCTCCTCGCCGCCTCGCCGATGTTCGGCTGCGCGTCGGTGCTGCTCGAGGAGGATGCTGCGCTCGACGACGCTCCCGAGGCGGCTCCGCAAAAGGTGTGCATCGTCGACGCACCAGCCGGGACGATGACGCTGCGCGCCAGCGAGCACGCCGTGGTCTTCGGCGTGATCACCGCGACCCGGTCCGAGAGCGGCTTCGCGGTCACGGGCCATCGGGCGAGCGGAGAGGGTTGCGAGCTCGCGCTCACCGACCAGCCGGGCCTGTCGGTGAGCGAGATCTTCGACGTCGACGATCGCGGCGACCTCTACGCGAGGCCCGCCGAGCACAGCTTCGGGGACACCCTGTCGACCATGGTCCCCGGGGCCACGGCCTGGGGCTCGGCGGTGAAGATCGACGACCAGGGCGGCGTCGCCGAGGTCTTCGCCGCGCCCCGCGGTCTCGTCGGGTTCGGCGTCGCACCCCGCGGAGACGCGGTCTGGGTGGCGGCGTGTCCGGGGTGCGGCCCGGCCGGCATCTATGCGGCGGACGGCGCGCGCATCACGACGGAGACCAGGGCACTCATGGCGGCGCCCCCGGCCGTCGACGGAATTCTCCGCGGCGCGCTCACCGATGCCCGGACGTTCTGGTCGATCGGACCGAGCACCTGCGCGCCGGAGGACGAGGTCTCTCCCTCGTGCGGGCGGGCCCTCGTTCGCACCACACCCGAAGGCAGCGTCGAGGTGGGGTCCACGATCCTCGAGGTCGGCGCCGGCTTCGAGCAAGCGGTGCTGAGGCGCTGCGGGGCGAGCGTCTGCGGCGTATTTCCTGGCGCCGTCGTCCTGTGGGGCGCGGACGGCGAGGAGCTGCTTCGCGTCACCCGCGAGG
>JBKJLX010000449.1:0-5752 GCA_046596645.1 Polyangiaceae bacterium
CAGCGCGCGCCAGCTCGCCGCGCACCCGCTCGCGCAGGTCGTCGGGCTCGACGACGATCGCCGTGTCGCCGAAGCCCAGCACCCAGGTGGCGACCTCGGTGATGTCGCCGATGACCATCTCGAGACGCACGCCTCCCCCGGGCAGGTCGACCAGGACCTGGCTCGGGTGGATGCGCCGCGTCTTGACGTACTCGACGACCCGCGGCTCGAACTCGACGACCACCCGGCGCGGGTTGTCGCCGCGGAAGATGCCGAACTGCCCCTCGTAGTACTGGTCGATCGAGAAGCCCTCGGGGAGCGTGAAGCGCTCGCGCGACGCGCACTCGGTGTCGCGCATGCGATCGAGGAGGAACGTGCGGACCTCGCCCTTCTGCACGTGGAGCCCCACGCAGTAGATCGCGTCCTTGTAGAGCACCATCGCGTAGGGGTGGATGGTGATGCGCTCCTCCTTGCCGTCCTTCGGCCGCTGGTACTTGCAGTTCAGCGGGCGGAGGTCGGCCACCGCCTGGAAGAGATCGTCGAGCGCCTCGGTGTGCGCGGCGTAGTCCTTCGGCGCGAAGGGTAGATAGAGGAAGCGCTCCTCCAGCCCTGCGTCGGCCACGCCCGCGTTGGGGCCACGGCCGGGGCGACGCGCGACGCCGAGCAGCTTCTGCGCCGCCATGTCGATCTCCTCGTAGAGGGTCGACCCGCGCATGGGCTCGAAGAGGCGGCGCGCCGCGAGCAGCGCGTAGGCCTGGGTGCGTCGCACCTCGACCTTGCGAGGCGCCTCGCCGGGGGCGAGCTTCCACACGCTGGCCCCGCCGGGCCGCGGCCGGGTGGAGACCAGCTCCAGCTCGCGCTTCACCTCCTGGAGGTAACGGCGGAGCGAGCGCGTGGTGACGCCCAGCTCGTCGGCCAGCTCGTAGAGCGTGAGGCCGGCAGGGTGCCGGGTGAGGAGCGCGCGGAGCGCGTCGAGCCGGCGGTGCTGGGAGAAAGCACCCTTCGGACGCCCCCGCTTGCGCTGATTCTTCGGGGCCGCCGCCGAGGCACTTCCCCCCACCGAGCCCGACGCACGCGGAGAGACGGGCCCTCCAGCGATGGAAGAGGCCAGCGAGGCGGGGCCGGTTGCCACGGCGAGCACCGTACGACATCGCGCGCCGCGTCGGCACCGGTTGAAGGAAGGCGCCTCGGCGTGTCAGGATGGCCCACTGGCATCGACTCGCTCTCGCGGGTCGCGCCAGCACTCGAAGCACCATCTACAGGGGGCCCGTTGCAGCGACTCCGCCGCGAACGAGCCACGGTGCAGTTCGCTGCATCGCACACCCGGGCCTGCATCACCAAGTCCTGGGCAACCCAGTCCCACGCGAGGGTCAGAACACTCATGGCGCGCAGAATCTTCCCCACCTCTCGCTTCGGGCTGGCAACGCTCTTCGGGGTGCTCGCCGCAGGCGCTGCGCTCGTACCAGGTGACGTACCGGAGGCGTTCGCGCAGGAGCCGGCGGCGTGCTTGTCGCAGGACCCGGCGCAGTGGCCGGCGCCGAACAAGCCGTATTTCATGCTGCTGCAGGACACGTCGGGCTCGATGACCACCTGCACCAACCCGGTCACCGCGAACCAGATCGAGTGTCCCTCGAACTTCGTGGCGAACTCGTGCGGCTTGGTGCCGAGCCGCATCAACGATGCGAAGTGCGCGCTCCGGCAGACGGTGCAGGCCTTCAGCGGACAGGTCAACTTCGGTCTGTTCTCGTTCGCGACGGAGATCACCAACTGCCCCGCTGGAGCATGTGTCAGCGATTGCGGCACCTCGGGCAATCAGTGTCTTGGTGAAGCCTACGGGTGCGACGTCCTCGACTTTCCGAATGGAAACGGAACCGGCTGTGGAAACCGGCCCGACTGTGACTCTGGCGCCGGTCCCGCGCTGCCGAACTTCGCGGAAGGCGCCTGGAACCAGGGCGGCAACCTGCTGGTGCCACTGAAGCGCGACATCGCGGGAGCGGTGGACAACACTGGCGACCTGCTCGCTTGGTTCGACGCGCAGTGCGGGGACGACCGCGAGCTCTATGCTGCGGGTCTCACACCGCTGGGCGGGCTGCTCCAGAGCGCGACCCAGTACCTCCGCTCCGGCTGGAACCAGTGGACGGCTGGCCCGAACCCGGCCGGAGATTATTGTACGAACTTGGCCTTCGCCAGCGGCGGTCAGACCCCGCTCACGGCGGCCGATCCCGCGTGCCGATCCGTCAATGTCATCCTGATCACCGATGGCGACGAGACCTGCGGCGGCAACGCGAATGCGGCTGCGACCGACCTCTTCACGAACGGCGTGACGATCGGAGGCCGCAACTGGCGTGTGCCCGTGTACGTCATCAACTTCGCCGGCGGCACCCAGGCGAATACCGACGCCATCGCGCTCGCTGGCGGCACCGGCACGTCGCTCTTTGCGACCAACGAGACCACGCTGGCCTCAGCGCTCGCCGACATCATTTCCGGCAGCGTAGCTCCCGAGGAGTGCGACAACACCGACAACAACTGCAACGGATGCACCGACGAGGGCTACCGTCACTACTGCAACACCAACCCGGTGTGTTGCGCCGGTAATCGCGCGACCTGCCAGGCGCAGTACGAAGCGTCGATCACGCCTGCGGACCCGGACGGCAACCTCGCCCTCCTCCCCTGCACCACCGCGCAGCAGCAGGCCGCCCCGGCGACCTGGCTCTGCGACAACCCCGGCGAGACCTGCGACAACGCCGACAACAACTGCGTCGACGGGAGCGATGAGGGCGTCCTCAAGTGCGGCAACCCGGCGACTTGCCCGACCGGCGAGGTCTGCAACGGCCGCGACGACGACTGCGACGGCTCGACCGACGAGCTGGTCTGCGGCGCATGTGTCCCCCAGGCCGAGCTGTGCAACGGCTGCGACGACGACTGCGACGGCCAGATCGACGAGGGCATCGCCCCCATCGCCTGCGGAACGAGCGGCGCCTGCGCCGGCACCCGCACCTGCACGCCCGGTCCGACCGGCGTCACCCCCGGCTCGTGCCAGGGCGCGCCGACCTTCGGCGCCTGCAGCGCGCAGGGCAGCGCGGAGACCTGCAACGGCGTCGACGACGACTGCGATGGCCAGATCGACGACGGCGTGCCGCCGCGGGCCTGCGTGCCCGGCGGCACCGACCCGGCGCTCGTGTACGGCGGCACCAGCCAGTGCGTGCAGGGGCAGCAGGCCTGCACCGGCAACGGCGGGGTCAACCCCTACGGCACCTGCATCGGCTTCCAGGGCCCCTCGCCCGAGGTCTGCGACGGGGTCGACAACGACTGCGATGGCACGGTGGACGAGGGCTCGATCGGCGTCGGTCAGCCCTGCGGCCTGAACGCCCCCCCGGTCTGCAACCCGGGCCTGACGGTGTGCACGGGCGGAGCGCTCGACTGCGACGGTGACGAGACGGGCTCGCCGGAGAGCTGCAACGGCATCGACGACGACTGCGACGGGTCGATCGACGACGCGCCGCTCACCGACGCGCCGGCCGCAGGCAGCAGCGGGTGCTGGGAGATCGCCGGCAACTGCTGCAGCCACGACGGCTTCACCTGGTGCCCGCCCGACGGCGCGACCTGCAACGGGATCGGCTCGCTGGGCGCGCCCTGCTCGCTCGGCACCCTCACCTGCGCAGGCGGCGCATGGACCTGCGCCAGCTCCGTCAACCCCGATGCCGAGGTCTGCGACGGCCTCGACAACGACTGCGACGCGGCCATCGACGAGGGCGACTTCCCCGAGGAGGGCGAGGTCTGCGGCGACGGCGACCTGCCCTGCGAGACCGGCCTCACCGAGTGCGCGGGCGGCTTCATCGACTGCGTCGGCGACGTCCCCCCCGCGGCGGAGGTCTGCGACGGCGTCGACAACGACTGCGACACCTTCATCGACGAGGGGCTGATCGAGGGCACCGGCACCTGCATCCCCGACTACGACGAGGACGACTACCCGGGCGAGCGCATCTTCCCCTCCGGCCCGTGCCAGCTGGGCACGCTGGTCTGCGATGGAAAGGGCGGCACGCGCTGCGACGGCGGCAGTGGTCCCCAGCCGGAGACCTGCGACGGCCTGGACAACGACTGCGACGGCCTGGCCGACGAGTCGGAGGGCGACCCGCCGGACAGCGTCGACGGGACCGAGAACCCCGACGACCCTGACCAGCACATCGGCGACCCCTGCGGCATCACCGAGGGCACCTGCGCCGAGGGCGCGCTCGCCTGCCTCAACGGTCGCTTCGAGTGCCTGGGCGGCCAGCCGCCCCAGGTCGAGACCTGCGACTGCGAGGACAACGACTGCGACGGCTCGAACGACAACCCGAACCCGGGCAACGACCCGCCGCTGTGCAGCGCCGGCAAGGACTGCATCAAGTCCAACGACCAGTGCCAGTGCGCGGCGCCGTGCGGCAGCGGCGAGTTCCCCTGCCCCTCCGGCCAGGCCTGCGAGGTCGTGACCGCCAGCGAGTCCGGCGAGGTCCTCGGCGAGTACTGCGTCGCGACCTTCTGCCCCGGCGGCTGCGAGGACAAGACGTTCACCGACGCCGATGGCAACGTGCTCTGCGCGCCCGCGGGCACGCAGCTCGACGACTGCCGCACCGTCCCGGTGTGCGAGTGCGCGGGCCAGAACGGCTGCGTCAGCCCCTGCTTCGGCGTGACCTGCGAGGGCTCGCTGACCTGCGCTCGCTTCGGCGACCAGGCCGGCACCTGCGTGCCCGACAACTGCTTCAACGTCGGCTGCCAGGGCTGCGACGTCTTCTGCGGCGAGGGCGGGCTGTGCGTCGGCAACCCCTGCGCCGACAACGACTGCGCCTCCAACGAGGCGTGCTTCCCCGACGAGGACGGCGAGGGCTTCACCTGCAAGCCCACCTGCCTCGACGTCGACTGCGACGACGGCACGATCTGCAAGGCCGGCGAGTGCGTCGCCGACTGCAGCCCCTCCTGCGGGGACGACCAGGTCTGCGACTTCAGCCAGACCCCGGCCGAGTGCGTCGACAGCCAGTGCAACGAGGACTCCTGCCCCAACGGCGGCTGCTGCGACCCCTTCACCGGGGCGTGCGGAGCTTGCCCGTGCGAGGGCGTCACCTGCCCTGGCGAGGCGGTCTGCGTCGCCGACGAGTGCGTGGACCCCGACCAGGGCACCACGGGCAGCGGCGGGGGCGGCCCGGGGGCGACGACGTCCACCAGCGCCGGCGGCGAGGGCGCGAGCTCGGCAGCGACCGGATCGACGGGCGCCAACACGCCGGCCGGAGCGGGCGGCGGCGCGAGCACGGGCGGCGTCTTCGGTCTCGCGACCGGCGGCGGCGGCTGCGCCTGCGAGGTCGGCGCCGGCGCCGACGACCGCGACGTGAGCGGTCGCTTCGCGGCCGTAGCGGCGGCGGCACTCCTCCTCGCGGCGCGCAGGCGCCGCGGCCAGGGGGCTGCCCGCACCAGAGCGGCGGCCGTCGCAAAGGAGGTGGTCCGATGAAGGCGCTCATCCTCTCCGCCGGCTGCGCGGCGGTGCTCGCGCTTGCGAGCGCCGGCTGCGACACCGCGGCCTACTGCTTCGACGACTGCAACAGCACGGGCG
This sequence comes from Polyangiaceae bacterium, assembly GCA_046596645.1. Taxonomy (GTDB): domain Bacteria; phylum Myxococcota_A; class Polyangia; order Polyangiales; family Polyangiaceae; genus JBKJLX01. The sequence continues at coordinate 5,561 of JBKJLX010000449.1, forward strand.
GCAGCACCGACAGCAACAGCAACGGCAATGGCACCGGGTCAGGCGGCGACGACACCCCCTCCGTCACCATCGGCTCGGGCGGCGGAGCCCAGGCCATCACGGTGTCGGTACAGTCGTCGACCGGGGCCGGCGGCGGCTGCGAGGTCACCAACCCGACCGAGCTCTGCAACAGCGTCGACGACGACTGCAACG
>JBKJLX010000500.1:0-11024 GCA_046596645.1 Polyangiaceae bacterium
CCCTCGAGCGCCATGGCCGCCGCGTCCGCCCCCGGGACGCGCCCGAGGACGATCTCTCCGTCGGCCCCCGGGCGCGCCACGACCAGCCCGTCCGGCTCCGCCGGCGGCGGGGGCCCGTACTGCGCCACGACGTTGGCGAGCGCCGGGGGCGCGTCGCCCAGCAGGTAGACCCGCGGCGACTCCTCGATGACCCCCAGCACCACGCGCAGGAAGCGCATGGCCTCGGTCGGGTCCTCGAGCTTGCGCGGTCGGACGTAGGCGAAGCGCGTCAGATCCGGGTACGTGCGCGCGGCCGGCGAGCGCGGGCGGCCGCCCTCGGGCTCCAGCAGGGCGAGCTGCGCGGCCGAGTACGGCGGCAGCCAGGGCGGTACAGCGCGCGACGCGAACAGCGGCTGCGGCAGGTTCGGCTCCGGCTGGTCGCACCCGCCAGCGCCGAGGGCGGCGAGCAGGAGGGCGGCGAGGAGACCCGGACGGCGCATGCGGGTCGAGGGAAGCGTAGCCCTCGCCCGGGCCCGGGCCACGTTCGTCAGCCCTTCGCCCCGCGGCACGCCCGGCGGCATCAGCGGCGCTGATGGTCTTCGAGGATCTGCGCGACGCAGGCGGTGAGCTTCTTCCCCGTCGGGATGTGAAGGAACTCGTTGGGGCCGTGGGCGTTGGACTGCGGGCCCAGCACGCCGGTGATGACGAACTGCGCCTGCGGGAACTTCTCTCCCAGCATGCCCATGAAGGGGATGGTGCCGCCCTCGCCCATGGCGCACACGCTGGCGCCGAAGAAGCGCTTCGAGGCCTCGGCGAGCGACGCTTCGAGCCAGGGCGCGGTGGCGGGGGCGTTCCAGCCCCCGGCGCCGTGTCCGCCCTCGAAGGTGACGCGAGCGCCGTGCGGCGGGTCGCGGGTCAGCACCTCGCTCACGGCGCGCGCGGCGGCGGCAGGGTCCGCCGTGGGGGGAAGGCGCAGCGACAGCTTGAGCGAGGTCGATGGCCGCAGCACGTTGCCCGCGCTGTCCAGCGCCGGCAGGCCGGCGGCGCCGGTGACCGCCAGGTAGGGGCGCCAGGTGCGGTTGAGCACCAGCTCGGTGGCCTCGGTCGCCACCGGCTTCGTCGAGCCGGCCCAGGGGAAGCGGGCGAACGTGGTCTCGCCGAGCACGCCGGCGGTCGCCTCCGCCTGGCGCAGCCGCTCCTCCGGGATCGGGACCTGCAGCGAGTCGAGGAGGACGCGCCCGGTGTCCGGGTCCTCCAGGCGATCGAGGATGCGGCGCGCAATGCGGAAGCTCGAGGGCACGACGCCGCTCGCGTCCCCCGAGTGCACGCCCTCCTCCAGGACGTCGACGCGCAGCGTGCCCGTCACCAGGCCGCGCAGCGACGTCGTCACCCAGAGCTGATCGTAATTGCCGCAGCCGGAGTCGAGGCACACAACGAGGCTCGGCGTCCCGATGCGGGCCGTGCCGATGCGAGTATTCAGGTGATCGATGTAGTGGGGGAGGTCTCCGCTGCCGCTCTCCTCCGCGCCTTCGATGAGGACGACGCAGCGCGCGTGGCTGCCGCCGGCGGCTCGCAGCGCCTCGATGGCGAGCAGCGACGCGAACGCCGAGTAGCCGTCGTCGGCGCCGCCGCGGCCGTAGAGGCGATCGCCGCGCCGTACCGGCTCCCAGGGCGCGAGGCCCTCGGCCCATGGCAGGAACTCCGGCTGCTTGTCGTAGTGGCCGTAGAGGAGGACGGTCTCGGTGTCGGCCGCGGTCGCCGTGGCGCCGGCCGCCCCCGGGTGCGCGGGGATCTCCATGAAGAGCAGGGGCGTCCTCCCCGGGAGGCGCACGATCTCGGTGGTCAGCCCCGCGATCGGTCGCTCGCGACACCACGACTCGACGAGCCGCACCGCCGCCTCCAGGTGGCCGCTGGTCTCCCACGCCTTGTCGAAGGCCGGCGACTTTGCCGGGATCCGGATGTAGCGGGAGATCGCCGGGACGATCGAGTCCTCCCAGACATGGTCGACGTGCGCGGTGAGCTTCGCTTGATCCATCGGCTCGGCATCGTAGTGGAACCGCGGTCTTTCTGCTCCGCGCGTGCTCACCCCAGACTCTGAAGTTCTTCTTCAAGGGGCCCCGCCTCGTGAGCAAGGTCAACGCTCCATCTGGTACGTTCCTGGCCGAGGTGTGAGCCATGGGGTTCTTCGGAACGAAGAAGGTGAACGTTGGGGATGAGGACGCGGCCGGGCAGAGCTCCCCAGCACCTGTGTCCTCGGCGCGTGCGTCGGGCAAGCAAGGCGGTGCCGCCCAGGGTCGAGTCGGCATCGACCACGCCATCATGCTCATGCGCTCGCTGCCGACGGAGAAGAACCCGGAGCTCGTCATCGCCGTCCTCAAGACGACGCTCGAGTCGCTCAACATCCACGTGGCTGACATCGTCGCCGACGCCGCAACCCGGGAGAATGAACTCGACGCGCGCGCGGCACAGCTGAAGATCGAGATCGCGTCGCTCGAGGAAGAGATCACCAAGCGAGCCGAGGAGATTCGGCGTCTCGACGCGGCGCGCGTCGAGACCTCCCAGGTGAGGGAGTACCTGGAGGCAGACGATTTCGCGGTCGCAGAAGATCACCCGTAGGGATGGGCCGCGCTGGCGCAACCTTTCGCTTGACCCGTCGGCGGCGCATCGTGGCGGAACCGCGGTCGCCCCGCTCCGCGCGTGTGGTAGCTTCGCGACCGTGAAGCCCAGCACCGTCAGGTGCTGATCAACCGCGATTCCGCGCCGCCCGGCACCGGGACCAGAAACCAACCCCATGGCCGACGTCACCCGCGCCGCGAAGGTCGGGACCATGGTCCTCGTCTTGTCGGGGGCCGTGATCTTCGGCTACCGATTCGTCTCGAGGGAGACGGGGACGTCGGGGGGCTACAAGGTCCACGCCTTCCTGCCCGACGTGACCGGCGTCGCCCCGAAGTCGCGCGTGATGATCAGCGGCATCCAGGTCGGGGTCGTCGACAGGATCTCGCTCGATCAGGGCCGCGCTCGCATCGACGTGAAGATGTACCCCGACATGCCGCTCTACGTGGACGCGGCCATCGGCAAGAAGTCGGCGAGCCTGATCGGTGAGTACTACATCGTCCTCACCCCCGGCACCGAGGGGAAGGAGAAGCTCGACGACGGTGACGAGATCACCGGCAAGATCGCCGAGCCCACCATCGAGAGCCTGCAGGGGCAGATCGCCGCCATCCTCGTCGACATCAAGGATGTCACCAGCTCGCTGAAGGAGACGGTCGGCAGTCAGGAGGGCAAGGATCAGATCTCCGACATCCTCCGCAACCTCGCCGAGATCACCGAGCAGCTGAATGCGACGGTGGGCGAGAACCGCAAGGCGGTGAAGCAGACCGTCGAGAACCTCAACGTCATCACCTCCAACTCGAAGCCGGAGATCCAGCAGATCCTCGTCAACGTGCGGTTGATGACCGATGAGCTCCGGAAGATGACGGAGCGCGGCAAGGACGCCGACGGCAAGGGCGGCGAGGTGCGCACCACCATCGAGCGCATCGAGCGCGCCAGCGCAAGCCTGGAGTCGGCGCTGCAGGCCGCCGACAACGTCGCCCAGCGCCTGGACCGGGGCGAGGGCACCATCGGGCGGCTCACCAAGGACGAGACGCTCGTCAACGAGGTCGAGCAGGTGGTGGAGGACGTGGGCGAGCTGGTCGGTGGCGTCGGCCGCCTGCAGACCGTGGTCGGCCTGCGCACCGACTACAACTTCCTCGCCAACACCATCAAGAGCTACGTCGAGCTCCGCCTCCAGCCGCAGGAGGACAAATACTACATGATCCAGCTCGTCAACGACCCGCGCGGCAAGACGAGCTTCGAGCAGACGACGGTCGACACCACCAACCCCAACGAGCCCTCGAGCTACCGGGAGACACGGGTCACCACCACCAACGAGTTCCGCTTCAGCTTCCAGTTCGCCAAGCGCTTCGGCCCCTTCACCGGCCGCTTCGGCATCATGGAGTCGACCGGCGGGCTCGGCCTCGATCTCCACCTGCTCGACGATCGCTTCGAGCTGAAGCAGGACGTGTTCGGCTTCGGCGAGCAGCTGGCCCCGCGCTGGCGCGTCACCATGGGCTACGAGTTCGTGCGCAAGCTGTGGCTGCTCGGCGGCGTCGACGACATCTTCACCGGCGACCGCCGCGACTACTTCGTCGGCCTGCAGCTCCGCTTCACCGACCACGATCTCAAGACGATCCTGCCCTTCGCGCCCTCGGGGATCTGAGCGAACGCAGCATCTGCCGGCCCGCAGCATCTGCGGCCGGCAGCGTCAGCCGCCCACGCAGCATCGCCCGCCCGCGCAGCGTCACCCGCCCACGCAGGCGCCGTCGGTGCACACGGCGGAGGTGCACTGGCCCGCGCGGTCGCAGGTGCCACCCGCGCCGAGGTCGTTCACGCAGCCGCCGCCGGCGTCGCAGAACGACGTCGTCGGGCAGTCCTGGTCGACTGCGCAGCTCGTGGGGCACGCCGCGCTGCTGCCGCTGCAGAGGAAGTCGCCCGCACACGCGGGCGCGCCCGCCGTCCCGTCCGGCGCAAGGGCGCAGGCCCCGGCGGCCGCGCACAGCCCGGTCCGGCACTCGGTGCCCGCCCCGGCAGCGCACGCCGCGTCTGCGTTGCCAGCGAGGACGTCGGCGCAGGTGCCGTCGGAGACGCCCGTCGCGGAGGCGACGCAGGCGCGACAGTTCCCGCTGCACGCGGTGTCGCAGCAGACGCTGTCGACGCACTGGCCGCTGACGCACTCGCCGTCTCCTTGGCACGGGTCGCCGAGCGCGGCCTCCGCCGTGCAGGTGACGCCGTCGCAGAAGCTCCCGGCCACGCAGTCGCCGTCGTCCGCGCACTCGTCGAGGCAGGCGGTGGCGCCGCAGACGTACGGGGCGCACGGCGTGGTGGCGCCCTCGCACGCCCCGGCCGCGGTGCAGGTCTCGGTGAGAGTCTCCACGCCGCCGTTGCAGCTCGCGGCCGCTCCGCAGGTGGCGCCCACGTCGACGGTGCAGGTCGCGTCGGCGGCGCACGAGCCGGTGAGGCACTCGTCGGCGCCGTCGCAGTCGTTCTCAGGGTCCTGACCGGCGGGGGCCTGGTTGCAGCTGCCGTCCCCACACGAGACGCAGGTGCCATCGCACGCCTGGTCGCAGCAGACGCCGTCGTCGCCGGGGCAGAAGCCGCTGTTGCACTCGCCGGCCCGCTCGCAGCCGGCGCCTGGCGCCTTCTTCTCGCGACAGGTGCCGTCGTCGCACCAGCCGGCGCCGCAGTCGGCGTCCCCGCCGCAGGCGGCGCAGGTGACGCCGCTGCAGAACTGCGAGAGGCAGTCGGCGGCGACGGCGCAGGTGTTGCCGTTCTCGCAGTCGAAGCAGGTGCCGCCGCAGTCGACGTCGGTCTCGTTGGGCGCATCGATCGCGCCGTTCTCGCAGAGCGGGTCGACCTCGCAGGTGCCGCCGGCGCACTCGCCTCCGGGGCAGGGGGCACCGTTGCCGATCGGGACCTCGACGCACGCGCTCTCGTCGCACTCGGCCACCACGCAGGCGCTCGACGCGGGAGGGCACTGCACGGCCACCAGGCACTCCACGCAGGCGCCCAGCGTGTCGCAGCTGCCACTGCCGCCGTTGCAGGCGGTGCCGGCGGCGACGCCGTCGTCGCCGCACACGCCCTCGACGCAGGTCGCGGCGCGACAGTCCGCGGGAGGCGGGCACTCCGACGGGTCGCGGCACTCGCCGCCGCCGCCGCCGGTGCCCTGCGGCGCGCCGCCACCCCCGCCCTCGCCCGAGCTCGACGTCGAGGCTGACGTCGTGGTCGACCCGCCGTCTCCGCCCCCGGTGCTGGAGGTGGACGTGGTGGTCGGCCCCGAGGTCGGGCCGACCAGGGTCGAGGTGGACGAACCGGTGGCGCCAGCACCGCCGGCGCCCGTGTCCTCGCCGTAGTCGGGGAAGGAGAACACGCAGCCGGATGCCAGCAGGCACGAGGCCGACAGGCCCAGCGCGACCGCGATCGTGCGTGAGCCGGCGATCACTGGAACCTCCCCCGCAGGCCCCAGCCGCCGCCGCCTGCATGGACCACCGGGCCGGTGCCCACGCTGGTCGACGTCGCGCTCTCGTCGGTGGCGTCGCTGACGATCCACACGGTGGCCACCCCAACGCCCACCGCGCCCAGCACCAGGCTCACCGTGGCCAGCGGGCCGAGCGTGCGCCCGGTGTCGCCGGCCGCGAGCCCGTCGGCGTCGCAGGTCTGCGTCGCCTCGTCGCAGTGCTCGTCGAACGTGGATTTCTCGCTGGCGACGACGGCCGCGAGGATCCCGCCGGTCGCCAGGAGGCCGAGGCCGACGCCACCGATGACCCAGGGCGCGATCGGCGCGTCGTCCTCCTCCTCCACCGGGACGGGGGCAGGGGCGACGGGCGCCAGCGCCGGCGGCGCAGACGGGAGCGCAGGCGCGGCCCCGAACGCGACGCTGACCTTCTTGAGCTTCTCGCCCTCGCGCACGACGACCGTCTGCTCGATGGGTGGCGCTCCGGCGATGGTGAAGCGGAGAGCGTGGGTTCCGGGATCGATGGGGCGTGCCTTGCCGCTGAGCGTGGTCAGCCAGGGCTTGCCGTCGAGCGTGACGGTGACCGCGGTGGTGTCCTTCCCCGCAAGGTCCCGAACCTCGAATACCACCGTGGGGAGACCGGCCTCGATCTGACCGAGCCAGGTCGTGCAGTCGGTGCGGATGAACTCGGCGCATGCGTCGCGCGTGCAGAGCGCCGCCTGCTCCTGTGCCGCCTGGAGCTGGCCCTTGAGCCGCAGCGACTGCGTCCGGTCGTAGGCGTCGCTGCAGGCCTTCTTGTCGTCCGGGGCTGCCGAAGCGGACGGAGCCAGTGCGATGGCAGCGGTCGTGACCAGGGCAGCGATCAGCCGTGGGTCAAAGGCATTCCGGCTTCGCATGGCGGGTCCCGTCGGGGTTGATGGTGAACGGCGGGTTGCAATTCTTCGCCGGCACGGAAGGCGCTGCCGCTGGGGCCGCCGCCGCTGGGGCCGCCGCCGCTGGGGTCGCCGCCGCGGGAGGCGTTGCGGCGCGCGGTCGCGGCAGAGGACGCGCTCGTGCCGACGCGCTCGACGGCGCTGTCGGGGCCGGCGCCTCGGGCATCGCGCTCGTCGCGGCCGGCGGCACCTCGGCCCTCGCGCCTTGCGGCGCCGCCGCCGCGGAGACCGTCGTCGGTTCGGAGCTGGGCGTAGCGCCCGTGGCGACCGGCTGTTTCCGCATCCCGAACAGCACCGCGGCGGCGATCGCCGCCACCACCAGGACACCTCCGAGCAACGCCGGAGCCGTCGAGGTCCGCGCGGGGGCCCTGACGCTTCCGCTCGCCAGGGCACCCATCGTCGAGGATGCGTCCTCGATGGCGCGCGGGGCGAGCGGCTTCGGTCTCTGCGAGTGGGAAACGTGCGGCTTCGAGCCGGAAGCGTGCGGCCGAGATGCGTACGGAGGCGGAGCCCCCGAGCGGGCGCGCACCTCGGTCGAGAGGAACCTGGCGGCGAGAGCCTGGGGGAGCCCGGCGTACGGGTCGTGCGCCGGGTCGGCCCCCTCCGCCGCGTCGGTGGCGGCGAAGGGAGCCAGCGCGGCGGCCAGCTCGGCGACCGACTCGAACCGGTCTTCGCGCTCCGGCGCCAGGCATCGCATGACGATCTCGTCGAAGCCCGCGGGCAGCTCGGGTCGCAGCGCCGACGGCGGCTGCGGGACCGTGGTCATCACCAGGGCCGCCACCTGTGTCACCGACTCGCCGGGGAAGGGGAGGGTCGCCGTCGTGAGCTCGTACAGCGTGATGCCCAGCGCCCAGATGTCGGCGCGCGCGTCGACGTCACGGCTTGCCAGCATCTGCTCCGGCGACATGTAGTGCGCCGAGCCCATCACGTTGGAGGTGCTGGTGACGCTGGCGCCGACCGCCGTCTCCATCTTGGAGATGCCGAAGTCGAGGACCTTCACCCGCGTCTTGCCGTTGGGCCGCCGCGCGATGAACAGGTTCGCCGGCTTGATGTCGCGGTGGACGATGCCCAGCGCGTGCGCCTCGGCCACCGCCTCGCACGCCTCCAGCGTCCACGCCGCGGCGACGGCGAGCGGCAGCGGCTCCCCACCGTCGAGCACGCACGAGAGGTCGGAGCCCTCCAGGTACTCGAGGACCATGAATGGAGTGCCATCGTCGAGCGCGTCGACGTCCAGCACCCGACAGACGTGGTCACTCTCCAGACGCGACGCCGCGCGCGCCTCTCGGCTGAAGCGCTCGACCAGCTCCGGGTTGGAGCGCAGCTCCTCGCGCAGGATCTTGATCGCGACCTGCTGGCCGAGGCCGACGTGCTCCGCGGCGATGACCCAGCCCATGCCGCCCTCGCCGAGGACGCGATCGACTCGGTACTTGGACCGGATCATTTCGCCGGGTTCGAGCGCTGCGGTCGTCGTCACCAGGACCTCGAAGAAGGCATTTGTCGCCAACGTCGCCTTGCAAGGCCTGTGCGAAGCAGTGGCATCGGAAGTTTCCTCGGAGCGCTCCTACCCTTCGCGAAGCGCTTGGTGTGCGCTGGGGCACGATCGCCCGACGACAGTGCGTGAATGCCACGCTGACAGCGCGCCGGGGCACTCTGCCTCGACCTCGAGACGTGCTAGAGCAGCCGTCCCATGCGGCCGCGCCGCGCCTCACCACTGAGCTCGCCCACCGCGATGCTGGTCGCCGGCGTCCTCGCGTCGGCGGTCCTCGCCGGCTCCGGGCTGTCGGCCTGCTCGTCGAGCACCACCTCGCCCCCGCCGGCGACGTCGACGGCGGAGCCGATGTCGGCAACGCCGACGGTGCGGCTCTACCTGCTCTCCAGCGCCGCTGGCGCCATCGACCCCTGCGGCTGCTCGAAGGACCAGCTGGGCGGCATCGATCACCTGGCCGCCCTGGTCGAGTCCGAGCGGAAGGAGGCGCCGAACACCCTCCTCATCGGCGCCGGCCCGCTGCTCTTCCAGGACCCCATCCTGTCCAGCGACGAGCGCCAGCAGGACGAGTGGAAGGCCGAGACCATGGCGAGGTCGCTGGGCAGGCTCGGCCTCGCGGCGTGGGCGCCGGCGGCCAACGACTGGGCCGCCGGACCGGAGATGCTGGAGCGCGCGCGCACCGCGACCGGGGCGGCGTTCGTCGCCGCGAACCTGACCGGGGCTCCTGGCTTCGTCGGCTCGCGCGTCGTCGATGCCGGGGGCACGAAGGTCGGCATCATCGGCCTCTCCGATCCGGCGGCCGGCCTGGGCAAGCCGCCAGCGGGCGTGCAGATCGGCCCCGCGAAGGATGCGCTGAAGCGGGAGATCGCGAAGGTCACCGCGGAGGGCGCCCGCGTCCTGGTGGCCGCTGCGTCGATCAACCGGGGCGAGGCGCTCCGCCTGGCGGAGGAGGTGCCGGAGCTGCACGTGCTGCTGATCGGCAAGCCGGTGCAGAAGGGTGACGGCAACGATCGCCTCAAGCCGGCGACGCTGGTGGGGACGACGCTGGTCATCGAGCCGTCGAACCACCTGCAGACGGTGGCGATGGTCGACCTCTTCCTGCGCGCAGATGACACGAGCAAGCCGCTGGTCCTGTCCGACGCCGGCGGCGTGGCCCGGGCGGAGGAGCTGGTCTCGACCGCGGAGCGCATCCGCGAGCTGGAGGCGAAGCTCAACGGCTGGGCCAACGACAAGAAGGTCGACCCGGCCGACGTCGCCGCGCGCCGCGCCGATCTCGAGCGGCTCCGCGGCGAGAAGCGCAAGCTGGAGGCGGTGGACGCCGCCCCCGCGGGGAGCTTCTTCCGCGTCGAGGTGGCGGAGATCCGCGAGAAGCTCGGCGCCGACGAGGAGGTGACGAAGGTGGTGCTCGGGTACTACGCCCGCGTGAACGAGCACAACAAGGTGGCCTTTGCCGATCGCAAGCCGGAGCCGGCGCCGGCCGGGGCGGCCAGCTACGTCGGCGTCGCGGCCTGCTCAGCGTGCCACGCGGAGGAGAAGAAGGTGTGGGACGCCTCACCCCACGCCGGCGCCTACGAGACGCTGCAGAAGAAGCACGTCGAGTTCAACCTGGAGTGCGTGGGCTGCCACGTGACCGGCTACGGCAAGGCCGGCGGAAGCACCGTCACCCACGTGGCCAAGCTGGAGGACGTCGGCTGCGAGGTCTGCCACGGCCCCGGCTCGCTCCACGTGGCCAGGCCCGAGGCCAAGGGGCTGGTCGCGCTCCGCCCGGATCCCAGGGGCTGCGTGAGCGAGTGCCATCACCCGCCGCACGTCGAGGGGTTCGATCCCGTCGCGAAGATGCAACACGTCCTGGGCCCCGGTCACGGGCTGTGACAGGCTCGCCGCCGCGCTCGTCACCGTGCCCCCTGCGGGTGCCCCGACGTCCGCCGCCGCGACCATGATCCGCATCCCGCACGACGACGAGCTGCTGCGCTCGCTCCTCCACGCGAAGGTCCCGTCGGAGGTGTCGCCGGACGTCTCGTACGAGCTGGAGCAGGCGCTGGGCAAGGGGGGCATGTCGGTCGCCTTTCTCGCCACGCGCCGCGCGCCGGACGGCGACACCCGCGTCGTGTTGAAGGTCCTCCGTCCGCACATCGTGCGGAAGCTGGGCGACAGCGTGATCAACCTGATCCGCAAGGAGGCGGTGGCTCTGGGGCGCCTGAACGAGCGCACGCCTCCGACGCCCTTCGTGGTCCGCCTGGTCGACACCGGCGAGCTCGTGGCCACCTGGGCGGAGACGCCGGTCACCCTCCCGTGGATCGCCCTCGAGTACGTGCACGGTGGCCCGCTGGGGACGACCTTGCTCCAGCGCGTGAAGCAGAGCCTCCAGCAAGCCGGTCACGCCTTCGACGCCCGCCGCGCTGCCCACGCGCTCGAGTGCATCGCCACCGGCCTGGCCGCGGTGCACGAGGTCGGCGTCATCCACCGGGACATCACGCCATCCAACGTCCTGTGCACCGGCGTGGGTCCCGACGAGCTCTTCAAGATTGCTGATTTCGGCGTGGCGCGCCCGGAGGGCGTGGGAGGCTCGATCGACGGG
>JBKJLX010000602.1:0-3070 GCA_046596645.1 Polyangiaceae bacterium
CGAGACGTCGACCACATCGAGCTCGATGCCGCTCAGGCTGCGCGCGTCGCCCGTCAGCTGCGGGAAATCGCCAGCGTTTGACACCGGGACGCCGAGGAAGGTGCGCGAGCTGTTGAAGAAATTGTTGGCGTTGGCGACGCCGTCGGTGAGAGCAGTGCCGTTGAACGCGAGCCGGTCGCCGCCGGTCTGCCCGTCGCTCAGGTAAGCGATGGCGCCGAGCTTGGCGTCGATGCCGCTGGTGGGGGTGAGGAACCCGGTGATCTGCACCGTCTCCCCGGAGCCGTTGCCGATCGCGTCCAGGCCGTCGAAGATCGAGAGCTGGCGCAGCGGCTGGGCCGGGTCGGCGTAGAAGACGACCAGCGACCATCCGGAGAAGGTGTCCTTGTCGTTGATGTTGACGATGGGCAGCGTGGAGACGCCGCCCAGCCGGTAGGCGCCCGTGCCCTGGGCCTGGACCAGCGCCGTCACGTCGGCCGACGACTGGTACTTGAAGCCGGTCCCGTCGGGCAGGGTGGAGGAGGCCGTCGCGGTGATGGCCTCCGAGAAGCCACCCGGGCGATCGAGGGTGACGGTGATGTCCGCCTCGGGCGCGACCGAGGCCCAGTAGAGGCGGGCGTGGGTGACGGTGGCGCCCACGGGGATGGTGAGGACGGCGGTGCTGCGCGCCTCGGCGAACGTGATCGAGGTGTCGGCCGTGGCGCTGGCGGCGGAGGCCTGCCAGTGGACGTCGATCGACTTGTCGCTGACGTTCGAGCCACAGGCGCCCAGGTCACCGACGATGGGGTCGGGCACGCCGTTGGCGCAGTCCTGGCCGAGCGTGTTGCCGATGAGCAGGAAGTCGCCTTCCTGATCGACCTGGAGCCGGAGGCTCGGATCCGCGTACGCACTGCCGCTCGCGAAGGCCGCGAGCGCGGCGGCGGACAGCCCAATTCCCACACGATTGCGTCTCATCATCCCCTCCACATGTTGCGCCGTATTCGAGGCCCCGGCCGGGCAAGAAGGTCCCTTGTAACACTCGTCGAGCGCGCCGTGGGAGTCCTCGTCTCGCCTCCTCGCCGGCGTGGTAGCGTCCGCCCGCGTGGGTCGGGGCGCGATGCCTCACCCGCCGGCTCTCCCGCTGGCTGTCTTTCAGCCGCTTGGCACACCGACACAATTCACGATCCGAATTGCCTATCTCGATGAGCACCGACGACGAGAAGAAGCTCTACGATCATGCAGAGATCGAGCCGCGGTGGCAGCGCCACTGGGAGAAGAAGAGGGTCTTCGCCGCCACCCGGCGACCGGGCCGGGCGAAGCGCTACCTCCTCGACATGTTCCCCTACCCCTCGGGCGCAGGGCTCCACGTCGGCCACCCCGAGGGCTACACCGCGACCGACATCGTGGCGCGCTACGCGCGCATGCGCGGCGACGACGTGCTCCACCCCATGGGGTGGGACGCGTTCGGCCTTCCGGCGGAGCAGTACGCGATCCAGACCGGCACGCACCCCGCGGCGACGACGGCGTCCAACATCGACACCTTCCGCCGCCAGCTGAAGATGCTCGGCTTCAGCTACGACTGGGACCGCGAGCTCGCCACCACCGACCCGGCCTACGTGCGGTGGACGCAGTGGATCTTCCTGGTGCTGTTCCGTCGCGGTCTCGCCTACCAGGACGAGATCCCGGTCAACTGGTGCCCCGCACTCGGCACCGTCCTCGCCAACGAGGAGGTGAAGGACGGCCTCAGCGAGCGCGGCCAGCACCCGGTGGTCCGCCAGCCACTCCGCCAGTGGATGCTGCGCATCACCGAGTACGCCGATCGCCTGGAGAGGGACCTCTCCCTGCTCGACTGGCCCGAGGGCACGGTCAGCATGCAGAAGGACTGGATCGGGCGCAGCGAGGGCGCCGAGATCCATTTCCCGCTGGCGACGGAGGACGACGTGCCGCCACCGGATAAGCCCATCGCAGCCTTCACCACCAGGCCCGACACCCTGATGGGCGTCACCTACGTGGTGCTGGCGCCGGAGCACCCGCTGGTCGCCAGGGTCACCACCGAGCGCCACCGCACCGAGGTCGAGGCCTACGTAACCGCGGCGGCGCGGCGCAGCGATCGCGATCGCTCCCAGGCCAAGACCAAGACCGGCGTCTCCACTGGCGCCCACGCCGTGCACCCCATCACCGGGGAAAAGGTGCCGATCTGGATCGCCGACTACGTCATCGGCACCTACGGCACCGGCGCGGTCATGGCCGTGCCGGGGCACGACGAGCGCGACTTCGAGTTCGCGCACGCGCACGGCCTCCCCATCGTCGAGGTGGTGAGCCGCGACGGGCAGATGCACGACCGGCTCGACGCGGCCTTCACCGCCGACGGCATCGCGGTGCGCAGCGATCGCTTCGACGGTCTCTCCACGGTGGACTGCAAGAAGGCGGTCATCGCCGAGCTCGAGCGCATCGGCCGCGGGCGCTCGATCGTCACCTACAAGCTCCGCGACTGGGTCTTCTCCCGCCAGCGCTACTGGGGCGAGCCGATCCCGATCTACTTTCCGGTCGAGACCGACGGCGATCCGCGCGCCGGGGCGCCCCACGTCGTCCGCTACGACCAGCCCATCGCGGTGGAGGAGAGCGAGCTGCCGCTGCGCCTTCCCGACCTCGCCGACTTCCGCCCCGGTGACGACCCCCGGGGTCCGCTGGCGCGCGCCGCCGACTGGCGCTTCTTCCAGAAGGACGGTCAGTGGTTCGCGCGAGAGACCAACACCATGCCGCAGTGGGCGGGCTCGTGCTGGTACTACCTCCGCTTCCTCGATCCGAAGAACCAGGACGAGGGGTGGAGTCAGGCCGACTACGACGCGTGGATGCCGGTCGACCTCTACGTCGGCGGCGCCGAGCACAGCGTGCTCCACCTTCTCTACGCGCGGTTCTGGCACAAGGTGCTGTTCGACCAGGGCGTGGTGAAGCACCCCGAGCCGTTCGCCCGCCTCGTCCACCAGGGGATGATCCTGGGCGAGGACGGCGAGAAGATGAGCAAGGCGCGCGGCAACGTCGTGAACCCCGACGAGGTCGTCAAGGCGCACGGGGCCGACGCGCTCCGCCTCTA
>JBKJLX010000619.1:0-4362 GCA_046596645.1 Polyangiaceae bacterium
GATCTTCGCCCGAAGAAGGGGTCTTCGCTGGCCACCGGCGGCGACCCGTCGGCGCAGCCCGCGGTGGACCACGAGGGGCGGCCGCGGGCGGGCACGGGCGCGGTCGGCGCGCTCCTCTCGCGCTGAGCCAACGGCCAGAGCACCGTGGATGCGAGCAGCCACAGGCCGAGCCTGACCGCGGTGGCCGTCGCGTGGGCGCGCGGCGTCGCCTCCCAGCCCTCGATCGTGCGCACCGCGGCCGGCGAGGGGCTGGAGGACCATGCGGCGCGTCAGCTGATCGGCGCCCCCTTTGCCTGGGCGGTTCCGCATGGCGCCGGACGGGGGGCGCGCGTCGCGCAGTCGCTCCTCCGCGCAGCGAGCGTCGGCCTGGTCGACCACCTCGCGCTCCGGTCCCTCGCCATCGACGACGTGCTCGCCGAGGCGGTACGAGACGGCACGCGCCAGATCGTGATCCTCGGCGCCGGCCTCGACGCGCGCGCCTACCGCCTGCGCGCGCTGCAGCCGTGCACCGTGTTCGAGGTCGACCACCCGGCCTCGCAGGCGAACAAGGTCGAGCGCGCCGCGCCGCTGCACCCCCTCGCGTCGCGGATCGTCCACGTGCCAGTCGACTTCTCCCACCAGCGGGTCGAAGACGAGCTCGCGCAGAGCGGGCACGATGCGGAGGAGCTCTCGGCCTGGGTGTGCGAGGGCGTGACGATGTACCTGCCGACCGAGGCCCTCCGCGCGCTCCTGGCGGCGGTGCGCTCCCGCTCGGCGCCGGGGAGCGTCATCGCGCTCACCTACCGCAGCAGCGGCGAGCGGCCGTTCCCGGCGCCGCTCATGGGCCTCTTCGAGGCGGCACTGCGCGTCGTGGGCGAGCCCCTCCGCGCGTCGCCTTCACCGGGGGGAATGGCGGCGCTGCTCGAGGAGGCGGGCTTCGCGGTCACCTCCGACACCTCATCGATCGACTGGGCTCCCCGCTTTGGCGGCAGCGGCTCACTGGCCCGCGCCTTCCGCAGCGAGCGCCTCGTCGTCGCCCGCTCGCTGCAGCCCTGAGGCTTCGGCGACCCACGCCTGGAAGCGGTGGATGCGCTCCTCGCGCGTGCCGAGGACGCCCGCCTGCGGGCTCGCCGCGAGTCCCCGCTGCGCTGCCTCGAAGATGCGCCCGTCCTCGCGCATGAGCTGCGCGAAGAGGGCGCCGGCGACGCGGTCGGCGAGCGGCGCGACGAGCCGCTCGAGGCGCCCCCGGCCCTCCTGGCCCAGATCGAGCGCGATGCGCACCAGGCTGCGCGAGGTCGCCGGCGACACAGGCGTCACCGCCTGCGCGAACGACACCAGCGCCGTATCCCCCAGGAGCAGATTGGGGAAGACGTGGAGGTGGACGAACTCGAAGCGCGCGTCGGGGCGGAACGCCCGCACCAGGCGGCAGTAGAGCGCCGACTCCGCGCCCAGCACGTCGTGCACGGCGGTGAAGCGGTCGCCCAGCTCGTGGGACTCTCCACCGCCATCGGGCGCTCCGGCGAAGAAGCGGAACACCTCGGGGTGCCGGGCCACCACGTTGTCGTGGAGAAGAGGCACGTGGTAGCTCTCCAGCACGTTCTCGATGGGGATCTTCCAGTTGCAGGGATGATCGAGGGCGCGACTCACCGCCTGCCGGCGATCGGCCGCGAATATGCGGAGGATGAAGGCGGTCGCGCGGTCGCCGAGGTGCTCCTCCAGGCCCGGCCCGTCGGCGGCCAGGCGCACGAAGATCAGGGAGCCCAGCGCCCGCGTCTTCACCTCCACCAGGCGCTCACCGCCTCGTCGCACCGGCGCGAAGCACGCAGCGTCCGGCATCTTGCAGACGCCGCCGTCGCGGTCGTACTCCCAGCCGTGGTACGGGCAGCGAACGCGGGCCGCGTTGCCGCAGGGCGCGCTGACCAGCAGCGTGTGGCGGTGGGCGCACACGTTGATGAACGTGCGCGGGGTGCCACCGTGATTGCGGACCAGGAGCGGGCGGCCCAGCAGATCAAGGGTGATGAAATCGTCAGCCGCCGGGATGTCGTGGAGGGTCCCCACCAGGTGCCACGCCGGCTCGAAGATCGCGGCGAGCTCGCGCGCGTGGTGCGCCGGGTCCGCGTAGGCCGAGGGCGGCAGCACGTGGGGCAGGCGCGTCGTGCTCGTCCACACCCGGGGAGACGCTACCACGCAGCCCGCGCGGCTCGAGGCCCCGGGCGATGACGACAGCGCCCCCTGCGAGACCCGCGCGGCGAGGCGCGATCATGGCGCTCGGCGCGGTGGGCGCGGCGCTGCTGGCGGTGGGCCAGCTGTTCACCCTGGTGCATCTCCGTCCGCTCTCGGACGGGTGGTACTCCTTCGTCTGGTTCGGCTTCCTCCTCGCTGCCGACGCGGTGGTGGCCCGGCGCACCGGCGCGTCGCTGGTCCTCGATCGCACCGCCGACATCGCGTTCATGCTCGTCGCGTCGACCGTCGTGTGGTGGGGCTTCGAGCTCGCCAATGTGAAGCTCATGGCGTCGTGGAGCTACACGCCGAGCCCCGACGTCTCGATGACGGCGCAGCGGATTCGCTCCTCGGTGGCCTTTGCCTCGCTGGTCCCGGCGATGTGGCAGGTGGGGCTGCTCACCGCGGCGCTGTGGCCGCGGCGCGACGCTGCGATGCGCGCCAGGCTCGGCGCTGCAGAGGAGGGCGTCGCGCCGGCCCCGCGGCCGACGCTGGCCGTGCTCGTCGCGGGGGGGTTGGCGCTGCTCGTCACGGCGGTCGCGTTGCCGGTGGTGTCGCTCCCGCTCGGCCTCCTCGGCGTGTTCCTCGTCGCCGACGCGACCAATGCCCTGCGCGGTCGACCGAGCCTCCTCGCGCGGGCGCTTGGCAGCGATCTCCACTTCGCCTCGCGCCTGGTGCTCGGCAACATGGCCGCCGGTGTCATCGGCGAGGCGTGGAACTACCGCGCCGATCCGAAGTGGACCTACGACGTGCCCTACGCAGATTTCCTCCACGTGTTCGAGATGCCACTGCCCGGCTACCTCGGCTACGGAGCCCTGGCCCTAGCCCTCTTCGCGATCGTGCACGCGGTGCGGCCCACCTTCCGCGCGCGACCTCTGCCCCACGACCATCCCCTGGTGGAGAGCGGGCTCGCCTGAGGGTCACCCGTCGCAGGCGTCGCGCACGAAGCGCTGGAATGCGTGCACCCGCTCCTCGCGCGCCGACAGCACCCCCCGATACGGGCTGGCCGCGAGGCCGCGCTGCACCGAGGCGTGGATCGCGCCGTCCTCCGCGAGCACGCGGGACATGAAGGCCGGTGCGGCGCGGCGCGCGATCCCGCGCAGCAGCGGCACCGCGATCCGCGCGGCGCGCGTGCTGGCCTCGCCCTCCCACAGGAGAAGGCAAACCCGGCTCTCCGATGTGGTCGCCGAGGTGGGGAGGACGACCTGCAGGAACGTCACCAGGTGGTTCCACGCCACGATCAGGTTGGGCACCGCGTGGTGGTGCACGTACGTCGCGTCGAAGCCCGGCCGCAGGTGCCCGGCGATCCATCGGTAGCGCGGCGAGTCCGCTCCCATGGAGTCGACGTAGGTCGTGGAGCTCCGGTCGATGGTGTGGGTGTCACGCCCGGGGGGCGTCCCGGTGAAGAGCTGGAAGAGCTCGGGCCGCCGCGCCAGCGCGTTCTGGTGGAGGACGGGCACGTGGTACGTCTCCAGCACGTTCTCCAGCGCGACCTTCCAGTTGCACGGATGGCGGAGGGTCTCGCGCCACGCCACGCGGTGCGACGGCGTCACCGCGGCGCGCGCGGCGGCGAGGGTGGCGTGGTCGAGCCAGCGCTCGAGCGGCGGGAGGTCGGGATCGAGCGCCACGAACACCAGGGCGCCCGCGGTCGCGAGCTGCAGCGCGCGCCAGGGTCCAGGTCGCTGGGCCGGCCCCTCGGCGCCACTCGCCACGAGCACGCCGTCGCGACGCGCGACGTGGATGTGCACTCCCGCGACCACCGTCGCGACCTCGGCGCCCTCGCGGGCGAGGTCGCTCGCGAGGCCCACCAGCTGCCAGCTGCGCCGGAAGAGCCGCGCCGCCTCCCGCGCATGCTGCTGCGGCTCCACGTAGGCGCGCGGCGGCAGCAGGTGCTCGAGCCGCCCGGGGTGGAGCCACATCGCGGCACCATGCGAGCGGAGCGCCCGCCACGCTGCAAGCGGAGTGCGCGCCACGCCGCGAGGCGCCGGCAGGGCCGACGACGCCGCACGCACCGTCCGCGGCGGTTGCGGCAGGCGCGACCGCGGCCGATGATCCGCTGATGTCCGCCGCGGTGACGCCCGCACGACCGCGGCGACGCCCCGCGGTCGACCCTGCCCTGCTCGCCGCGCTCAAGGTGCGCCGGCCGGCCCGCTGGCTCGCGGC
>JBKJLX010000707.1:0-9686 GCA_046596645.1 Polyangiaceae bacterium
GGATGACGCCGCTCGCGACCGACGCCCGGTTCTTGGCGAGCCGGCGCCAGGCGTCCCGCCACAGGCTGGAGCCGCCCTCGTCGTGCCCCGCGCTCACGACAGCTCCACCCGCGGATCGAGAAGCGAGTACGCCACGTCGACCACCGCGTTGAAGAACATGAGGATGAACCCGTAGACCAGGGTCACGCCCATCACGAGGTTGTAGTCGCGGTTGAGGGCCGCCTCGACGAAGTAGCGGCCCATCCCGGGGATGTTGAAGTACTTCTCGACCACGATGTTGCCGACCAGGGTCCCGCTGAAGCCGGGGCCCAGGTAGCTGACGACCGGCAGCATCGCCCCGCGGAGGGCGTGCTTCATGATCACCGTCCGCTCGGAGAGGCCCTTGGCCCGCGCGGTGCGCACGAAATCGCTGCGGATGACCTCCAGCATGCCGCCGCGCGACAGCCGCGCGACGTAGGCCGCCATGGGGAGCGCCGAGCAGATCACCGGCAGCACCATGTGCCGCCACGACTCCCAGCGCGCCACCGGCAGCAGGTAGAGGTTCAGCGACAGGAAGAAGACCAGGATGGGCGCCAGCACGAAGCGGGGGATGCTGACGCCGATCATGGCGGTGCTCATCGCCGCGGTGTCGGCCCAGGTGTTCTGACGAACGGCGCCGATGATCCCGAGGGGGACGCCGATGAGCAGCGCGAGGAACGTCGCCAGCAGGCCCAGCTGCATGGAGACCGGCAGGCTGATCGCGATGATCTCGTTGACGGTCCGGTTCGGGTACTTGAACGACGGGCCGAGGTCGCCGCGCGTCACCAGGGCGACGAGGAAGTCCTTGTACTGGACGTGGATCGGGTCATCGAGGTGGTACTTCGCCTCGAGCTGCTGGAGCACCTCGGCGGGGACCTGGCGCTCGGCGTCGAAGGGGCCACCGGGCACGAAGCGGACGAGGACGAAGACCAGCGTCGCGACGGCCAGCAGCGTGGGGATGATGGCGAGCAGGCGCTTGAGGATGAACAGCGCCACTCAGTACCTCCCCGGCGGCTGCGCCACGGGCACCGGCACCGCCGGCTGGCGCCTCGGGGCGGCGCTGCCGCTCCGCCAGTCGAGGTCCATCCACATCCACCGCGGCTGCATCTGGTTGCGGGCGTTGAAGTGGAAGCCCTTCACCCAGGGCTTCACCATGGTGTTCTTGGTGTAGAAATAGATGGGGATGCGGCTCATGCCGTCGACCGCGCGCCGCTCCGCCTGCCGGTAGAGCGCCATGCTGGCCGTCGCGTCCCTGGTCGCGGCCGCGCGGCGCAGCACCTCGTCGAGCTCCTTGTCGACGTACCGCGTCCGGTTGTTGGGGCTGAAGGAGAGGAAGTTGTCGAGGAACGTCTGCGGGTGGTTGTAGTCGGCGATCCACCCCATGCGCGCGATCTGGAAGTTCCCGTCGCGCAGGTTCTTCAGCATCACCTTCCACTCCTCGTTGCGGAGCGTCGCGCTGATGCCGAGGTGGCGCCGCCACATGTCCTGGATGGCGACCGCGATCTTCCGGTGGCCCTCGCTGGTGTTGTAGAGGATCTCGATGGGGGGAATACCGTTGCAGCGCCAGCCGTCGCCCGATCTCTCCACCGCGAAGCCGGCCTCGCCGAGCAGGGCGCGCGCCCGCTCCGGGTTGAAGTCGGCGTCCGGCCCGGCGAAGGGGTCGACGCCCCGCTTGCGGTCCGCCTTTGCCGCGTCCGCGTAGCCGAGCCCGGTGATGTCGGGCACGAAGTGGGTGGCCGGCTTCTGCCCGGCGAGCGTGACCTTCTCGACGATCTGCTGCTTGTCCATCGCGAGGTTCAGCGCCTTGCGGACCCGCACGTCGTTCATCGGCGGCTTCTCGACGTTAAGCTCGTACCAGTAGGTGCCGAGGTACTCGACCGTCTCGAAGTCCTTCTTGGCCGAGAGCATCGGGATGTACTCCTGCGGCAGCGTGGAGTTCTGTCCCATCCAGTCGAGCTCGGCGGTGCGATAGAGCTGCAGCGTCGAGGTGTACTCCTCGACCATGAGCCACACGATGCGGTGGATCTTCAGGCTGTTGTGGAGGTGGTGGTGCGGGTTCCGCCGCATCGTGATCTCGTAGCGGAACTTCCACTCGTCGAGCACGTAGGGGCCGTTGTTGACCAGGTGCTCGGCGCGGAACCACAGGTCCGCCTCGCCCCGCTCCTCGAACGGCTCCACGACGTCGCGCCGCACCGGCATCAGCGACGAGTGGCAGCACAGGTCGAGAAAATACGGCGTGGGGTTCTGGAGCTGGACCTCCAGGGTGTGATCATCCGTCGCGCGCACGCCGACCAGCGAGGCGTCGCTCTCCAGCGCCGCCGTGGGCACGAAGCCGATGGAAGGCGGATCGACCGGCTTCGCGTCCGCCGTGGGCGCTGTCGCGTCCGCCGGCGCGGGGCGGAAGGTGGGAAGGTCGGTGTGCTCGGCGACCTGCGCGAACGCGTCCTTCGGCTTCGGCTCGCCCAGGATGCGCAGCGCCGTGCCCTTCGGCAGGCGACGGACGACCTGCGAGCCGTCGCGCGCCTCGGAGAGCACGTCGACGTCGCGCGTGGTGACCTTGAGGCGGCCCAGGTTGAGCAGCTCGCCGTTCACCAGGACGTAGAGACCGGAGGCGCCGCGCGACGCCGTCTTCGGAAGCAGCACGCGCCGCCACGCGTACGCGAAATCGTGGGCGGTGACCGGCCGGCCGTCCGACCACTTCGCGTCGCGCCGCAGGTGGAAGCGATAGAGCCGGTTGTCCTCGCTGATGTCCCACCGCTCCGCCACGGCGGGCACCGGCGTCGCGTCGGGGGCGTACTGGAGCAGGCCCTCGAACAGGCTGGCGAGCAGCGTGCCGCTCGAGGTGTCGGTCGCCTTGCCGGGGTCGAGGTACTCGGGCTCGGTGCCGTTGTTGACGTAGAGGGTGTGGAGGTCCTTCTCGGACGGGCGCGTCAGGGTGCCGTAGTAGGGCTCGCCGTCGTCGGCGCGGCAGCCGACGGCCGCCGTCGCCAGCGCCAGCGCCAGCGCGAGCACAGCCCGTCGAGACGGCATGGCTCGGTCGACTAGCACGGATGTCGTGAGGGCCTAACGCATGGCGCACGCCTGAGGATCCCTGCGAGCAGGTGGCCGAGGTGGCAGGTCAAGCCACCCACGACCCTGCTGGCGGCACGCGAGAAGATCGTTGACCGAGCTTCGATCTGCGACGGATCATGAAGGGATGACCTGGGATTCCTCCACGTTCACGACGAAGCTTCGAGCATCCTCCCTGGTCATGATGGCCGCCGCCGGGGTGGCGTCGTTCCCGGCGGACGCCCTCGCCGCCAACCCGGAGTTCTTCACCAGCCGCGTGACGTTCGAGGCCCGGCTCAGCCAGTCGATCAACGACGGCTACGACAACCCCGGCTACGTCTTCATCCAGAACGACGCGGCGATGTCCGCGGTCCTCGGTGAGACGACGTACATGTCGACCGGCTTCCTCAACCACAACATCGTCTCCGGCGCGACCTACTGCGCCGGGTGCAACGGCTCCTTCCAGCTGGGTTTCCTCAGCACCACCTTCAGCAGCGCCCAGGGCACCGAGGGGGTGGGCCTGGACATTCGCGGCAACGACTCGAGCCTGCCGTACCACGCCTTCATCACGTACGGCGACGCCACCACCCAGGACGTGCTGCTCCCGAACGGGGCCAGCTTCTTCGGCGTCCTCGTCCCCGAGCGGGTGAGCAACATCCGGTTCGGGCTGGTCAACGGCGGCACGACGCAGTCCGGCTCCTTCCAGATCGACAACCTCATCGTCGGCACCCCCTGCTCCGGCGCCTCGTGCGATGACGGCAATCCGTGCACGGTCGACTCGTGTAACGCGGCGAACGGGGGCTGCTTCAACGTGGCCGGCAACAACGGCGCGTCCTGCAGCGACCTGTCGCTGTGCACCCAGGGCGACGCTTGCCAGGGCGGGTCCTGCGTCGGAGCGCCGGTCGACTGCAACGACGGCAACCAGTGCACGGACGACAGCTGCATCGCGGGCCAGGGCTGCCTCAACCCCGCCTCGGCGCCGGGCTCCAGTTGCGACGACGGTGTCAACTGCACCGAGTCCGACGCCTGCACGGGAGCCGGCAGCTGCGCCGGCGTGGCCGTCGTCTGCGACGACGCCAACGGCTGCACCACCGAGGCGTGCAACGAGGCGCTCGGTTGCGTGGCGGTGGCGATCGATGACGGTACGGTCTGCGACGATGGCTCCAGCTGCACCGGGGACGGGACGTGCACCGCCGGTGAATGTGTGGGCGCCCTCACCTGCTCGGACGGCAACCCCTGCTCCGTCGAGAGCTGCGAGGACGACGAGTGCTCCACTCCGGTCCCCGCCGACCCCGGGACCGCGTGTGACGACGACGACGTCTGCACGCTGCGCGACACCTGCGACGCCGCCGGCGAGTGCACTGGTGGGTCTCCGCTCGACTGCGACGACGACAACGACTGCACGCTCGACGGCTGCCAGAGCTCCATCGGCTGCCTGAGCGTTGCCGCCCCCGACGGTGCGGCCTGCGAGGGTGGCACGTGCGACGGTGGCACCTGCGCGCCCGACGGCAGCAGCTCGGTCGGCTCGGGTGGCGCGCCGGGATCCGGCGGAGCGGCCGGGACCGGAGGGGACGACCCCAGCGGCACCGGAGGCGACGCCGCCGGCTCGGGTGGCGACGGTCCCTCGGGTGGCCCGTCCTCGAGCACGACCGGCACGTCGGGCTCCACCGGAAGCGGGACCGGCGGCTCGAGCTCGGCGGGCCCCGCCGGATCGGGCGGCGAGGACGGAGGCGAGGACGGAGGCGATGCGGCAGCGGGCGACGAGGGCTGCGGCTGCACCGTGGTCGGCTCGCCGATCGACACCCGCGCCGGTCTGGTCGCGTTCGTCGTCCTCGCTGGCGCGATGGCGCGGCGTCGCAGGTCGAGGAGGGACGCTTCGCGCTGAGCCCGCGCCGCGCGGACGCCCTGCGTGAGAAGCGCCACGCCACATTCGCGCCACAGACCCTGACGCATGGCGTACGACCGGCGACCGCTGGCCCCCGCGACACCGCGGCGCGCGTGCCACGGCGCGCAGGTCGTCTTCGGCCTCATGGTCGCCGCGACGTCGGCCTGCGGGGCCGACGGCCCCGGCGCCCGCGATCCACGGGCCGCCACAAGCTGCGACGCGGTCACGCTCGAGGCGTGCGAGACGAGGCTGGCCGAGGCGGCGTCCCGCGGGCACGACGCGCGGCCGCTCGCGCTGGCCTACGTCGAGGCAAGGCGTCACGCCGACGACGACGATGCGGTCGCCGCGATCGTGCGCGGCGTCCCCGCCGGCGACGGCCCTCTGTTGGTCGTGCTGCCAGGTGCGCAGGTGCCGTCCGGGGCCCGCCGCGTGGTGAAGGCCAAGGCGGTGCCCGCAGACAGCCGCGCCCTCGGCGCCGACGGCTGGCTGCTCGCGATCGCCCACGCCACCGGGACCTCCCACGTGATCGCGGTGAAGCCCGGCGGGCGCCGCGTGCACGCGCTCCGGCGCGACGCGCTGCGGCCGCTGGTCGCCGGCTTGCTGCCGATCTTCCGGTCGGCCGGCGATCGCCCGCTGGCCGACGACGTCGCCGTGATCTCCGCGGTGGACGCAGCGTTCGAGGCCGCGGGCCGCTTCGATTACACGGCCGCCGCGGAGGCCGGGGATCGCCTGGGGGCGGCCTACCGAGCGCGCCCCGAGGCTGACGGCGTCGCGCGTCGCGCGCGCTACGCCCTGCAGCTCCTCGCCGTCGCCGGCATCGTGCTGGAGGCCGAGGGGGACGGGCCGCTGCCACCGCCCATCGCCGGGCCGATCGAGGGGGAGACGCCCTACGAGGCGCTGCTCGCGGTGCGCACCGCCACCGAGTCGGTCGAGGCGTACCGACCGCGACGGGCCGCCCTCGCGACCGCGCTCGGCGCGACGCTGGCGCCGATGCTCGACGCCTGGGTCGGCATCGACGCGGAGAGCGAGGTCTGCCCGCAGGCGTCGGTCCCCGCGTTCGACGACGACCGTCACCTCGCCTTTGCCGGGTGGCTCGGCCTCGCCCTCCGCCCGGCCGGGCTGAACCCTGCGGACGCCCGCGGTCGCGTCCCGCTCGAGGTCTGGTACCCGCGCCACGGCGCCCTCCACCGCGCGGCGATGCGCCATCAGCTCGGCTGGTGGGCGGCGGGCGTCCTGCTCACCGAGCGCGGGGCCACCGGGGGCGTCGCGCCGTCGGCCACGCCGACCCACCGCGCGGTCACCGAGCTGGGGGGGCGCCACCTGCGGGCGCTGGCGCAGCTGGTCGAGCGCGGCGGCGGCCGCACCGGCTTCGCGACGGTGACCGCGGTCGCCCTCCTCCCCGGCGTGCGGGAGGATCCGGAGCTGGCGCCGCTGGTCTCGCAGCTCGCGCAGCGGTCGACGCAGCTCGCGATGGCGCGCGCAGCGAACGCCGGGGACGTCGTCCTGGCGCTGGTGAGCGGCATCTCGTCGGCGCTCACCTACCCCCCGGAGATGCAGGCGGCTCAGCTGAACGCGCTGCAGTCGGCGTTCACGGCGCAGCTTCGCGGAAATCTCGCGTCACAGAAGGGCTGGGCGGTCGCCGGGCTGGTGGCGATGGACGCCGTTTACCGCCTGATCGCCCAGCAGGGGCCAAACCTCCCCGTGTCCGCTTCCGCCGTCGCGCGGGCGCTGGAGGACCCTTCGGTGGAGCAGCCGGGGCTCGCGGCATTGGCCATCGCGGCGAGCCGTTACGGCGCGCTGGGTGCGACGGGGGACATCGGCGCGCCCATCCTGGAGAAGGGAAAGGACGGACCCCGGCCCGCACGGGCCGAGGCGCGGCGCGCGCTGCGCGAGGCGCTGTCGCGGCTGGGCGACGGCGCGAGCGCGCCGCCCGGCGCGGCGCTCGACGACCTCACGGATCTCGTCGACGGCGCGGTGGCGACGATGGTCGCCTCGATCGCGAGCTCGGGCGCGGCGTCGACCCCGTCAGGCGCGCCGGCCTCGACCTGCGCCGCCACGGGGACGAGCCCGACCACGCGGAGGGCGCTGGGCAAGCTGCGCGACGTTCGCCGCCGCCTCGCGGCTTCCACCTGGTTCGCCGCCGGGAGCGACGTCTGGAGCCAGCGCGCCCGGCTGCTGGTCCTCGCGACCAGCGACGCCCTCGACGTCGCCGAGCACGATGGGGAGAACGCGGTCTTCGTCATCGACGACGCGCGCGCCGAGCGGATCCTCCGCGACGCGCTCGGCGGCCTGGTGCCGGGCGGCGTCGTCGACGCGGCGGTGGGGACGCACGCGCTCGGTCGTGCCAGGCTCGCCGCGAAGTCCGACCCCGCGGTACGCGCGCGCGCCGTGCGCCAGGTGGTGGTCGGCCTGCGCGACGCGCTGACCGACGAGTCCTCTGGCGGGGTCGCCGGCGCCGGCGTCCTCGACGTCCTGGCGAGCGACGCGGTGGTCGCCAGCCTCTCGGCCGATCCGGCGCGGGCCCTGGAGCGCGATCTCGCGCCGGCGATGCTGAGGGAGGCGACGCGCCTCCACGCGGCCGGCGATCGCAGCCGCGGCGACGTCCTGCTCCTCATGCTGGCGGGGATGTCGGCCGCCGGACAGCAGGGGCTCCCCGACACGGCCATCGAGCTGGCCGAGCGCGCAAGGAGCCGCGCGCGGTGGGTCCTGGTGGAGCGCGACGCGAGCGCGAGGCTGAACAGCGGCCTGCCGGTCGATGGCGCGCGGCTGCGCGCCGCGCTGAAGGACGCGGTGCCGCCCGCCTGCGGCCGCGCCACCACCGAGATGGTGGCCGACGTCGCCGTCGCCGCCTCGGCGTTCCGCGCGGGCCGCCGCGACGAGGCCCGGACGACGATGCGCGCGCTGGTGGAGCGCCTGGAGAGGACGCCGCCCGTCCTGCCGCGGACCACCTACAGCTACCGCGAGAACGTGGGGACCCGCGTCTTCCAGGCGACGCTGGGCATGACGCCCAGCGCCGGGCTCCTCACCTCGAGCAACAGCTTCCAGGCCGGGCTCGGGTTCCAGTCGGTGCCGATGCCCCACACCTCGACCCTTCGCGTGAGCGTCGACCCCTCCGGCGCTGCGGCCACCGAGGAGAACGCCGGGCGGTTCACCGTGCACGTCGCCGCGCTGGCCGCGGTGTACGAGCTCCTGGGCGGCGATCCGCGGCGGGCCGAGCGAGCGGCCGCGCTCGCCTACTCGAGCGCGACGCGGCCGCTGCCCGGGCTCGAGACGCCGCTCGCCCGCGACGGCGCGCCGGCGCTGCTCCTCGCCGCGCAGCTGTTCGCCGAGCAAGGCCGGGCCCTGCTCGCCGGCGACCTGCTCGCGCTCGTCCGATCGACCTTGCCCGAGGCGGGAGACGACGTCGCCGTCGCCGAGGCGCTCGCCGCGGTGCCCCTCGGCCTCGACGGCGCGAAGGACGCCGACGAGGCGATGACGCGTGCGAGAAAGACGCTGGCGGTCGTCGCCGAGAAGCTGCCCTGCACGACCGACAAGGTGGACCTGCGCCGCTTCGAGACGCCGCGCTGCGACGCTTACCCGACCGCGATCGCGCTGCGCGTCGCGGACGCCGTGCCGCGCCTGCCGCGGCTGGCGGTGATCGACGCGAAGAGCTGCGTCCACGCCCCGCTCGACGCGTTCTTCGGCAAGGTCGACGGCGGCGCCTACGATCCCGACGCCCTCACCCGCGCGGTGGAGAGCCGGGTCGCGCTGGGGCACGGCTACGACGCGGTGGTGCTCCTGTCGCGGCTGCGCCAGCCCGACCACTGCAGCCCGGCCCTCGCCGGCGCCGCGCGCGCGCTCGGCGAGACCGACGGCCTGCCCCCCGGGATCCGCGCCGACGCGATGCTGACCGCGATGCACTGCAGCCGCGATCGCGTGGCCGACGACGCCCTCGCCATCGATCGCCTGCTGGTCGCCTCGAACGACGACAACCGCGCCTTTGGCTTCTTCCTCGGCATGGCCGCGCTGGCGTGGAGCACCGGCGAGGGTGCACCCCTGGAGCGCCTGACGGCGCAGCCCGGCTACCACGACCGGTGGATGGCGTACGGCGGCGCCAACAGCGCCACCACCGCGCTCGCGGTCGATCATGCCGGCGCGACGATGTCCGGCCGCCCCCCGCGCATCGCGGAGACCGCCGAGCTCCACCGCACGCTGTGCGTCGACTACCCATCGCGGGAGCGCGCGCCGGTGTGCGCCTCGATCGAGGCGATGCGCAGGCTCGACACGCCGCTCGCGGACCGCAAGCAGATCGCGGAGAGGACCATGCAGGCCCTCGCCGCGACGCCGTCGGGCGCCGGCGGCGCGCCCTGAAGGGCCGCGCCGGCCCGGCTACTTCTTTCGCTCGCTGTCGCCGAAATCGAGGTCCGACTTCGACGGACCCTTCTTGCCGGTGAAGGGCGCCTGCGGCTTCGCCGGCGGGGGAGCCGTCGGAGTCTGCTGCGGCGGCGGTGCGGTGGGCGGCGGGGCCGCGCTCGGCGCCGGGGCCTCGGTCGTCGGCGGTGCCGGCGCCTTGGGCGGGGGCGGGGGCTGGGGCGGGGGCGGGACCTTGCTGTCCTGCTGGACGGGCTTCTTCTGGACCCGATCTTCGGGCAGCGGGTCGCCCTTGCGCGGCGCCGGGCGCAGCGCGTCGACCGCGCGCTGGCGCGCGCCCTGCACCTCGACAGCCTCGTCGCCCACCGGGTCGAGCTCGCGCGCG
>JBKJLX010000764.1:0-5142 GCA_046596645.1 Polyangiaceae bacterium
ATTCGGCGGGGCGACCGATCTCGCGAATCCCCTGGGCAAGGGCGCGTCGCCGATCGAGCTGGTGGACGGGACCAAGGTCCACCCGCTGCCGAACCTCGAGCTTCCGGAGCGGCTGATCTCGGAGCGCGATCACCGACCGCCGCCCGCATCCTTCGGGGCGATGGACCTCTCGCGGGCCCAGCGGCGTGCCCGCTCCGGCACCTACGACCGCGCGTGGCTGGAGCAGCGCTCGCCCGGCCTGCCGGTGGACTTCGATCTGCGCTTCTTCAACGCCGCGCTGCCCGACCAGTGGAACGAGGGCTTCTTCCGCGGCGACGAGGAGGTGGTGCTGGAGAACATGCACCCCACCGAGCCGGTGCTCACCGGCGCCCTCCCCGGCCTGGTGGTGCGATCGTTCGTGGTCTTCGCCGCCGACGTACCGCCCAAGGGCGAGCCGATACCGCGCTCGGCGCTGCGTGAGGTCGCGCTGCGCATCGACACCGTGCGCCTGTTCCCGCACCGGGACCTGGCGGTGGCGGTCCACCGCGGCACCATCGAGGTGGGGGAGGACGACGCGGACGACGTGGCGCACCTCATCCTCGCGGCGGAGGACCCCGCGGCGCCGCGCGATCTCGACCATTATCACCGCGTTCTCCTCATGCGGCTCGACCCCCGCAAGTACCCGTGGGCGCTCACCCGCGACTCGGATCTCATGCCGCCGGTCGCCCTGGGCTGGGACGCGAAGCCCGACCGAGGCGACGTGGTCGACCTGGCCGAGCAGGAGAGCCTTGTCCGCAAGAACATGAAGCGCGGCGCCGACGCCTACATGGAGAGCCGGCGCGAGGAGCTGACCGCGAAGGGACTGTGGCAGGAGCCGCCGCCCGACGACGGCGACGAGGACATGGACCTCGAGGCCGCCACGAAGAAGGTGGAGGAGGCGGAGCGCCTCGCCGAGAAGCAGCAGAAGGAGGCGACGCAGCGGGCGGACGCGATGCGCATCCGCGCGCGCGAGGCCTTCGCCAGGCAGGGCATCGATCTCGACGCCGAGACCGAAAAGGCCAGGCGCGAGGGCGCCGGCCCCCCCAAGTTCAAGGCCCGCGAGCACATCGCCCAGCTGACCGACGTGGTGCGAGCCTCGCGCGAGGCTGGCGCACCCCTGCCGGAGATGGAGGCCCAGCTGGCCGATCCCGCATGGCAAGAGCAGCTGGTCCTGCAGGAGCATTCGCTCATCCGCGTGTACAAGACCGCCGCCCACCACCAGGACCCGGCCGGGCGCCGCAGCGCCGAGGGCAACGAGCTGGCCCGGGCGGAGATCGTCGCCGCGCGCGACAACGGCGCCAGCCTCGCCGGGCGCGACTTCACCGGCGTCGACCTGTCGGGGATGGATCTCTCGGGCATCGATCTGAGCGATGTGCTCCTCGAGTCGGCGGACCTGACGGAGACGGTCCTGCATGGGGCCAAGCTCACGCGCACTGTGCTGGCGCACGCGACCCTGGCGAGGACGAAGCTGACCGACGCGGTGCTCACCGGCGCCAACCTGGGCGGCGCGACCATCGACGGGGCCGACCTCGGCGGCGCCGACCTGACCGACGTCATCCTGACCAAGTCCCGCCTCGACCACGTCCGCCTGGCCGGGGCCCGGCTGGTGAGGACGCAGCTCATCTCCACCGTCGTCGGCGACGAGGTGGACTTCACCGAGGCGCGGGGCAGCGAGCTGTTCTTCTACAAGCTCGACCTCCGCGGCTGCGGCTTCGCCGGCATGGTCCTGGAGCGGACGAACTTCCTCGAGTGCGACCTGACCGACTGCGATCTTTCAGGGTCCGACCTGCGCCGCTGCGGCTTCCTGGAGTGCGCCATGGACGGCGTGAACCTCGGCAAGGCGCGGCTCGATCACGCCCAGTTCATCCTGGGTACGAGCCTGGTCGGCGCCCGCCTGGAGGACGCCAGCGGCCTGCGCGTGAACCTGCGCGAGGCCAAGCTGCACGGCGCCATCCTCACCCGCGCCAACCTCACCGAGAGCGACCTCAGCAAGGCCGACCTGGGGGACGCCGATCTGCGCGGGGCGACGCTGCGCGGCGCGCTCATGGCACGCACCGACTTCACCGAGGCCATCGCCACCGGCGCCGACTTCCTCGGCGCCGTCCTCACCAAGTCCAGCCTGGTCGGCGTCGACCTGCGCGGGGCCAACCTCTTCGGGACCGATCTGACGCGGGTTCGCGTCGACGGTCGCACCCAGATCGACCGCGCCGACCTCCGTCGCGCGCGCGTCCATCCCAAGCGCAAGGAAGGAGGGTCCTTCGGTGGACCGTGATCAGCTCGTCGACAAGGTGCGGAACGGGCAGCTGGTGTCCCGCGTCGACCTCGGGGGCCTCGACCTGGGCGGCGTGGATCTGGGGGGCGCCCTGTTCGACGACGTCCGCCTCGATGGTGCCAACCTGCGCGGCGCGCGCCTCAAGGAGGCGATCATCAACGGTGGTTCCTTCCGCGGCGCCGACCTCACCGGGGCCGACATCCGCATGGCGGCCTTCAACAAGTGCGCCTTCGGCGAGGCCACGCTCGACGAGGTGAAGGGCTCGCAGGCCGTCTTCGCGGAGTGCGACCTGTCCGCGGCGCGCCTGTGCAAGGCGGCGCTGGAGATCGCCACCTTCGCCAGCGGCCCCCTGAAGGGCGCGAACCTGGCAGGCGCCAACCTCGACCGCGCGCGCTTCGCCGCGGTCGACCTGGCGGGCGCGAATTTCACCGCCACCAACGTGGAGAAGACCACCTTCTTCCGCCTCGACCTGTCCACGGTGTCGCTGTCGGGCGCCCGCCTCTACATGGGCATCTTCTTCGAGTGCGCGTTCGGCGCCTTCGACGCCTCCGGCATGACGTGCACGCTGACCCAGTTCTCCGACTGCACGATGGACGGCGCGAATTTCTCGGGGGCCGACGCGAGCCAGGTCAGCTTCAAGGGCACCAGCATCGTCGGCGCCGACTTCCGCAAGGCGAAGCTGCAGCGCGCGATGTTCGTCGAGGCCAACGCGTCCAGGGCGCGCTTCGACGAGGCGGACGTGACGCAGGCGCTCTTCGTGAAGGCCAACGTCGAGGGCGCGAGCTTCGCCGGCGCGCGCGCCGAGCAGACCCTCTTCGGCGAGGCGCGCGCCAAGGGGGCCGTCTTCACATCGGCCCAGCTCACCTACGCCGACTTCGGCCACGCCGACATCGAGCTGGCCGATTTCTCCCACGCGCGCCTCTTCCGCACGCGCTTCCACAAGGTCCGCGATCAGGGCGCGGTGTTCACCAGCCGCGCCGCCGCGCTGGGGGACGACGTCGAGCTCGCCAGCGCCGAGTCCTTCCAGCCCAAGGTGTGAGCAGAGCCATGACCCGACACCAGCGAGACGAGTCCAGCGCCGCCGCCCCTTTGGTAGCGGCCGCGCCCTCGGCGGAGGATGCCGCGTTCGCGATGCGCCCCGGCGTCGTCGACGGCGCGGCGGACGACTACCTCACCGTCCGCGTCGGCGGCCGACGTTGCCTGGCCCGGCGCGCGACCAGCTGCCTGGTCGAGCCGGTGATCGGCGATCGCGTGCTGGTGGCCGACGGCGGCGGCGAGGCGTTCGTCCTCGCAGTGCTGGAGCGCGACCCCGGCGTGGTGACCACCCTGGCGACCGACGGCGATCTCGAGCTGGCGCCGCGCGGCAAGCTGGTGGTCACGGCGCCGACCGGCATCCACCTGGCGACGGCGCGCGACATGACGCTCTCGGCAACCACGCTGGAGGCGGTGGCCGACGAGGCGAACCTGGTGTGGAAGGTCATCCGCGTGGCCAGCCGCACGCTGGACGCGCAGATCGCCAGGGTCGACGTCTCGGCGGAGGAGTCGACCACCCTCATCGGCCGCGTCTTCAGCAAGGCGAAGCGCGTGTTCCGCATCGTGGAGGAGACGGAGACCCTGCGCACCCGCCAGCTCGACGTGGTGGCGGAGACGAACCTGCGGATGCACGGCGACACCACGCTCGTGACCGCGACCGATCTGGTCAAGATCGACGGCAAGCAGATACAGCTCGGTTAGCCTGATCTCAGGCCTAGAGGGAGACGACACCATGTTCGCCAACACGCAGATGATGGGCATCGACATGGGCTTCCCCGACGTGTGCCTCACGCCCACGCCGGCGCCGGTGCCCATCCCCTACCCCAACATCGCCGCCGGCCCGATGGGCGTGCCCGCGGCGTACAACGTCCTCTTCTTCGGGCTCCCCGCGCACAACATGTCGACCACCATCCCCATGACCAACGGCGACAACGTCGGCGTGAACATGGGCGTGGCCTCGGGCACCGTGATGGGCCCCTCTCGCCACCTCGTCGGCGCCGTCACCGTCGTCGCCTGGGGGATGCCGGTCACGCGCATGACCAGCATGGCCCTGCAGAACTCGACCAACTGCCCCGGCGTGCGGCTGGTGCCGAGCCAGCCCAAGGTGATGATCCTCGCGCCGTAGAGTCGAGAAGCGCGCCAGGCAGCGCGTGGAAGCTGCCGACTGCGCGTGCCTCGGCCCGAGCGTGTGCAACGACACCTTCGACGCGTGCCTCGAGGAGGCGGGTGTCGTGGCGTGCGAGTGCAGGACGTGCTGACGCCCCGCGCTGCCCGCGGCCCCGTGGGCACCCCCGCCGTCGGCGGTGCCCGCACGGCGAGCGCCGCCCCCGCGCCGCCGCGAGCACGAGGCGAGCCGTGGCTTGTGTAGGGGTTGTGCTCACCCTTGTTCGTGGTGCCGCGCCCCTCGTAACGTGAGTCGATCGCGCAGTACGCGGTCGAACGAGGGAGCGAGCATGAAACGATTCGGCGCCGCATGGTGGATCGGGTGTTCGGTGGTCGCGGGCTGCGGCGACGATGGGGGCAGCACGAGCGCGGGCGGTGGAGGTGGCGCGGTCGAATCGACATCCGCCTCGTCCGGTGAGACGTCCGCGGAGACGTCCGCCGACACGTCGTCGCCGAGCTCGTCCGTCGTCACGTCGGCCGTGAGCTCGAGCAGCGGGGACGGAGGGGCCGGCGACGGCGGCCGCGGCGGCACGGGCGGGAACGGCACCGGTGGGGCGGGGGACGGCGGCTCGGGCGGCGCGTCGTGCGCCGAGGATCTGGCCCTCTGCAGCGACGGCTGCGTGGACACGTCGGCCGACGCCTCCCACTGCGGGGGC
>JBKJLX010000809.1:0-17512 GCA_046596645.1 Polyangiaceae bacterium
GAGCGCGCGACCCCGCACGTCGAGGTGGTGCTGGAGCACGACCCGGCCGACGAGCTCGCGGTCTCCGTCGCCGAGAAGCTCCTCTCCAGCCGCGGCAGCGCGGGACGCGCCGCCGCCGCCCTGGAGAAGGCGTACGAAGCGCTGGACGACGACGCGGGCGTCGCCCGCATGCTGGCTCTGCAGCTCGAGCAGAACCGCGGTGGGCCCAAGCGCCTGGAGGTGCAGAAGCGCCTCGCCACCCTGCACGCGGCGAGGCTCGGCGATCCCGCCGCGGCGTGGCCGATCCTGGAGCAGGTCGTCATTGCCGACCCGGCCGACGGAGCCATGCGCAAGCTGCTGCGGCAGTGCGCCGATCTCCTGAGCAAGCAGGCGGACGCGGCGAAGCTCCTGCAGCGCGCGTCCAGCCTGGCCAAGGATCCGCTCTCCAAGGCGCTGGTGGCGGTCGAGGCGGCGCGCCTGATGGCGGCGCTCGGGGACTCCAAGCGGGCTGCCCAGCAGATCGCCCAGGTGCTCGAGACCTCTCCCGATCCGGTGGCGCAGCTGGAAGCGGCGCGCGCCCTGGCCGATCTGATCGATGGCGTCTCCGCCGGGCAGCTGGCGACGGCGCTGGAGAAGATCGCGGACGGCGCGGACGAGAAGGACGAGCGGGAGGAAGCCGCCGAGCGGCTGGCCACCGTCGCCGAGTTCGAGCTCGAGGATCTGACACGCGCCATCGAGGCGTGGAAGCGCCTTCTGAGGGCGGAGGGTGAGCGCGGCGCCGCCGCGCGCGAGTCGCTGGAGCGCCTCTACGAGGCGACCGAGCGTCACCAGGACCTGGTAGCGGCGCTGAAGTCGCGCGCCGGCGAGGCAGAGGACCCGCTCATCGCGCGCGCTCTCCTGCTCCGCGCCGCACGCGTCCTCGAAGGCGGCGCGGGAGACACGGCGGGTGCGGCCGCCATCCTTCGCGAGATCGGCGAGCGATTCGGGCCGGCGCGAGATCTCCACGACCGGCTGATGCCGCTCCTCGCCGCGCTCAACGCGCACGCCGAGCTGGCCTCACTGCTGGAGAAGGAGATCGAGCTCGCCACCGATCCCGAACGGCCGGAGCTGCTGGTGGAGCTCGGCCGGGTGAGGCTCGCCGAGCTGGGCGACCTGCGCAGCGCCCTCGACGCCTATCGACGGGCCGTCGAGATCGAGCCCGCCCACGCCATCGCCCGCGAGTCGCTCGAGGCCATGCTCGACACCGAGATCGGGCTCCAGGCGGCCATCGTCCTCGAGCCGATCTACCGCAGCTTCGGCGATGACGTCGGGCTGGTGCGGGCCCTCGAGGCGCGCCTCGCCGCCTCGGTACACCGCGACGAGCGCGCGACGCTGCTCACCGATCTGGTCGAGCTGTGCGAGCCGCTGGAGCCGGGCCGCGCGCTCGGCTTCGCCAGCTCCGCCCTGGCTCTCGAGCTGGAGCGGCGCCCGCCGGAGGCCGACGAGGTCGAGCGCTGGCTGACCTCCACCGAGCGCATCGCCGCCGCTGGCCCCGGCCCCGGCGCGCTGGCTGCCGAGCTCGGCGCGGCCCTGGGCGACGGCCCCTTCACCGGCGCTGCTGCGGCCCGCGTCGCGCGGCGCGCGGCGGAGGCGCACGAGGCCGCCGGCCGCGCCGAGGCGGCCATCGCCATGGCCCAGCGCGCGGTGGCGGCCGCCCCCGACGACGAGGAGGGCGAGGCGCTCCTCGATCACCTGCTCGCGGGTCGGGGCGACGCCGCCGGCCGGCTCGCCGCCCGCGAAGAGGCGGTGCTGCGTGCCGGCGTGGGCGCGCGCCGTCGCGACGCGCTGCTGCGCCTCGCCGGCGTCGCCGAGGAGATCGGTGAGGTCGCGCGC
Source organism: Polyangiaceae bacterium (assembly GCA_046596645.1). Lineage (GTDB taxonomy): Bacteria > Myxococcota_A > Polyangia > Polyangiales > Polyangiaceae > JBKJLX01. The sequence goes on from JBKJLX010000809.1 coordinate 1,852, forward strand.
GCCTCCGAGTCCTACGAGCGCGCCTGGTCGGAGAACGAGGGCGACCCGGCGGCGATCGCCGGTCTGCTCCGCGTGTACGAGCACGCGAACGAGTGGGACAAGCTCGGTGGCGCGCTGGAACGCGCGCGGGCCCTCGAGCCCGAGGGCGAGCCGCGGCGCAAGGTCGAGCGGCGCCTCGCCGACTCGCGGGTGAAGGCGGGGCGGCTCGACGAGGCGGTCGTCCTCTTCCAGGAGCTGGTCCAGAGCGACGACGCGCTGCCCGATGTGTCGCTCGGCGCTGCGTTCGCCCTGGCGGCGCGGGCGAACCGCCCCGAGCTGGCAGCGGCGGTGCTCGAGCGCCGGGTGCTGCGCGCGCGGGATGACGCCGAGGCCTCGCGCTATGCAGAGGTGCTCGGCGAGCTGCTGCGCGACAAGGTGGGCGACGTCCTGCGCGCCGCCGAGGCCTTCCGCACCGCGGCGCGCGCCGCGCTGGAGGAGGCGCGCGCCGAGTCGATGTGGACGCGCGTGGTGGCGGTGGCGCCCGATGATCGCGAGGCCGCCGAGAGGCTGACCGAGCTGCGTTCCAGCGCCGGGGACTGGGTCGGCGCACTGGCCGCCAGCGAGATGGTGCTCCGCCTGGTGACGGACGACGACGAGGCGACGAAGGTCGTGCTCGCGATGGAGGACGTCGCGGCACAGGCCGGCGCCGTCGATCGCTTCCTCGCTGCGGCGGAGGCGACGCTCGTGCGCCCGGGCGTCGCGGCGCGACCGGACCTGGCGTTCGTCGTCGCGCTGGCCCACGCGCGCTCGTTGATCACCGTCGCCGACCGCGCGGAGGAGGCGAGCGCTGCGCTGCGCCGCCTGGTCGCCGAGGCGCCCGATGACCCCGATCACCTCGCGCGCACGCGCGCGGTCGCCGAGCTCGGCCGCTTCGTCGAGGGTCGCCTGGATGATCCCCGGCGCTGGGACGATGCCCGAGCGTGGTTCGATGCCAGCGTCGAGCTGGCGGAGGGCGAGCCACGCCGCGAGGTGCTGGTCCTGTGGGCGCGCGCCGAGGCGCAGTCATTCGGCGATCTGGTCCGCGCGATCGCGCTGGTCGAACGCGTGATCGAGGAGTTCCCCGAAGCCCGAGACGCGCGCGGGTTGCGCGCCGAGTGGCTGCTCGCCACCGGCGACATCGAGCGCGGCGTCGAGGCGCTGCTCGACCTGCGGGTGGACGCCGAGGGCGACGCCCGCGCCACCTTCGAGCGTCGCGCGGCGGCGCTGCTCCTCGGTCGCGGCAAGGCGGCAGAGGCGGTGGCGCTCCTGGAGTCCCGCCTCACCGACGATCCGACGGACGGCGAGGCGCTGGCGCTGGCGCTCCACGCCGCGTCGACCCCCGAGGCGGCGGAGGCCGCGGGCGGACTGGTCGAGCGCATCTCGGCCGGGCTCGACCCGGCACGGCGCGCCCAGCAGCTGGAGGCGCTCCTGGCGGCAGCGCCAGGCTCGCCCCGTCGGCGCGCCTGGCTGGAGGATCTGCTCGGCTGCGTGGAGGGTGAGCGCGCGGCGCAGGTCGCCGTTCGCCTCGCCGAGGAGGCCCCGGAGGAGGACGACCTGTGGGACGGCGCCGAGCAGCGCGCCCGCGATCTCGGTCGTGCCGAGGACGTTGGCGCCGCGTACCGGCGCGTCCTCGAGGCGTTCGCGGCGCGTGTGGCGGCCAGCGAGGCGGTCGACCCCGACACCGTCGAGCGCCTCGGCCGCCGCGCGGTCGACTGGCAGGAGGAGTGGTTCGAGGATCAGGACGCCGCCGGCGCGCTCCTCCTCGCCACCCTGCGCGCGGCGCCCGCCGCCATGTGGGCCTTCGAGCGCCTCAAGCTCGCCTACAACGCCGCCGAGCGCTGGGACGACCTCTTCGACCTGTACGACCTCGTGCTGGAGCGCACCGAGGACCCGCACGAGCGCATCATGCTGCTCGACGACGCGGCGCAGGCGGCGCGCGACTTCGCGCAGGACGGCGATCGCGCCATTCGCTACCTGGAGCAGCTGGCGAAGCTGCGGCCGGACGACGCGCGCGTCGCCTCCTCGCTGGAGCGCCTGTACGAGCGCTACGGTCGCTGGCGCGACCTCATCGCCATGCTCTGGGCGCGCCTCGACGTCATCGGCGGCAAGGAGGGCGCAAAGCTCGCCTCCCGCGTGGCGACCATGTGGCTCGATGGCGCCCGCGACGCCGATCAGGCCCTGGCGGCGATCGAGCGCCTCGCGCGCTTCGACGAGACCAGCACCGACATCGTGCCCCTGCTGGAGCGCGTCGCCGGGCTCGCCGGCGCGCCGCTCCCTGAAGGCGCCGGCCCCTCGGACGAGCCTGCCCCGCAGAAGGCGGCGGCCCAGCTGGAGGGTCGCTACCGCGCCGCCGGACGGTCCGCCGATCTCGCGCGCATGCTCGAGATCCGGCTGTCGACGACCGCCGGGGCCGAGCGTGCCGGTCGCCTGAAGGAGCTGGTGGCGCTGCGACGCGACGCGCTGAGCGACGACGACGCGGCCGCCGCCGGACTGATCGAGCTGGTGCGGCTCGAGCCGTCCGATGCGAGCCATCGCGCGGCGCTGGTCGCCATCGCCGAGCGAACCGGGCGCTGGGACCGCCTGGCCGCGGCGCTGGAGGCGATCGCGGGAGAGGCCACCGGGACTGCGCGCCTGGCGCTCCTGGCCGAGGCGGCGCGGCTCCACGAGGACCGCGCGTCGTCGCCGGAGAAGGCCGCCGCGCTCTGGCGGACCCTCCTCGACGAGGCGACCACCCTCGGAGAGGACGGCAAGGAGGACGCGCGCGCCGCCGCCGAGCGGCTCGATGGGCTCCTGGAGACCCTGGGTGACGCCGCGGCGCGATGCGACGTGCTCGAGCGTCGCGCCACGCTGGAGACCAGCCGCGCCCTGCGCGCGGCGGCCCTGCAAGAGGCGGCTCGGGTCGCCCAGGTGGAGCTTGGCGACATCGCGCGCGCGGTCGACCTCGCGCGGCGGAGGATGGACCTGGTCGGCGGCGCCGGAGATCCGCTGGCCCTCGGCGCCATCGACGTGGTGGTCGCAGGGCTCCGCACCCTCGGGCGCTGGGACGAGCTGGTGGAGGCCCTCGCCGCGCGCGCCCGTGTTGCGGCGTCCCCTGCAGGAGCCCGGGTCGACCGCGTCGAGTCCGCCGGCGTCCTCGCGCGGGAGCTGGGCCGAGGCGACGACGCCATCGCGGCGTGGAAGGCGATCGAGGCCGCTCACGGGCGGGATGACGAGGTCGCCGAGGCGCTCTCGGCGCTCTACATCGCCGAGCGACGGGAGGAGGACCTGGCCGCGCTGCTGGAGGACGAGGCGGCGCGCGTCAAGGACCCCAGGCGGGCCGCGGAGCTGCTGGTTCGCCTCGGCGATCTACGCCGCAAGCAGGAGAGCTACGAGGACGCGCTCGCCAGCTACCGCCTCGCGCTGGAGACCGATCCGGCGTGCGACAAGGCGTCGGACGGCCTCCGTGCCCTGGTCTCGGCGCCCACGCTCGATCGCGGCGTGCTGCGCGACGTGGTCGACGCGCTCGTCACCAGCTACGAGGCGGGCGAAGCGTGGGAGGCCCTGGTGGCGCTGGCTTCGGCGCGCCTGGGCGTGGCGGAGGACGACGCCGCCCGCGTCGAGATCTTGCTCGAGACATCAAAGGTGCTGGAGACGCGCCTCTTCGACGCCGCCGGCGCCGCCGAGCGGATGGCCGACGGCCTGGTGCTCGACCCCTCGCACGCAACCAGCGCGGACGAGCTGCTGCGACTGTCCCGCGCGGCGGAGAGCTTCCGCGCGGCGGCGCGCGTGCTTGGCGCTGGCGGCGAGGCGCGCCTGCTCGCGCGGGTGCTGGACGACGTCGCGGTGGAGCTCCTGCGCGGAGCGGCGGGTAGCGCGGAGGACGACGGCGAGGACGGCGCGGCCGAGCGCTTCGCGCTGGCGGCGCTCTCGCGTGCGCCAGCCGACGTCGATCTGCTGGAGCGCCTGGTGCGCGCGCGGCGCGCGGCCGGCGGCAGCCCGCTGGTCGATGCCCTGGAGCGCCTCGCCCTCGCCACCTCGCAGCTCGGCGTGTGGCGCGACGCGGTCGACGTCGCGCGCGGCGCGACCGATCCGCGGGCGCGCGCGCTCACCCGGTCGCTCCTCGAGCTCGCCGGCCGGGTGTGGACGGCCGACCCCGGAAACGACGACGCGCGCGAGGTCGCGACCTGGTCGTTCGAGGCGCTGGTCGAGCTGGCGCAGGAGGCCGGCGACGACGCGGAGGTGCGGTCCGCGCACCTGCGTGCGGCCGAGCTCCCCTTCGCCGCGGACCGCAAGCGCGAGCTGTCCCTGGCCGCCGCAGGCCACGCGCCGGACGTCGAGGCCGCCGACATCCTCGGCCGCCTGTTCGCCGCCGACGCGCTCGACGACGAGGTCGCCAGCTCGCTCGACGAGGTGCTGCGGCGCCTCGCGCGTCGCGCCGACCTGCGCGACCTGTGGACGCGCCGCGCCGAGGCGGCGGAGGGAGACGCCGAGCGCGCCGCCCATCGCCGCGAGCTGGCCGAGCTGGCGCTGGAGGACGGCGATCGCGCGGTCGCCGTCGCCACGCTGCGCAGGAATGTCGAGGAGATCTCGGACGGTGCCTCGTTCTCCCGACTGGTGGAGATCCTCGCCTCCGGCGAGCAGAACGCCGAGCTGTGCGCGGCGCTGGAGGAGCACGCGGCGCGCCTCGCCAAGCGGGGCGAGACCGCCAGCGCCGCCAAGCTGTGGGAGCGCGCGGCGGAGGTCGCCGAGACCCAGCTGCGCGCCCTGGAGCGTGCCATCCAGGCGCGCGAGAAGTCGCTGCAGCTCGTCGACTCACGCGCCGGCCGGGAGGCGCTGGTGCGACTGCTCGAGCAGCGCGGCCACTGGGGTCGCGCGGCGAAGTCGCTCGAGGTGCTCCTCGGCGACGCGCTGGCCGACGAGGGCGACGCGCTCACCGTCCGCCTGGTCGACGCGCTGGCGCGCGCCGGCGAAGTCGCGCGGGCCCAGCAGATCCTCGAGTCGGCGGCCGCCGCTTCGCCACCCGGCTCCGCGCTGCGCGCGCGCCTGCTCGCGTTCTATCGGCAGGCCGACCTGCCGCGACCGCTCGCCGAGCTCCTGCGCGAGGCCGCCGAGGCGTCGAGCGATCCCACCGAGCAGGTAGCGCTCCTGCGCGAGGCAGCCGCCATCCACATCCAGCGGCTCGACGACGCGAGCGGCGCTCTGCCGCTCCTCGCGCGCGCTGCCGAGCTCGACCCCGACGACCAGGGCGTGCGCCTGGTGCTGGCAGAGGCGATGCGGGTCGCCGGTCGCTTCGAGGAGGCGACCGGCGTCCTCGAAGGGCTGCTGGGACGCTACGGCAACCGCCGGCCCAAGGAGCGCGCCGTCGTCCACTTCGAGCTGGCGAAGCTGGCGCTCAGCGCCGGCGATCGCGGGCGCGCCCTGGAGGAGCTCGATCAGGCCGCCAAGATCGACCCTGCGCACCCCGAGATCCTCCACGCCGCCGCGACGCTCGCCCTGGAGGAGGGGCAGCTGCTCCGCGCGCAGCGCACGTTCCGCGGTCTGCTCTTCGTCCTGAAGCCGGGCCGCCCCGGCGAGGCGCGGAGTCATCACCGCGGCCCCAGCCGATCCGAGGTCCTCTTCGAGCTCGCCGAGATAGAGGCGAGGAACAAGGACGTCGCGCGGCAGTCGGAGATGATCGAGAGCGCCTTCGAGGCCGCCGAGGGCGACGCCTGGGAGGCGGAACGGCTCCTGGCGCGGCTGCGCAGCGCCGGCCGCGCCGACCTCCTCGCGCGGGCCCTGCGCGCGCGCCTGAGCGCCGACCTCGATCCGACCGTGTCGGCGCTGCTGGTGGCCGAGCTCGCGGAGACGCTGTCGCAGCAGGGCGATGGCGAGGAGGCGATCGAGTCCGCCCTCCGCGCCGCCAGGCTGGCCCCGCGCGACGAGGCGGTGCACCGCCGCGCCGCGACCGTGCTGCGCAAGCACGATGCGCTGGCCCGCTACCGGGCGCTGCTCGATGCCGCCGTCGACCCGAACGCCGAGCCCGATCTCGACGCCATCCTCTTCGCCGCGCGGGCGCTGGAGCGGGACCTCGGCGACGACGCCGGCGCGGCGGCCGCGCTGCGTCGGGCCGATGAGGTCCTCGACGGCGAGGAGCTGACGGAGGAGAACGCGATGCGCCGCCTCGCGGTGTCGAGGACGCTGGAGGACATCGCCCTCCGGGGCAACGATCGCGATGCTCTGGTCGACCTCCTGGAGCGCCGGCTGGAGCCGCCGATCGACGCGGTGGTCGACGAGGGGGAGCGGGTGGCGACGCTGCGCCGCATCCTCGCGCTGCGGCTCGCGTCGGGCGCCGACGACGACACGGTAGCCGGCGTGTGCGAGCGACTGGTCGCCGCCGACGGGGACGAGGAAGCGGTCGACGTCGACCTGCGCCGCGCCTCGGATGCACGCCCGGAGAGCGCGCGGCTGGCGCGGCTGCTCGAGGACTTCGCGCGCGAGCGCAACCGCGCCTCGAGCCTGGTGGAGGCGCTGATCCGCCTGGCCATCATCGAGCCGCCCGCGGCTGCCGATCTGTTGCGCGAGGCGTCGGAGTTCGCGAGCGACGCCGGTGACGACGCGCAGTCGATGCGCGCGCTCGAGCTCGCGGTCGCCGCCGCGCCCGGCGAGGGCGATCTCGCGACCGAGGCTCGCTTCTCGTGGGCGCTGCTCGCGCTGGCGGAGCGCCGGCGGCACAGCGGCGATCTCGCCTCGGCCGCCGACCTCTGGGAGCGCGCCTCGCGCGTGGCCGAGGGGGATGACGCGCGTGAGCTGACGATGCGGGCCGCGCGCACCGCGGAGGAGGCGCTGAGCGATCCCAGGCGCGCCGCCGGCCTCTACCAGCGACTGCGGGAGCGCGAGCCGGCGGACCGCGCGATCTGGGGTCCGCTGGCCGGCTGCCTGCGCAAGCTCGGCGAGCGTGACGCGCTGATCGCGCTGCTGGAGGAGACGCTTCCTCTCGTCGACGACCGCGACGCTCGCAACCAGATCCGCGAGGAGCTGGCCGGCATGGTTCGCACCAGCGAGCCCTCTCGCGCCGCCGCCCTCCTGGAGGAGGTGCTCGATGAGGACCCGACGCGCTGGGACGCCGCCGCCGATCTGGAGACCATGCTCTCGTCCCCAGACCGACAGAGCGATCTTGCCGCCTTCCTCTCGCGTCGCCTCGACGCGGCGCGCGACGCCGAGGACAAGTCGCGCGTCGTCGACATCGCGCAGCGCCTGGGCCGGCTCTACGAGCAGATCGGCGAGGAGCAGGAGGCGGCCACCGCCTACCACGCCGGCCTGGAGTGGGATCCCGATCACCGCGCTCTCCTGCGCGCGCTGGTGGACCTCGCGTCCAAGCGCGACGATCAGATGGAGCTGACGGACGCGCTGGAGAACCTGATGCGGGTCGAGTCCGGCCCGGGGCTGGTCGACGTGGCGCGCAGCCTGGCGTCGGTGCGGGAGGCGCAGGGGGACGAGCCCGGCTCGCACGCCGCGCTCCTCACCGCGCTGCGCGCCGTGCCAGACGACCGCGCGCTCTTCGCCGAGGTGAAGACGGTGTTCGAGACGCGTGGCGATGCGCGGGCGCTCGCCGAGGCGCTCTCGATCGTGGGGCAGGGCACGACCGATCCCGCCGAGCGCAAGCGCAGCCTGCTGGAGGCGGCGACCGCCCTGCGCGAGCGCGCCGGGGACGTCGCGGCCAGCGTCGAGCACCTCGCGCAGGCCTTCGAGCTCGACCCGACCGATCGCGACGTCCTCTTCCAGCTGATGGATTCGCGCTCGGCGCTGGGCCAGCACGCGCAGGCCATCGACGCCGTCGAAAAGGCGATGGGCGCCGATCCCGAGGGCGACCCCTGGCTGTACTTCTCGCGCGCGGTGCTGCGCGAGGGCCTGGGCGACGGCGACGGCGCTCTGGAGGACCTGCAGATCGCGCACGATCGCAGCGGCGGTCAGTACGTCGCCGAGCTGGAGGCCCAGGTCCGCACCTGCCTCCTGCGCGCGGAGGAGGGCTTCGACAACGCCGCCAGCAAGCAGCACCGCGCGCGGCTGGCGAAGCTGCAGCTGACCCAGGGCGACCTCGACGGGGCGTCGGCGACGCTCGAGGAGCTGCTACAGCAGGACGGTCGCGACGTGGAGGCGCTGCGCGGGATGGGCGACCTCCTGGAGAAGCTGTCGCGCTGGGCCGAGGCGGCGGAGACCTGGAGCAAGCTCTCCGCCCTGGAGGAGGGCCAGGGCCTGCACGACGTGGCGCTGCGCTTCGCTGACGCGTCGGTCCGCGCCGATCGGGCAGAGGACGCGCGTGGCGCCCTGGAGCGGGCGCTGACGCTCAGCCCCGCGTCCAAGCCGGTGCGCGACCGCCTGCGCGCGCTCTACGACATGCTGGGCGATCGGCTGGCGCTGGCGCAGCTCGAGTTCGTCGAGGCGGAGCAGGTGACCGAGCCGGTGCAGCGCGCCGGCTGCCTGGTGCGCGGCGGCCGCATCCTGCTCGAGCTGGGATCGGCGCCGGAGAGCGTCCTCGCTGCGGCAGAGCAGGCGTCGCAGCTGGTGCCGGGCGATCAGGAGGTGTCCCTGCTCCACGCCGAGGCCCTGGCCCGCGTCGGCCGTCGCCCCGAGGCGGTCGCTGTCCTCGAGCGCGCGATCGTCGCGCACAAGGGGCGTCGCTCGCCCAAGCTCGCGGTCATCCACCGGACGATGGGGCGCCTTGCGGTCGAGGCCAACGACCCTGCGCGCGCGCTCGACGCGCTGGGCAAGGCCTTCGACTGCGATCCGCAGAACGCGCCGCTTGCGCTGGAGCTGGGTGCGCTCGCGGTGCAGATGAACGAGCTCGAGATCGCGGGCCGCGCCTACCGCTCGGTCACGCTGATGCGCGCGGCGGCGCCGGCGATCGCGGGCCGTCCGTCGGTGCCGCCGCCTGCCGGCCGCGCATCCACGCCAGCGCCCGAGGGCGCCAACTCGCAGGACAAGTCGGTGGCCTACTACCAGCTCGGCTGCATCGCCTACGCGCAGCGCGACATGCGCCGTGCCAAGCTGATGCTGGAGAAGGCGCTCGACGAGGACCCCGCCTTCACCGCAGCGCGCGACATGCTGGGTGGGCTCTAGTTTCGGGGGCCCCTTCGGGCTACCCCTCCCGCTGGCCCTCAGCCGTGCTCCGCAGCGGCTGAGCCTCCCCCCTCATGCTCGCTTCGCGGAGAGTCTCGGACGCGGTCGGTGCCGCGCGGCGGGACTGGTGGCGTGGTGAGCGAAGCGCTGGCGCGTTCGAGCCTGTCCGCTGCGCGTGCTCGCTGCGCTCGCGGACGTGACCGCGTGCTCGCGGACGTGAGGGCGTGCTTCCTGGCGCTCCCCTGGCTACGCGGGAGGCCAGATGGATTCGCGATGGAATGGCTGTAAATTGCGAATGAACTGGGGGGAGGACGCCGTTTTGCGCAGTGAGAGGCGCATTTTCAGGGGGCGGGCGTTCAGATTTAGCTTTCCCCGCGGGATTTGATCGATAGAGTGGCCTCTCGTTCGCGCGGCACAGTGGCCGGCGAGCGGCGAACTCAACGTGCGGGCAGGCCCCGCGCATCGGAGGATCCCATGGCATCGAAGAAGGCGGCCCCCGCGGCCGGCGGCGGGTCGAAGAAGTCGCTCAGCAAGAGCGGTCTCATCACGGCGATCATCGAGTCGGTCGGCGACGACGTCTCGCGCAAGCAGGTCAAGGCCGTGATCGAGGCCCTGCAGTCGGTCGGTCACCGCGAGCTGAAGAAGCAGGGCCTCTTCACGCTGCCCGGCTTCGCCAAGTTCCGCGTGGTGAAGAAGCCCGCCACCAAGGCGCGCCAGGGCGTGAACCCCTTCACCAAGCAGCCGATGACGTTCGCCGCGAAGCCGGCGAGCAAGTCGGTCCGCGCTCGCCCCATCAAGGCGATCAAGGACGCGCTGGCCTGAGGCCGCGCTGCATTCCTGATCTCGGCTTTCCTGATCCGCCCTCGGCCCAACCGGCAGAGGGCGTGACCAGGGTGGCCCGATGAACGAGGCCACGGCACCCGAGAGGGGCCGTGGCCTTCGTCGTTCCGTGGCGCCGCACGCGACGTGCGTCGTCGCGTGCGATGACGGCTACTTCTTGCGGCGGTAGACCTGCGCCGCGACCGGCCCGCTGCCGCTGCGCGGCTTCAGCACCAGCTTCACCGCCGCGGGGATGGGCAGCGGCCACTGGTAGCAGTTGTTGCCGGCACCGATCGACGCCGACTGCCCGGCGGTGTTGTCGACGGCGAGCGGGGCCTGCGCCATCGCCGCGAGCGCGGGGGGGATACCGCCGCCGGCGAGGTCGACGACGATCTGCACGTCGAGCTCGTTCACGCTGGGCAGCGACTGCCCGAGCACGGTGTAACAGTAGCCCTGCTCGAGCATCAGCGTGGTTCCGTTGACCGGCTGGCCCTCGGGGGCGACACCGCACACCAGCGACCCGACCTGCTCCATGCGCGGCGCCTCCGTGGTGGCGCGGCCCATCAGCATCGTGGTGAACGCGGTGGTCTGCACCGCGTCGCACGCTCCGGCGGTCACCGGCGGGGGCGGCGCCGTCGACGCCATCGGCGTCGGCGCAGGGGCGGGGTTGCTCGCCATCGGCGTCGGCGCCGGCATGGGCTGCTCCGGGAACTCCGGCTCGCTGCCGCAGGCGGGGGTGAGCGCAGCGACGAGCGCCGCGACACCAAGGGTCAGCAGATCGCTCAGTGGAAGCCAGGATCGCTTGGGCATGACTCTTCCTCGGGGTAGATGCGGCACCGCGCTCATACCAGAGACGCCTCCCCATCGCCACGCGGCGCTCGGCGCTGGTTCTCGTCGGCGAGCCGCTCCACCACCGCGGCCTCGAACGCCTCGCGCTCCCGCGCGGTGCACGCGCCGCGCGTCGGCGGCGTCAGATCGCTCCAGCCAAAGGCGTCGAGGACCGCGACGTCCAGCGCGCGCTGGGCGTCGCGCAGGCGCGCGATCCCGGGCGTGTCGTCGGCGCCGGCGTCCAGGCGATCGCGCAGCGTCGTGAGGCCGACACCGAGCGCGCGGGCCGCGGCGTCACGCGCGGCCACCAGCGTCAGAGCGGCCGCGTCGATCGCGCAGGCGCCACCGTTCGGGCGCGGGAAGGGGAAGGTGGCAAAGGCGCGCGACGGCAGGTAGCGGAGGCCGCTCTGCAGCGACGACGAGTGCGCCCGCGCCCACGCGTCGTGCGCCCATGACACCAGGGCCCCCAGGCGGCCCGGTGCGTCGCTGGCGACGACCACCAGCTGCTCGGAGAACACCACGTCCGAGGAGGCCCACGCGAAGGCCAGATGCTTGGCCACGCGCGGGGCCACGATGCAGCGATCGCGACCGACGAGCGCGCGCCGCAGCTCGGGGCGCGCGTTGGCGAAGCGCCACCACGCGCGACGGTGGGCGCGGTTGGTGGCGCTGGGCGCCAGCGCCTCCCGCACCGGGCGAACCCGGCGCTCGACCACCTCGAGCAGATCGGGCATCTCCTGCGCCTCCTCCAGGCTGCGGGTGCCGAAGTCGATCACCCATCGTCGCGGATGTCGCTCCGGATCGCGAAGCACGTCCTGGCCGACCAGGTAAGGGCGGAGGCAGGCGGCGTTCCGCGGGTCCCGCGCGAGCAGGCCCTCCGCCTCGTCGCGCTCGACGACGAAGCCGTCCCCACGCAGGAAGAAGCCGACGAAGGCGGTGCCCTCGTTCTCGGCGAGCGCGCGCGGCGGTGGTCGTCGGGTCGCGGCGCGCAGCCCGGCGTCGATCGCCGCGACCGGATCGCCGTCGAGCCGGGGGCGCAGCGTCCCGGGGCCGCCGCGCGCCAGCGCGAGCCGCACCACGTTCACCGACGCCGTCCCGGGCCAGCGTGCGCTGCGCCACGCCGAGGCGATGACATGCCCCTCGCCCATCATCCGCTCCAGCGCGGCATGTCGCGTCGCGCCCTCCACCAGGGTGTTGGTGGCGACGATCGACACCACCGCCCGCGGCGCGAGCCAGCGTGACGCGGCCAGCAGAACGTGCGCTGCCAGGTCGGCGTTGCCGCTGGCGAGGGGGTGCCGCGCTGCGAGCCAGGCCGCGTACGGCTCGCCGTGGACGGTCGCGATCCGCTTTCCCCCCAGGAAGGGTGGGTTGAGCACCGCGAGATCGAAGGCCGCCCAGGCGAGCGCCGGGTGGACGGCGCCCCGCGCGCGACCCGCCGCCGCCCACGCTGCGAGCTGCGCGACCGCGTCGCCGTGCCCGCGCCGCGCGGCCTCCGCGACCTGGGTCCGCCGCGCCTGCTCGCGCGCGCGCTTGGCGGCCGGCACGGCGAAGAACGCGTCGACCAGTGCGTCGGCGAGTTCGCGCGCAAGCCTCGAACCCTCGGCGCCCCCGGCGGTGGCCCACGGCGAGAGGTCGGCGGGATCGAGCGACGCGAGCACGTCGCCGGTGAGCACCTGCCCGTCGCGCGCCGTTGCCGGGCAGCCCTCGGTCGCTCCCCAAAGGGCGATGGCAGCCCGCGCCAGGGTCGCCACCTCCGGGTCGCGCTCCACGCCGAAGAGGCGGTCGGCGATGGCGCCTCGACGGGTCGCGTGCTCCGGCGGGGGCGCTCGCGCCAGCAGCGCGCGGCCGGTCGCGAGGAGCAGCGCGCCGCCACCCGCTGCCGGGTCGAGCACGCGCGCGGCGCCGAGATCGCCGCCGATTGCCTCCAGCGCCGAGAGGCCGTCGCAGGCGACGGCGTCAGCGAGACCGTGGGGCGTGGAGTGGGCGCCGCGCGCCCTGCGGACCGCGCGCGCCATGCCCGCCTCGCGCGCCTCGCCCAGCGACGCCTCGTCGAGGTCGGCGAAGGACCGGAGCCCGCCGCCCGCCGCGACCGCCGCCATCGTCGCCACGACGGCGCGCGCCGCCAGCGCGCCATCGGGGGGCGCCGCCGCCACGTGCAGGGATGCGAGCGCCTCGGCGAGGGGCGCCAGCACGCTCTTGCCACCCTCGCGTGCTGCGCGCTCGACTCGCTCCAGCGTCGGGGCGCCGGCGACGCCTCGCGCACACGCCGCCAGGCCGGAGGCGGCCAGCACCAGCCAGCCGTGGAGCGCGCCGCGGGCCTCGTCCCCCGCACCGTCGACGCTCGCGTCGATCGCGGCGCGCAGCGTCGCGCCCAGGCCTTCGCGATCGAGCAGCACGCGACGCGGATGCTAGTCGCCGCGCGTCGGCGCTCCTAGCCGACGAGCGCAGTGCGCAGGCGATCGATCTCCTTGTGCACGCACATGCGGGCGACGATGAGCGCGAGCGGACGCAGCGCCGGCCTCTCCGCAGCGAGCTGGTTGGCGGCGCGCAGGCTGCCGTCGAGATCGCCCGACTCGCAGCGCATGACAGCCTCTCCCAGGGCCGCGAAGCCCTCCACCGGCACCATCCCGACGCCGGTTCCCCCGCGCATCGCCTCGTCGAGGAGACGCAGCACCATCGCCCCCGGGGCCCGCCGCGGCGACCAGGGGAGCGGAATCACGTCGTTGTGGCGAAAGGGAAACGGCTTCCACCCGTTACCACCCTGATCGCCGGCCATGGTCGAGTGTGGCATGGCGACGGGAGCGGTGCCCCCGCGGCTCCGGGGCGGATGGCCCGCACAGGGCCTGACATCCGACGCATGTCCGAATACCCTGGCGCCGCGGGCCGTCGAACCCACGGGCAGCACTCGACGCGACGCCCCACCGGAGGTCCCTCGTGAACCGCTCCCTTCTCGCCCTTCCCATGGTCTTGCTCGCCGCCTCGCTCGGCGTGGGCTGCACGCCCAAGGACACCGCAGCCAACCAGCCGGGCTACGGCCCCGCCCCGCCGCAGTATGGCGGTGGCCCGTACCCGCAGCAGCAGCCGGGCCAGCCGTACCCGCAGCAGCAGCAGCCGGGACAGCCGTATCCGCAGCAGCAGCCCTATCCCCAGCAGCAGCCGCAGCCCTATCCGCAGCAGCAGCCCGGTCAGCCCCAGCCGGCGCCCCAGCAGCAGCCGGGCGCAGCGCCGGGCGGGTTCCCGTTCCCGTTCCCGATCCCGGGCTTCCCCGCGCCGGGTGGCGGTGGCGGCGGCGGTCAGCCGGCGCCCGGCCAGCCGGCGCCGCAGGGTGGCGGCGGCTCCGCGCAGCCGATGGATCCCAACATGGCGCAGGCGGCCACGTTCGGCCTCCTCCCCCTGTCGCAGCAGCACGCGCGCGGCATGCAGAAGGTCGCCGGTCCGATGGCCGGCAACTTCCAGCAGGGGCAGACGCTTTCGCTCGATTTTCAGCTGACGCCGGGCAAGTGCTACGTCGCCGTCGGCAACTCGCAGGGCATCACCGAGCTCGACCTGCAGATCGTCCCCATCACGCCGCTTGGCCCCGGGCCTGCAGTCGCCCAGGACCAGGGCACCGGCGCCTCGGCGGTCATCGGCGGCGGCGGCCAGTGCTGGACCTACCAGGCGCCCTTCGGCGCCACCGGCCGCCTCATCATGACGGCGCGCACCGGCGGCGGCCTCGCGGCGGCCGAGGTCTACATGCGGTGACGCCCCCCGGCGTCGCGTCGCCGGTCGCTCCCGGGCGACCTTGATCAGGCCTCTCGCGGCGACGCGGGAGGCCTCGACGTTTCTGTCACCGTGGAGAACCGTCCAGCCTGGCTTGCGCAGTCGAATGCACTGCGGTAAACCACTTTCGTGGTTGATTCGACTGCGTCGGCGCTTGTGGACGCCATGGATCGGCAGATCCTGCGACTTCTGCAGGAGAACGGCCGCATCACGATCGCGGCGCTCTCCGACGCGGTGGGCCTGACGCCCACGCCGCTGCGCCAGCGCATCGAGAAGCTCGAGCAGGCAGGCGTCATTCGCGGCTACGCGGCGCGCCTCGACCCGGCGCGGCTGGGTCGCGCCACGCTCGCCTTCGTGCACGTCACGCTGCGCGAGCACGCGCTGCCGGTGCACCAGGCCTTCATCGAGACCATCGTGAAGCTCCCCGAGGTGATCGAGGTGCATCACATCGCGGGCGAAGAGGACTTCCTCCTCAAGGTGATGGTGCGCGACATCGCCGCCTTCGAGGGCTTCCTCCTGGGGCGGCTCACCGCAGGTACGCCGGGCATCGGTCGGGTGAAGACCACCTTCGTCCTCTCGACGGCCAAGGCCGACGCGCCGGTGCCCATCGACGACGAGGAGGTGCACCGGTGAACGCCTTCGCCTTCGGGGTCCTCTGCTTCTCGTCGCTCTTCACCGTGATCGACCCCATCGCGGCGGCGCCGGTGTTCGCCGCGACGACGCGCAAGCACGCGCCCCCCGCGCGGCGGAGGACGCTGCTGCGCGCCTGCTTCGCCGCCCTGGTGGCGCTGGTGCTGTTCGCGCTCGCCGGATCGACGCTGCTGCGACTGTTCGGCGTCACCATCGACGCGTTTCGCATCGCCGGCGGCGTGCTGTTCATCGGCATGGCGCTGCCGATGGTGCGCGGCGGCGGCCACGAGGCGCACGGGGCCGAGCCCGTCGGCGACGGCACCGACGACCCTGGCGTGGTGCCCCTCGGCATCCCGCTGATCGCCGGCCCGGGGGCGATGAGCACGGTCATGGTGCTGATGGGTCAGACCACCAGCGCCGCCCACGTCGCGTCGTTCTTCACGGCGCTGGTGCTGGCGCTGGGGGCGAGCGCGATCGTCCTCGCGGTCGCACCTCGCGCGATCGAGCGCATGGGCCCGGCCGGGCTCGAGCTCGT